>JAYFRC010000047.1:0-95716 GCA_034926415.1 Oscillospiraceae bacterium
ACAAAACATGTGAGATCAAAGTAATCATATTAAATATCATTATGATAATATCACATTATTAGTGAAAAGTCAACTTATTTATTTAATGTGCCTATGCGCGCTTACCAGCCCGCATGGCGCATATTTGATTGCATAGCTGCCTAAAGGGCCATGTTTTTCTAATATTCCTGTTGTCGGTTGAGGACTTTCCGTCAGTTTTTGTGGTTCTTTCGGCTGCCCGCCACACGGCTATGCCGTCTTGCGGATACACCGTGAGGTCTTGCATATGAAAAGTGATCAGTCGCCGAGACATGTGGTTTCCCGGGCTTAGCTGCTGCGGTTGTAAGAGGATTATCAAAGCCATACCGTTTCCGTGGCGCTTTTTCTGATTTTTGCAGGATCGTCATTGGCCCTTCCGATTTTTCCTCAGGGATGGTGCGCCCCATCAACTTTTCAATATCCCTTAGATAGGGCATTTCATCATAGTCGCAGAAGCTGATGGCGATGCCTCCCAGACCGGCACGGCCAGTCCTGCCGATGCGGTGAATATAGGTTTCTGGTTCATTTGGCAGTTCATAATTAAACACGTGGGACAGCTCAGGAATATCAATTCCCCTGGCCGCAATATCCGTTGCCACAAGGATCTTAATCTCTCCGTTTTTGAAGTTCTTCAGCGCGGTCTGCCTGGCATTCTGGCTCTTGTTTCCATGAATAGCCATCGCCACCATACCAGCCTCGGCCAGTTCTTTGACTACCCTGTCGGCGGCGTGCTTTGTGCGTGTGAAAACCAGCGCGCTTCCAACCTCACGGTCATGAAGCAGCTTTATTAGCAGGCGGGGCTTATTGCCCTTGTCAATCAAGTATACGTGCTGGTGAATGGAAGAAGCTGTACTGGTCACGGGATCGACTTTTACCGTAACCGGATCGTGAAGAATGGTGTTTGCAAGAGCCTCAATCTCCTTTGGCATTGTTGCGCTGAAAAGGAGCGTCTGTCGTTTTTGGGGGAGCGCGTTCAGGACTTTTTTTACATCATGGATAAAGCCCATATCCAGCATCCGGTCAGCCTCATCCAAGACAAAAACTTCAATCCGCGAGATGTCAACATAGCCCTGATTCATCAGGGCGCACAGCCGCCCCGGCGTGGCAATCAGGATATCAACGCCGTGCCCCAGTCTTTCTACTTGCGGCACCTGGCTGACGCCACCAAAGATGACGGTGCAGCGAAGGGGCAGATAGGTCCCATAATACTCAACGTTTTCCTGAATTTGAATAGC
Organism: Oscillospiraceae bacterium; assembly: GCA_034926415.1. Taxonomy (GTDB): domain Bacteria; phylum Bacillota; class Clostridia; order Oscillospirales; family Oscillospiraceae; genus JAYFRC01. The sequence goes on from JAYFRC010000047.1 coordinate 1,254, forward strand.
CAGTTCCCTTGTGGGCGTCAGTATCAACGCTCTGATTCCCTTTCTCCGTTCCAATGCAAGGTTCTGCAGAATCGGAAGGGCAAAGGCAGCTGTCTTACCCGTGCCCGTCTGGGCACAGCCGATCAGGTCTCTCTTCTGCAATAGAAAAGGAATTGCTTTTTGCTGAATGGGAGTCGGTGTAGTATACCCCTGATGGTCAACCGCCTTTAAGATAGGTGCTGTGAGGTTCAGTTCTTTAAATGTCATTTTATTCTCTTTTTCTTAAATATTAGAGCAGGTGGTATTCATGCTAACGGCATAGATCGGTTCTGCTCTGTATGGCCCAAGAAAGCGAAGCGGTTTCCGTCAATTAAAATCAACGGAAACCGCAGAAATCACTTTACCTTCTTTATTATACCACAAATAGTAAAAAGTAAAAGATAATTTTCCACTCAACGCAGTGTCAGCAGCCCGCGAGGAAGGCAACAGGCCAGTCAAACGGGGGCTTCAGGCTGAGAACAGTTCTGCTTTTGCAGCCATCGCCTGTTGAACACCTGAAGTAGAATTAAGAACTATGCCAGTACTTTTTCTCCTTGAGTAAGGCCGTCCACGCCGTCTGGATCTGTAAAAACTGTTGGTAGTGTTTTGGGACGGATTTGCTGTACTTGGAGAGTTCCTTGGAAAGGTTCATGAATTCCGGACGATCAAAAAAGACGCACAGCTTAGGCAAAATCTCCTCCAGTGTCCGTTTCATTGCCGCGATGGTAGATTCATAGGCATCTGGATCGGTAACGTAGAGAAGCAGCGGCTTGTAGCGAATCCATCCGACGCAGGCGTTATAGAAGCGGGTGACCACCGCATTGCTGTCCGGCAGGACCGGTTCCAGATGCAGTGGGAGAACTCCGTCCAGCAAATGGTGATAGGCAGAAAATCCGTCGTGGAAGGTGTAGCAAGGGACGCGCGTTACAACGCGATCGCTAAGCATGGTGCTGAGGAAGGTGTCCTCACCTCTGGCACCGGGTGGATTGAAGAACGCGAACGTTCTATCAGGGGCCGTCAGATTGATGCAGAGGTTGGAGCCGGAGATAAACTTGCAGTGGTTGACCTCTGTGACCGGAACGGCCTCTCTGGAGAGCAGTACCGGAATATCCGCATAGGTAATGCCGCCGTTTTGCTGGATGCGTTTGACTGACGTCCAGTTAACAATGTCATTGCTTATTGCCTCAATAAAGCGGCTGAAATCCAACTCTGTCATTAACTCGTTAAAGCGCATCTGCGGGATGGGGGAAATATAGCCACAGTGGTATCCGTTGGTGATGTCTGCGTTTTTGATGTTCTGCAAATGGACAGGCAGTACATACTGCCCGCCCCATAGGCAGCTATCGCGGGTCTTGGTCACGGCCACAGGATATTCATCGTCGTCCAGAAACAGAAGATAGTCCATCCCGTGCTCCAGGGCAGCATAAACAATGGCGTTGCGCTTCCCTGCATAGCCGGCTCCAAACAACAGCTTGGCGTCAGCGGCAGTCAGAACGCCGTCGTCGATGAGTTGCTGAACGCTGCGTTGTGCGTTTTTGGAACCGAGAAATATGATTTCCTTAAACGCATCTACCATTTCCTGATTCAAATTGGTGTAATCCGTGGACTGCGTGTTAGAGTACCCGACATCATAGGCGACAAACAGGCTGAGGCTGATATTCGCCTGTAGCTTGTCCCGAATCCCCGACTCATTCCAGCTGTATATGTATGAGCTGAGTACCTTCTTAAAGCTCTTGCGTCCGGTGGCGAATCCGATCCCCAGTTTGATTGTGTTGTTGTTCATGTTACCCCCTACCGTACCACTGCTTTTATCAACAAGAATATATTTATATTATAGCATATAGTACAAAAATCAGGAGAATTATTTCAAGTTGCAATTTGTGAGTCTAACATTTCGATGAAATATGACAACTGCAGCGTGTATTCCTGAAATCTCAATTCATGGGTTGCCTCACACACGTAACTGCGTCAACTGTTCCGACGTAAAAAGTGGAGATGACGCGGATTGAACGAGCGACATCCGCATTGCGAACCGCATTATATTTAAAAAACATGAGCACTCGCCTTCACTGAGGTGACAATACCCGCCGTTCGCCGCCTGGATGGTGGCGATCATGACTTACTGATATTGACCATGCGGATTTGTCCCGCCCAGTCGTATAAGTCAGAGAAAAGGAAATGATGGATCGCCTTGTAGTGGGCAAAGTCAAAAGCGCCTTCAAGCGGTTGTTCTTCCAGCTTGGAGGCGTTGATATATGTGGCCAGAGTTTCCGCTTCGTTCAGGGTTTGCTCGTCACGGATATCCAGCTTATTGATCAGGACTGTTGTACCCGGATAGCAGTTATCTGAAATTGGATCAATGCTGTATCCCTTTTATTTGGCCGCCTTTGCCGCTTTTGCGGCCGTAAACTGCTTCAGGCATTCGGCTGTGGTGGTTTTGCCGCTGAGTACCTGCTTGCATTGATTGCGCATTTTGGGGGTTACTATATATCCTTCCATACGGACGGACGCTTCCGCGTTTTTCATGGAAACAGTATAATCTTTTTTGGCCATGACGGCACCTCCAGACATAGAAAAATCTCCGTCAAGAAACCTTGACGGAGACGTGGAGCTGGTGGGGTGACTCGAACACCTGACCTGCTGATTACGAATCAGCTGCTCTACCAACTGAGCTACACCAGCATCTGTGAGAACCGACTGTCTCCGTCGAAGTTCTGTTTGTTAGTTTACCATGTTTTCGCGCGTTTGAAAATACCTGACCTTATGGACAATCGGCGACCTGCTGATTACGAATCAGCTGCTCTACCAACTGAGCTATGCCAGCGTCTTCTATAAGAATCGGCTTTTCGCCATATCCTGTTTCTTAATTTACCACGATTTTGCGCTCTTGAGAACCGCTGTCCCAAGCGATAACCGGCGACCTTCTGATTGCGAATTAACTACTCCTCCGACTGCGCGACGACAGTATGAATATTAAGTTTCCGGTAGCCGACGCCTCTTCGTATTGTGCCAGTTTACTCCACAACGCGGTGTTTATGATAGCACATTTTCCACGCGCAGTCAACGTATTTCTGGCTCCGCTCCCGCAGTTTTTCCACCATGGAAAGGAAGAGCGTGGGTGTCCCGCGGGATACCCACGCGTCGTTTTATGCCGTACGCGGAACTCACAGTTCCGAAACGCGCTCAGCTTTGATATGGAGCCTTATTCCTCGTCCATGTGCCCGTCGTCGTACAGATCCGCCGGGAAACGGAAACGCGGATCCAGAGTCGGCGTGCTCTTGTGCGGTTCCTCTGGCTCGCTCTTAAAATTTTCCGTAAAGATGCCGTGGTCGAGAATTTTCATGAACTCATCTACCACATGATCGACCACGGAACGGTCAGTCTTAAACAGTCCCCAGTTCAAACCGAGGAAGTTGGACGCGCCCATCAGCGTATAGGCTAGCACCTCAGGGTCTATATCCCTGACCTCTCCGGTCTTCTGTGCTTCCTTAAGTCCCGGCATATATGCCTCGCAGAATGTCGTATAATAGTTGACAAACAGTTCATAGTCTATATACATCGATTCCCATATTATATGGTACATATACTGGTTATCAAGTACAAAGTCAAGCCAGACCTTCAGTCCAACACGCTCGACCTCGCGGCGGGTCTTGCAGTCCTGTACCGCCCTGCTCAGATTCTTGCGTATCATATGACTGCACTGAAAAAGGAGATATTTGTACAAATTATATTTCTCGTCAAAGTAAATATAAAATGTACCGGGCGCAACTCCGGCAAGCGACGTTATATCGTTTATAGACGCGTTATGATAGCCTTTTTCATAAAATACCTGAACGGCCGCATTCAAAATATTATTTAGCGTGGCGCGTCCGCGCTTGGTCCGCGGTTTATTTACCAAAGATTCCATATTATACCTCGCATTGCTAATAGAAATTGTGAACCTGATTTACGAATCAGATTTCATGGATTCATTTTCTTGCTTAATTATAGCAATTCATGCCGCAAATTACAAGGCTCAAATAAACGTTTGGCAACATTTTCCGAATATTTTTTTCTTAAAGAGCGAAGAAATTCACATTCATCGTTACTTAAACAGAAAAACAAAATTGTTTTGCACAACATGAACGCTTCTACTGTAAATCATTTGTGAAACAAAAGTGTTTTTTTATCTAAAGAACGGAGAAATTCACATTCAGTGTTACTTAAACAAAAAAGCGAAATTTTTTGTGCAACATGAACGCTTCTACTGTAACGCTTTCATGAAACAAAAGCCCACCCCATAAAATGCGCGCAGCTTTCTATGGGGCGGGCCAGCAAAAGACCGGTGTGGGAGATAGGCGCCGGCCTTATTCTGTCTGTTAAACGATGTTGTATTCCATCTTCGTATTGTTAAGGAATCCAAGCACAAGCGATGTGAAAATGACCGGTTTCTCATACATCGAGGCGTGTCCGCATCCGGGAATCACCACATACTGACAATTCGGAAGATGGGAAACGATAAATTCCTGTTCCTCCATCGGGGTAAGATAGTCCTGCTTGCAGGACACGACGAGCGTAGGTGTCTTTATCTTTCCGAGTTCGGTGGAAACGTCATATTTCGCGGCGCTGTTTGTGAGCCGCTCCATGGCGCCAAGAAAATCCTTGTTTGAAAATACCGGGCGAAGCATATCGCGGCGTCTGTTCATCCAGTCGTTGTGCTCTCTATAGAAGCCTGGAGAATAGATAATAGGAATAGTCGTCAGATAATAACCGTCGGGGTCCTGCTCCGCGATTATCCAGCCGTCGCCTATGTCGCCCAGCCACGGGCCGGTGCGCGCGGTAGCGTTGAACAGCAGCAGCTTATCCAGCTGCTCGGGGTACTTCAGCGCAAATTGAAGTGCAACCTCGCTGCCGTAGGAGATGCCCATGACGGAGACCTTTTCCATTCCGAGTGTCAATATGAGCTCGTGCACGACCTCGACCTGTATGGCCTGAGTGTACTGAGGTTCTCCGCCCATGCGCTGTGACCTGCCTTGGTCGAGGAAATCGACCAGAATAAGCGTGTTGTTTGCGCTCATGGGCTCTATGAACTCTTTCCAGCTCATGCAGGACATCATTATGCCGTTGAGCAGGACAAGCGGCCTGCCTTTTCCGTAGACCTCGTAATAAATGCTTCTTCCTTCGTACTCAAAAGTCGCCATGTTTATGACCATTCCTTTCGCTTCGCTCCAGTCACAAAACAGCCATGAAAAGGAACAGCCGTTTTGTACGGATTCTTCGGTTGCCGCGTCCGCGGTGAGAAAAATACAATTGAATCAACTGAAGTTTGAACTTGTTTCAAACTTTCCTGCACCGTTACTTTCCGAGTATTCCTACGCGAACCGCATCCTCGCGGAGCTGCTCGCGGAATTTCGGATGCGCTATCGCGATAAGGCGTGCGACACGCTCTTTGATATTGGTTCCGCGAAGCTCTGCGACGCCGTATTCGGTTACGACACGGTCGACGTCGTTTCTGGACAGGGTAACGGCCGCGCCAGTCATGAGCTGCGGGACAATCTTGGATATCTCGTGCTTCTGTCCGTCCGGGCCCTTGACCATAGCGGTTGAGTAAAGCGCGATTATGCTCTTGCCGTTTTTGGACATCAGAGCGCCGATGGCGGTGTCGGCCTGGCCTCCCGGGCCGGAAAATTGGTGAGAGCCAAGAGACTCGGAAGCGCACTGTCCGGTGAGGTCGACCTCGAGCGTAGTGTTGATGGATATCTGGTTATCGTTCTGTCTGATGGTGTAGGGATCGTTTACCCAGCAGCCGTCCCTTATTTCGACAGCCGGATTGTAATCTATAAACTCATAGAGCTCGGGCAAGCCTAACGCAAAGGTGGTGACCATCTTGCCCTTGTTTATCTGCTTGCACTTACCGGTGATGACGCCCATCTTGGCAAGGTTCATCATGCTGTTGGTCATCATTTCGGTATGAACTCCGAGGTCATTCTTTGTTTTCAGATATTCGCCGACGGCGTTTGGTATTCCGCCTATGCCAAGCTGTATGCATGCCCCGTCGGGAACCATATCGGCGATGTACTTGCCAATAATGGTATCCTTCTCGCTGAAAGGCGCGTCGGTCACCACGGGAGGCTTATAATCGACCTTTACCATGTAATCAATATCGCTTATGGGGACTTGCGCGTCGCCGAAGGTATAGGGCATGTTGGGATTTATCTCAAGAATAACGAGGTCGGCGACCTCTATCATGCGCTTCTCGTAAGTATTGGAGAGGGAGAGCGAAACATAGCCGTGCTTATCTGGCATGGAAGCCGCGCCGACATAGATATTCGGTTTTACATGATCCAAACGCCTTGTGGCTGCTAAATGAAGGTTGTTGGGTATGAACGACATATTGCCGTTGGCGTGGGACTTGCGAAGCTGGGGCGCGTAGAACCAGCCATCCACATTGAAGCTGTCCACATACTGGGGCTCGTATATCTTTGCACTATAATGAGTAGGATTGCAGTTTGTGATGGTTACATTCCTGACGCGGTCCGCTATGGTGTGGAGATTCTCCATGAACGCTCCAGCTTCCGCAGCTCCGAGTCCCGTGACGATCTGGTCGTTGGACTTGACCATCGCAAGCGCCTGCTCGATAGAAATCAATTTGGATGAGTAATCCATATAGAATGCCTCCATTGTAATTTAATCTTATTAATTTTTTGCGGCGGGAACCGCCTTCATAAGAAAGCGATTCCCGCCGCATATAATGTGCGGCTATAAATCAGTCAGGAAAGAAGTCGCTTTTATTTGCCGGAAGCGAGATCGCTCATGCTGCGCAGGCCGTCGACCAGTATCCAGCCAGTGGGCTGGGTAGCGTCGATCTTGGACAGGTTCATCTCCTGGGTTCCTGCACGGAGGCCGTTAGCATAGCTGATGGTTCCACCGAACGGGTTCTGTATCGGGGACTCTTCCAGAGCGGCCATGTAGTTGGTCCAGGTTACGTCCTTGCCCTCGTCAGCGAGACGCTGCAGGCCTTCGCAGAAGAATGCAGCTGCGATCCAGCCGGTCTGGGCATAAGCGTTGTTGGCATAGTCGGAAGATATCCACTTCTGATACTCAGTCAGGTTGTCGGCGCGGAAGTCCTCATAGGAGACCCAGCCGTCGCCGTAGACATCGAACTTGCCGCTGATGTCGGCAGCAACCTGCTCAGAGATAGCGGGAGAGACGTTGACGTAAGTAGTGATTGCGGGAACGGTCATGCCCTGAGAAGCCATTTCCTTGACGATAGTGGGCATGGTAGCCTGAATAGCGGCGACGATGACGCAGTCAACACCGGCGTCCTTGATAGCGGTGACAGCTGCGGAAACGTCTGCAGCGCCAGCGGCGACCTGCTGATCGACATGCTCGATGCCGAGCTCTTCGCACTTGGCGGTAGCGCCCTCAAGCATGTTCTTGCCGGCGTCGTCAGAGGTGTAGATGATGCCGATCTTGGATCCGCCCAGGGTTCCGGCGCAGCGGGCGACCATTATCTGGCCCTCAGTGGTGTAAATGGGCTGTACGGGGAAGATATTGTAGCCTTCTGCATCGGTAGTGGCGTTCTCAGCATAGAGCTGGCCAATGCCGGTTGCAAAATAAACGGAAGGAATGCCGTAGGACTTCAGGTCATCGATGGTAGCGGAGACAACGGGGGTTCCGAAGTGTCCGACGATTGCGAATACCTTATCGTCCTCAACGAGCTGCTGCAGATAGGATTTACCCTTGACCGGATCGAACTCGTCGTCATAGTGGATAAAGGTGACCTTACGGCCGTCAATGCCGCCCGCGTCGTTAACCATGTCCAGATAAGCCTGGATGCCGGCGAGAAATGGAACGCCGACAGGCGCATAAGCACCGGAGACTGCCGCGGAGTTACCAATCTTGATCTCGGTATCGGTCACGCCCTGCGTGCCGTCATCGGGGGCTGCAGTATCACCGCCGGTGGTAGTGGTGCCCTTGCTTCCGCAAGCGGCCAGAGAGAGGGTCATAGCGAATGCCAGGATTGCTGCAAAGATACGCTTTTTCATTTTTTTACCTCCTTAAATTCTTGCTTGCTTTTGCTTATGAGTAAACCAGTGGGGTGGGGTAACAAAATAAGCTGCGAAGACCGATATCACTTGGTGCCAAGATATGCCGATATGAGTCGCTCGTCCTTGATAAGCGTCGAGGCGGGGCCCGAAATGTGGATCTCGCCGAGCTCAAGCAAATAGCCGTAGTCCGCTATCTTGAGCGTCTGAAGAGCGTTCTGCTCGACAATGACGACCGTAGTGCCTTCCTTTTTTATCTCTCCTATTATCTGGAAGATATCATGGACAATAAGAGGAGCAAGGCCCAGAGAGGGCTCGTCAAGCAGCAGTATCTTTGGGTTTGACATCAGAGCGCGGGCGATGGCTAGCATCTGAAGCTCGCCGCCAGACAGGGTTCCGGCCTGCTGTTTCTCGCGCTCCTTAAGGAGTGGAAAGTGATGGTATACACGGTCGTAACATTTGTTTATGACCTTGCGATCATTGACCGTGTAGGCGCCGATTCTCAGGTTCTCGAGAACCGTGAGGTCGGGGAATATCTGACGTCCTTCGGGAGACTGTGCGATACCGAGTTTCGCTATATTCTCAGCCTCCATGTTCGTTATCTCTTTGTCGTAATACTTTATGGTTCCGGCGGTAGCGTGTACAAGGCCGGAGATGGTCTGGAGAGTAGTGGTCTTGCCGGCGCCGTTGGCGCCAAGCAGCGCGACAACGCTGCCTTCCTGGACTTCGATATTTATACCTTTGAGGGCCTGAACAGGGCCGTAATGCACCTTGAGGCCTTCTACGGATAAAGCGATTTGGCTCATCGTCTCACTCCTCCTTGCTTTCTTTCTCGCCGAGATACGCTTCCTGGACCAGATCGTTTGACTGTATCTCAGAAGGCGTGCCGGACGCGAGGAACTTGCCGAAGGAAATGGCGCACAGTCTGTCGCAGATACTCATGACAAGACGCATATCGTGTTCGACGAGCAGTATCGTGCAGTTGAACTTCTCGCGCACATGATAAATATTCTCCGAGAGCTGCTGTGTCTCAACATCGTTGAGGCCTGCGGCCGGCTCGTCGAGGATTATCAGCTTGGGGTTGCACAGAAGCGTACGCGCCATCTCGACTTTCTTGCGGATACCGTAAGGCTGGCCGCCGACAAGCGCGTCGGCGAGGTTGGCTATACCCATGAACTCGAGAACTTCCATCGCCCTTTCGCGAATCATCTTTTCCTCTTTGCGGGCACGTGGGAGCTTGAGCGCCTGCTCAAAGCCACTGGCCTTGAAATCTATATGCGCGCCGATGAGCACGTTGTCAATGATGGAGAGCTCATTGATGAGCTCGACATTCTGAAAGGTGCGGACGAGGCCTTTGCGGATAATGTTGTGAACCTTCTGTCCGACGAGGTTTTCGACCTCTCCCTTGTTGTTGCGGAAAAGGACTACACCGGTCGAAGGCTTATAGAACTGGGTGATGCAGTTGAACACCGTCGTCTTGCCGGCGCCGTTGGGGCCGATAAGTCCGTATATCTCTTTCTCCTTTATGGCGAAAGACAGGTCGTCGACAGCTTTCAGTCCTCCAAAATTTATGGACAGGTGATCGATATGGAGCACCTCGTCCTCAGGCATCGCGAGGCTCACCGCTGCGGTATTCTCAGCCATCCTGCTTCACCTCTTCCTTTTTTTTCTTGACAAATGCTTTCATAAAAAGACCTTTAAGGTCCGAGAAGAGCTTTACCACGCCTCCGGGATAGAACAGAATGACAAGAATGATAAGTACGCCGGAGAAGACATATGCGAGGCCGTTGATATCGCCGATGACGGGTATCTTCTTAAGAACGAGATCCGGCAGCGCGTAAACAACAAGCGCGCCGATAAATGTTCCGTAGATGGAGCGCAGACCGCCGATAACGATTATCGCCAGTATGACAAGCGAAACCATCAATGTCCATGTGGAAGGATAAACGAACTTAATGAAGTGGACGTACAGAGCGCCGGACAGCGAAGCGTAGCCGGTCGCAAGGGCGAACGCGATGAGGCGGTACTTGAGGATGTTGACGCCCATTGCCTGGGCCGCGACCTGACTGCCGCGCATGGCGTGAAGCGCGCGGCCCATCTGGCCGTGTACCACGTTATATGTAAGCATCATCATCAAAACCAGCACGACAACAAGAAGTATATATGTACCCTTCTGGTTCAGGTGTATCATTCCCAGCAGCACCGGATATTCGGCGGATTTGCCGGAGAAGCCTCCGGTAAACGCATCAAGTTCATCGAATGTCTTTCTAAATATCTCCGCGACGCACAGCGTGACGATGCCGAGGTAAAGGCCCTCCATGCGCAGCGAAGCAAGTCCAATAAGTATACCGATAATCGTGGGTATCACGATGGCGGCAAGGATTCCGACTTCCCAGGGCATTCCGAGATCCATTGTGACATAGGCGCTTATGTAGGCGCCGAGTCCCATGAAGCCCGCGGTGCCAAGCGAGATAAGACCTGAATAACCGAGCAAGACGTTAAGGCCGAGAGCGGCGACGGTATAGATGATGGTTCCGCCGACTATGCCTATCCATGAGGTCTTGAGTACTCCTCCGCTGACAAGCGGTATGAGCAGCGAGACAAAAATTCCGAACAGTACGAAACGCAGATACGGGCTCTGCCATATACGCATTCCGACAGACTGTGTTTTTGGCTGAAGTTTCATGCAGCTACCCCCCGTCAGACTTTCTTGATTGTCTTCTTGCCGATCAGACCGACAGGCTTGAAGCACAGGAAGACAATCACTATCAGATATACAAGCTGAGTGCCCCATACCGACGACACATAGTAGGACATGAGGTTGGTGGCGACCGCAATGATGTAAGCTCCGATAACCGGCCCATAGAAGGTCTGGAATCCACCGAGAACGCACGCGATGAATGCGTTTATCTGAACGCTGTCCATCAGGTTGACTGTGACGGATGTAGTAGGAGCGATCATCGAGCCGGCAAGGGTTCCGAGAACGACGGCCAGCGCCCAGGCAAACAGAGTTATGCGCTTGGTCGGCACGCCCATCAGACGCGCGGTGCGCTCGTTGGAAGCCGTGCCGCGGATTGCGAGGCCGAGCTTCGTTCTCTGCAGCAGCATGAACAGAGCAATCGTAAGTCCGATGCCTATGACGATGTTCAGCAGGCTGTTGAACGAGAGGTTCGCGCCTCCTATGTTCAGCGCGCCGGACTCAATTACTTTCGGAAGTCGCATCGGGTCGACTCCGAATAGCATGGGCGTTATTCCCACGAATACCATCATAAGTCCAAGAGTGATGATCTCCTTGCCGCTTCCGGCAACCTTCTTCGTACGTCTGATGATAACGAAGTCGACTATAAAGCCGATTCCGATAGCCGCCAGAAGTCCGACGAGGATGGACGGCACTATGGGAAGTCCCGCTCTGTTAAAAAGAACGGTTACTATGTAGGCTCCGAACATTCCCATAACGCCCTGCGCGAAGTTAATGACGAAGTTGGTTCGGAACACTATGATGATTCCGAGAGTTGCAAGCCCGTAAACCGCGCCCGTTTCAAGGCTTCGCATGAACAGCTGGATAAATGTGCTCATTAGGCGTTACCCCCATTTAATTATATTGGCGGCCCAAGTGTATCCGATTCCGGCGGCGATCATTGCGACGACCGTTCCGTCCTTGACCTTCCCCTGGTCAAGCGCGAGCTTGAGAGAAAGTATCTGATCAACCTGACCCACATGGCCGTAGTTCTCGAGGTATAGCGACTGATCCTCCGTCAGTCCGAGATCCTTCAGCATTCCGAGATGTCCGGAACGCTTGATATGCAGTATGTCGAGGAATCCGATATCCTTACGGGTCATTCCCGACTTGCGCAGAGCCTCGTCAATGCAGTGCATCCAGTTGGGCATCGACACTGAATTGAGCAGCCCCTTCATTTTAACGGAATCCATCAGACGGAGCTTTCCGTATTCCTTATAATTTTCAGGAGTTACGGGGACGTTGATTCCGCCAACCTTTGAGCCGCAGGTGTGAACGACGGAGCCGTCGCTCATGAGGTGCGTCCCGAGAAGAAGATTCTTGTTGTAGTTCTTCTTGAGAAGTATCGCGCCGCCTCCGGCGGAAAGGTTGAACATGAACGAAACGTCATTATCGGTGAAGTCTATCATATCACAGTTGCGATATCCGCCCGCGACAAGAATCATATTGCACTCATCGTCGGCAATAAGTATGTCTTTTGCCATCTTCATCGCTGAAACGGTTGTGCAGCAGCGATTCTGTACGTCGACGCACCATGCGTTCTTCGCTCCAATGCGATCCTGGATATAACAGGCCGAGGTGGTCAGCGGATACTCTTTCCACTCCTCGCCGAAGCAGAGTATCGCATCGATCTCAAGAGGATCGACTCCCGTGTTCTTAAGGCAGTCAAGCGACGCGAGAGCGCCCATCTCCTGAGTTCCGTCGCACGGCTTTTCGCTCGGGATAAACTTTTTGATGATTCCGAGCTTGTTCTTTACAGCGTCTTCCGACCACTTACCTCCGGTGGCTTCTGAAATCTGCTTTGCGGTCATAGTCTTCTCGGGAAGATATATACCCATACCGACTATGCCAACATTAGGTTTATTGGACATCTTTGCACTCCTCCGTTTTTTCCGTTTGCCTTCTTATTTTTAATAACGGCTAATAACGGCTCTCCGCAGCGGCATAACCGCGCAGCCGAAAAGCACTGCATAAGCCGGCAGCCGGGAATTATCTTCAAAATAAAATAATGCGCACTGTTGAATGTTATACGTGTGTTACACGTTAATAGTTCATATTAATCGTTAAAAAAATGACAGGGCGGTTTAATATAATAAAGTGAAAGATGATTCATGTTATGACATAACAATATGCCGCGGGTATTGAAAAGTCAATAGATTACAATCCGAAAAACTCAAAATCTCCCAATCACACAAATATGCCAGGGAAATTTTTGTGCAATATTTAGCAAATAATTTAATTGATATTTATTGACATGCGCTCTGGATGGCGTTATCATCGTTATGAAAGATGATTCATGTGTTGCTCTTCATAATTGCGTTTTTACGCGCAAACACCCTTTTTCCCCCATAAATATCAACAATAAGTAAAGTGAGGTAGCTTAATCATGAACAGTCGTACAATTGATACCATTAAAATCGGCGATTCCGCAACTTTCACCAAGACCGTCACCGAAGCAGATGTTGTTAATTTTGCAGGCATCTGCGGAGACTTCAACCCCGCTCACGTTAACGATGAAGCGGCAAAGAAGGGCATGTTCGGCCGCAGGATTGCCCACGGAATGCTTTCCGCCGGCTTTATCTCCACGATCCTCGGCACCGAACTTCCCGGCACCGGAACCATTTACATGGGCCAGGAACTTCGTTTCGTAAAGCCCGTTTTCTTCGGCGATACCGTAACCGCAACCTGCACCGTTATTGAGCGCAACGAGGAAAAAAACCGCCTCAAGCTGGAGACGATCGTCACCAATCAGGACGGCGAGCGCGTAATAACCGGCTTTGCCACTGTCATGCCCCCCAAAGCTAAGGGATAACTTAAGTATGCTTTGGTGAAATCAGACCCCTCTGTTCACCTTTGCTTTTATCAGCTGACGCAGGAAAGGACGCCAATAGGCGTCCTTTCCTGCTTTTTTATTTTGTGGCGACCTGCAAAGCTTCGCCCTCCTCGCTTTCCGCGCCGTTTATAGGTGAGCGTTCATACACCTATAAACGGCTCCGCTTCGCTGCAGACCGGGCTTTATAACAATTGCGCTCTTAAAAACATACCGCAACTTCCGCTCCAGCCAGTCGGCGCCGTGCTTTTATAAGCGCCTGACGAGACCGGCCTGACGGCAGAGCAGCCGCAAACCGTCAATATGCGGCTTCCAGCGACGCAATTATACAAATGGTATTATTTTTTTTGATTTTTGCAGTTTCTGCGCAATTATTCCCTTTGATTTTTCCTATTCGTCAAAATATAGAATTTTCCAAATCCCTTATTTACGCAAATCTCTGTCCTAATTTACCCTTTTTGCCCGCCTGATTCAACATTTTTGAGGGTTCTTTCTCCTTGTGACTTCCGCAATAGGGTAAACATAAACTTGATAATAAAATCTCTGTACTTATAGTTATCCACATTATCCACAGAGTTTTCCACTTTAACTTATCCTTAGAGCCTCAATGCTTTTTCGGCTTTTAGCAATTTTTTGTCAAACCTTGAAAACGATTACTTGCCTTCATGAAAAGCGAGGTTTTAGTTTACATAATGCGAATTTTCAACTTTTTTACGCTTTTACATTCGTTAATTTGAATGGAAAGCCGCAGGGCGACATTTTCGTCCTGCGGCTTTTCGTATCTCAAGTTATCTCAGCGTTTCGATATCGAGCGTTGCGTAGGCGTTCAGTGAAACGTCGTCGCGGATTCCTGCCAGATATTCGTAATATCCCTGGCAGCCTATCATGGCTCCATTATCACCGCAGTATTTCAGTGGTGGAAGATATAGTTCCATCTTGTTCTCAATGCACGCACGTTTCAGTTCCGCGCGGATGATGGAATTGGCCGCCACGCCGCCGGCCGCGGCAATCCTGTCTCTGCCGCTCATCTTCGCCGCGGCTATTGCCCGCGGAACGAGCATATCGCTCACGGCCGCCGTGAAATCAGCGGCAAGGGCGCAGCGGTCTATCTCTTCCCCCGTCTGCTCCGCGTGGTGCACTATGTTGACAACGGCGGTTTTCAGTCCGGAAAAGCTCATATCCAATTCATTGCCGTCGACTTTGGCCCGCGGAAGCTCGTATTTCCCGGGTCTTCCGAGCTTCGCCAACTCTTCCATAGGCTTTCCTCCCGGATACGGCATGCCGAGCACGCGCGCGGCCTTATCAAAGCACTCTCCTGCGGCGTCGTCGCGTGTCGCTCCGAGTATTTTTATGCCGGTATAGCCGCGTACGTCGGCTATGAGCGTGTTTCCGCCGGATATTGCAAGCGCAAGAAACGGCGGCTCGAGCTCGGGAAACGCAATATAATTCGCCGCTATATGCCCGCGAACATGGTGCACCGGTATGAGCGGAACTCCGAGCGCGTATGAAACGGATTTGGCAAAGTTAAGCCCCACGAGCAGCGCGCCGATAAGCCCCGGCGCGTAGGTAACGGCGACGGCGTCTATATCTCCCCGGCTTATCTCCGCCTTTTTCAGAGCGCTTTCGGCAAGCGCGGCAATTGCCTCTACATGCTTGCGCGAGGCTATCTCCGGCACGACACCGCCGTAGAGCGCGTGCATATCCGCCTGTGACAATATCTCGTCTGCGAGAACCTCGCGGCCGTCGCGCACGACGGCTACGGCGGTCTCGTCGCAGGAAGATTCAACCGCAAATATCAGCATTTAACGGCCTCCTTTGAAAACCAGCGCGTCATTATAAGCGCGTCCTCTTTCGGCGCATCGTAATAATTCTTTCTGACTCCGGCCTCGGAAAATCCGTATTTTTCATATAGCGCTATTGCCGATACGTTGCTGCGGCGCACCTCAAGCGTTATAAATGCCAGGTCGTTGGCCTCGCAAAAATTCATAAACACATCCATAAGCCGCGACGCGATATGAAACCTTCTGCATTTTTCGCGCACGGCCACGTTCGTTATATATCCCTCGTCCGCAGCCACGAGAAGTCCGGCATAGCCCACTACCTCGCCGCTTTTTTCATCCTGCGCCACTATATACGACGCGCAGTCGTTGAACAGCTCCTCGCGCAGCATTTCAGCCGACCACGGCATTGAAAAGCACTCGCGCTCTATGTCTGCGAGATCGGCTATGTTTTCAGCCGACATCGGCACTATTATGATCCTTCCATCGCGTTCCATAAGTATTTCCTTTCAGTTCTGGTGCGCTTATCGCCCGTTATCCGCTCTGTCCATGTGCTTTAGCAGCTTTCAAAACGCGTCTGCATTTCCGCAGGAATCTCGGAATACAAAAGCAAAAGCTCAAAGCTATTTTTAGACATCCGACGATGCGTAAAGCGGCTCCGCCTCGCGCTCTAAAGTGACGAAGGCAAAGCAAACGTCGTGTATAGGTATCCCCCTGCGCCGGGTGCTGTTTTTCTTCGCTTCTCCGTTTATCCCTTTGCCTCCAGCCAGTTGCTCCCCCAATGCGCGTCCGCCGTCATAGGGACGTCTAGCTTTGCCGCGCCTTCCATTTCCTCTTTCAATATTTTCGCGGTCCTCTCAGCCAGCTTCTCCGGGCACTCGGCCACGAGCTCGTCGTGTACCTGAAGTATGAGCCTTGCCTCGGGAAGCTCGTCGCGGAGCCGCTTCCACGCGCGTGTCATCGCTATCTTCATTATATCCGCCGCTGTGCCCTGTATAGGCATATTGCGCGCCACGCGCTCCCCAAACGAGCGGAGATTGAAATTGGAGGATTTGATCTCCGGAAGATCGCGGCGGCGGTGGAACAGCGTTTCCACATAGCCGTCGGCTTTAGCCTTCACCACAATATCGTCCATATATTTCCTGACTCCCGAATATTTTTCAAGATAATTATCAATATATTCTTTGGCCATATACTGCGCCACTCCGATGTCCTGAGCCAGCGAGAAAGCCGATATACCGTAGACTATTCCGAAATTGACGGCCTTCGCGTGTGTGCGCATCTCGTGCGTGACAGCGTCAAGCGGCACATTGAAAACCTGCGACGCCGTGACTGCGTGTATATCGGTTCCGCTGAGAAACGCGTTTTTCATCGTTTCATCGCCCGAGATGCAGGCGAGCAGCCTGAGCTCTATCTGCGAGTAGTCCGCGTCCACAATCACGTTTCCCTTTTCGGGTACGAACATGCGGCGGAACTCGCTTCCAAGTTCCGTGCGCGTCGGTATGTTCTGAAGATTGGGCTCGGTAGACGAAAGCCGGCCCGTCGCCGTCGCCGTCATCTGAAAACTTGTGCGTATGCGGCCGTCGCTGTCAATGACTTTAAGCAGTCCGTCCGCATAAGTGGATTTAAGCTTCGCGAACTGCCTGTATTTCAATATTTCCTCGACTATCGGATACTGCCAGCGGAGCTTTTCAAGCACGTCGGCGTTGGTAGAATAGCCGCTTTTTGTCTTTTTCACGGGTGGTATCTGGAGCTTTTCAAACAATATGCTCCCAAGCTGCTTCGGCGAGTTGATGTTGAATTTCTCGCCTGCCATGGCGTATATTTTGTTTTCGCACTCCGACATGCGCGCTCCGAGTTGATTCCCAAACTCTCCCAGCATGTGCGCGTCCACTCTGAATCCGGTGCTTTCCATATCGGCCAGCACCGCGCAGAGCGGAAGCTCGATATCGTAAAGCAGCGCATGCATTCCGCCGCTCTCTATTTTTTCGGAAAGCGTATCGCTCAGCGCGTACACAGCCGTGACGTATGAGGCAAAAGACGCCTCTTCTCCTGCCCTGTCTCCTAGCATTGAAAACGCGTCCGCATCAAGATACGTCGGCTTTGGAAGCTCCTCGTTGTAGTACGAAAGGAACAGCCTCGCTATATCATAGCTCCCGGCATTTGCATCAAGCAGATATGCAGCGAGTGCGGTATCAAACACAAATCCGCCCGCGGGAATATGCGCGTCGATGAGCGCGCGCATGAGTTCCTTCACATTATGTGAGGTTTTTTTCACCTCTGACGAAAACAGCGTGCGCAGCAGCGCATCCCAGTCTCCGCCGTAGCTATCTGCAAAGAACTCGCTCATAAGCGCGCTTTCTCCGGCGCGGTCGAGATAAACCCCTACGCCCCGAAGCTCCGGAAGAGCGAGCACGGAAACGCGCTCCGCGTTTTTCCATAGTCTTACAATTTCCTCCGCCCGCTTTTCATCCGTTACGGTCTCAAATTCAGCGGCGCTCCCGGATGGTTTATCCTCCGCTTCCGTCTCGCTTTTTGAAAGGCCGAACAGCTCTATGAATTTTGAAAATTCAAGGCGAAGGAAAAGCCCGTAAAGCTCCGGCGACGGTGGCTGCCGCATATTTTTCTCCGGAGAAAATTCAAACGGCACATCGGTAAGGATAGTCGCTAGATGATACGTCTCGCGCGCGCAGCTTTCGCCCTCCGCTAGTTTTTTTATCGCGGAAGGTTTCGCGTCTATATCCGGCATCGCGGCGTAAAGCGCGTCTATCGTTTCATATTTTTGAATGAGCGCCATTGCGGTCTTTTCTCCGATTCCGTGGACGCCCGGGAGATTGTCAGAGCTGTCGCCCATGAGCGCCTTGAGGTCGACGATATGCGGGGCCAAAAATCCATATTCTTCCACAAACTTTTCAGGCGTCATGTCCTTTGTCGTCGTCTGGCCCATGCGCGTGGCTATGAGCTTGACCTTGGTATGCTCCGTTATGAGCTGGAGGCTGTCCTTGTCTCCCGTCACAACAACGCAGTCCCAGCCTGCGTTTTCGCATTTCCTTGATATCGTCCCGATGAGGTCGTCGGCCTCGTAGCCCTCGAGCGCGTAGCGCGGGATATTCATCGCGTCGATCACGTCGCGAAGCGGCTGCATCTGCTGAAGCAGCTCCTCCGGCATACCCTTGCGCTGCGCTTTGTAGGCGGAGTATTCCTTATGCCGAAACGTCGGGGCGTGGAGGTCGAACGCAACGCACAGCGCGTCGGGATTCTCCTCGTCGAGCAGGCGGCGGAGTATCATCACGAAGCCGTATATCGCGTTTGTGTAAAGTACGTCGCGCGTGGTCAGCGGGCGTATCCCGTAATACGCGCGGTTGACTATGCTGTTACCGTCGAGCACCATGAGTTTCATAATCTTCCCTCCAAATAAAAACGTCCGCAATGCATTCAGGCGCCCCGACAAAACGTCGGAGCGCCGTCAAATCGTCACATATCCCCGAGATCCACAACGTCCCGGTTCTTCGCAAAATACTCTATGCCGGAATACACGGTCGTCACGAGTATGACGACCCAGCATACGGTATTGAGGACAGGCGAAAAATCGAAAAGCATTATGACTATGCAAACCATCGTCGACGCGGTCTTGACCTTCCCGGAAAACGCCGCAGCAATGACCTTCCCGTCGGCCGCCGCGATCATGCGCATTCCGCTCACCGCGAACTCGCGTATGAGCACCACAGCCAGCACCCACGCCGGCATATCGCCCCACGCCACGAGCATCAGCATCGCCGCGGTCACAAGCGCCTTGTCTGCCAGCGGGTCCATGAACTTTCCAAAATCCGTAACAAGTCCGCGCTTTCGCGCGATGTGTCCGTCTAGATAATCGGTTATGCTGGCAAGTATGAATATCGCCACTGCGACATATCGCGCGTAGGCAAAATTAACGTACAGCACGATAAGGAAAACGGGTATGGCTACAACGCGCAGCGTAGTAAGTTTGTTCGGAAGATTCATTGCTTTTCCTCCATCTCTCCGAGAAGGTCGCCATCCATCGCGCCGGTGATGCGCACGGAAACAAATTCTCCGGGTGTGACAGCGCCGCTCGCAGTGAAATATACGCGGCCGTCCACGTCGGGCGAATCAGCGAAGCTCCGTCCAACATACTGCATCGACTGCCCGTCAAAGCCCTCACAGAGCACCTCTATGCACTCGCCTTCGAGACTCTCGTTAAAGTCGTCCATTATCCCGGACTGTATGTCGATAACGAGTTCGGCGCGGCGCGCGGCCTCTTCATCACTCACGCGGTTTTCCATAGCTGCGGCCGGAGTACCCTCCTCCGCCGAATACTGAAACACACCCGCGCGCTCTATGCGCGCCCAGCGCAGAAACTCGCACAGCTCATCGAACGCGGCCTCATCCTCGTACGGAAGCCCCGTTATTATCGACGTGCGCAGAACGAGATTCGGAATACGCTCGCGAAGGCAGGTAAACAGCTCTGTAAGATATTTCTTGTCGCCGCGCCTGTTCATCATTTTGAGCACCGTGTCGTTGCAGTGCTGAATCGGTATGTCGAGATACGGCAATATCTTCTTTTCCTTTGCGACGACCTCTATGAGCTCGTCCGTTATCTCGTCGGGATAGAGATAATGCAGGCGTATCCAGTGAAATCCCTTTATCTCGCAGAGCTTTTTAAGCAGCTCCGGCAGGCGGCGCACGCCATCTATGTCCGTGCCATAGCGCGTTATATCCTGAGCTATAACAATTAGCTCGCGCACGCCCTGGTCGGCAAGCGACTCGGCCTCGGCAATTATATTCGCCATCGGGCGGCTGCGGTATTTTCCGCGCAGCGACGGTATCACGCAGTAGGCGCAATGATTGTCGCAGCCCTCGGCGATACGAATGTAGGCCGTATAGTCAGGCGTCGATAGTATGCGGTCATCCTCGTCTATCGCGGCGTTTATATCGCCAAAAAATTCGGCCTTTTTCCCGCGCATGACTCGCTCGACCGCCTCAACCACAGCCCCGTAGCTTCCGCAGCCAAGTATTCCGTCGACCTCCGGCATTTCCTTTATTATCTCCTCGCCGTAGCGCTGAGACAGGCAGCCGGAAACAATTATTTTCTTTATTCTTCCGGCAGCCTTGAGCTCCGCCATTTTAAGGATGTTGTCTATCGCCTCGCTCTTGGCGCTGTCGATAAAACCGCAGGTATTTATGACGACAGCGTCAGCGCCGTCAGGCTCCGGTGCGAGAATATTTCCGCTGTCGCGAACCAGAGCCATCATCTGCTCGCAGTTGACCACGTTTTTCGCGCAGCCCAGCGATATGAACGCAACTTTATACGCCACGAAATCTTCCTTTCGTATTTGCCATTTTTCATTATAACGTGCAAATCATTCTTCCGCGCCGTTTTCGTATCGCGCGAGTCCTGCGCGCACGTCGTCCCAGCGGAAGCCCCGGCGCATAAGTCCGTCAGCCGCGCGGGAGAGGGCTTTTTTGTCGTCCTCCGCGCAGCGGAGCTTTTTTGTAAGGTATGCGTCTATCGCCGCGTCGGGTTCGGGCATTTCGGCGAGCGCCGCGTCCCACATCTCTTTCGGTACTCCGCGTTTTCGTAGCTCCTCGCGTATTTTCGCCGGGCCGTAGCCCGAATCCGAATAGTGCCGTACGACCGACAACGCGAAATCGGCGTCGTCCACGGCGCCGATGCTCTCGGCCCAGTCCGACGCGTCCTTCGCTTCCGCCTCGCTCACGCCTCTTTCGGCGAGTTTGTCTCGGAGCTGTTTTTTTGTCATAGCGCGCCGTGTGACCATTTCCACAGCCTTTTCCCGTGCAGACGATTCACCCGCCGCGCGCTTGAGCCGCGCGAGCGTTTCATCATTCAGATCGTCGCCGCCCCTGAGTCTGAAATCGAGCAGCACATCCTCGGTCGCCTTCAGCAGCGTTCCATCCTCCATGAATATGAGAACACGTCCCGGCCTGTGTTTCGAGGGTTCGATCTTACTTATCTTCATCTTCGAAATCGTCGGCGGACACGTCTACCGGACGCCCCGCCGCTCTGGCGGCTATCTTGCTCTGGTTGCTCATCAGCTTATAAAAATTCGCGCGGATATCGGCCTCAAGCTTTTTCGCCACGTCGGGATTCTCCTTGAGATACTGCTTCGCCGCGTCGCGGCCCTGGCCAAGACGCATATCTCCGATGGCAAACCACGAGCCGCTTTTCTGCACTATGTCAAGCTTGACGCCGAGGTCGACGAGCTCGCCCTCGTGAGAAATGCCCTCTCCGTACATGATGTCGAACTCAGCCTCGCGGAACGGAGGCGCGACCTTGTTTTTGACGACCTTGGCTCTAGTGCGGTTGCCTATCATTTCGCTGCCGTTTTTGAGCGTCTCGATGCGGCGCACGTCGATGCGGACTGAAGAATAGAATTTTAGCGCGCGTCCGCCTGTCGTGACCTCGGGATTGCCGTACATCACTCCGACCTTCTCGCGCAGCTGATTAATAAAGATCACGACACAGTTCGTCTTGTTTATTGCGCCCGCTAGGACACGGCAAGCCTTACTCATAAGTCGCGCGTGGAGTCCTACGTTGCTGTCGCTCATCTCGCCCTCTATCTCGGCCCGCGGCACAAGCGCCGCGACTGAGTCGACGACCACGACGTCTATCGCGCCGGAACGGACGAGCGCCTCGGTTATCTCGAGCGCCTGTTCTCCGGTGTCCGGCTGAGAAATAAGAAGGCTGTCGATATTGACGCCAAGAGCGTGAGCATAAGTCGGGTCAAGCGCGTGCTCCGCATCAACGAAGGCGACCTCTCCGCCCTTTTTCTGCGCCTCCGCGAGGATATGCAGGGCGAGCGTGGTCTTGCCCGAGGATTCAGGACCGTATATCTCGACTATGCGCCCTTTCGGAACTCCGCCGATGCCGAGCGCCAGATCGAGCGCGATGGAGCCTGTGGGTATGGACTCGACGTTCATCTGAGCATTTTCGCCGAGGCGCATAATGGATCCTTTGCCGTAAGCCTTTTCAATCTGCGCCATCGCAGTTTCTATGGCACGCTGCTTGTCGCTCGAAACGGCGATCTCCGCCGTCTTTGCAGGAGCTTTCTTTTTCTCTGCCATATCCGTGTCCTCCCTTATTATATCTCGCCGCAAAGCGTTCCGCACACAACGCGCGGTATGCCCGCCGTGTCCGGCATGATTTCTATATCTCCGAAGCCCGCTCCGCGCATTATGCGGAGCACCGCGTCTGCCTGTCCCATTCCGACCTCGAAGCAGAGTCTCCCGCCAACGTCGAGACAGCCGCACCACTTCTCCGTCACAGACCTGTAAAAATCAAGGCCGTCCGAACCGCCGTCGAGCGCGCTCACCGGCTCGTAATCCCGCACTGAAGCGTCGAGCCCGGCAATATCGCCGGACGGTATGTACGGCGGGTTGCAGACTATGCAGTCGATTGTTCCCATCGAGCGCTCCGGCGATGCCAGCGCGTCCGCCGCGAACACGGCGCATTGCCTCATAAGCCCATTCTGCCGCACGTTCACGCGGGCTATTTTAAGCGCGTCCTCCGATATATCGCAAAGTGTAACCCTCGCGTTTCCGACGTTTGCCGCTATCGCCACGCCTATGCAGCCGCTTCCGCAGCACAGATCAAGCACGCGCGGGTTTTCGCGCTGTTTCAGCCATTCTATCGCGGCAAGCGCCAGCACCTCGGTGTCGGCTCGCGGTATGAGAACCTTTTCATTTATTGTCAGCGGAATTCCCAGAAATTCCCATTCTCCTATAAGATACGCCACGGGCTCTCCGGCGAGCCTGCGCTCAAGCAGCTTTTGTACTTTCGCAACTATCTCATCCGAGGCATAAAGCCGCGCATCGCGCAAAAACTCTTCGCGTGTTTTTCCGGAAGCAAAACATACTATCTCCCTTGCCTCGAGCTGCGCGGCCTCTACTCCCGAAGCTCTGAGCGCCTTCCTTACATCGAGATACAGGTCGTTGTACGTCGCCGCCATATCACCATTTATCCTGGCCTTTCTTTTCTGGTATAACGAGCTTCATCGCCGCTATCGCGCACTCCATCATGGAGTCGTCCGGCTCAAAGGTCGTAAAATTCTGCATCCACAGTCCCGGCTTTACAAGCACGTTCGTCAGCGGGTTATCGTGTCCCCCGGCGTAGCGGTTGAATTCGTATGTGATGCCGACGATGACCGGCAGCAAAAGCAGATGGTAAAGTATTCTCAGCGGCACAGTGTGAACCTGGAACAGCGAAAACACTATCGAGCACACGATTATCGAAACGATAACGACGACGAACAGAAAACTCGTGCCGCAGCGTGGATGGTGGCGCGGCATATCGCGCACATTGTCCACCGTCAGATCAAGTCCGCGTTCGTAGCAGAATATTGTCTTATGCTCCGCGCCGTGGTATTGGAACACGCGCTTTATATCCTTCGTCTTTGAGCAGACGATCATGTACACAAGAAGTATTACAACCCGCAGCACGCCCTCCGCGACGTTGCGGACAAGCATTGAATCCGTCACAAACGTCACCGCCGTGCCGAGCAGCGTCGGCAAAATCACGAACAGCACGAGCGACACCAATATTCCGAGGAACACCGCGAAAGTTATGACAAAACTCTCGAGCTTTTTGCTCCCAAACGTCTTTTCAAGCCATTTTTCAAATTTAGACGGCTCCTCCGGCTCGCCGTCGTCGGGGTAGAAATCCGCCGAATACATCAGCGCCTGCATCCCCTTGACAAGCGAGTCTAGAAAATTCACCACGCCGCGTATGAACGGCCAGCCGAGCACCGGATGCCGTTCTTTTATAAGGTGCAGCTCCTCCACTTTCTCTACTAGCTGTCCGTCCTTGTCCCGTACGACGACGGCCTGCTTTTCAGGGCCGCGCATGAGTATTCCCTCTATCAGTGCCTGCCCGCCTATCATAGTACGAAAACATTCTTTTTTCTCTTTATCCGGCATTATCATGACCATTCCTTTTGCTTTGATAAAGTCACAGAATGACCACAAAAAGGATGGCCACGATGTGAATTTTCTGCGCTTGCCCGCATAGCGGGCAAAACGCGCGTAAATCAAATGAAGTCTGAACTTGATTCAAACTTTTTCCTTTTGCTGAGAGTTTACCACACTTTGCGGCAAAATGCAACGGCTGTTCTATTTTATTTCTATCTGGTCATTCGGCCGGAAGAAAAATGCTTACAACGCAGCCGCCGCCTTCGGCGTTGCCGATCTCGAATCTTCCGCCATGGCGGCTGATTATCTCGTCGGCGACAGCAAGGCCTATGCCACTGCCTCTTGCCTTTGAAGAACCCTTGTAGAATTTCTGCTTGACGAACGGAAGCTCCGCCTCGGGTATGCCGGGGCCGTAATCGCGGACTCGGATGAGAACCATGCCGTTCTCTTTTGCGATTGAAGCGTCTATGCGCTTGCCGGAGCCGCCGTGCTTTGCGGCGTTGTCGAGTATGTTGCAGAAAACCTGTTTTAGGCGCTCTGAATCGCCGGAGATGGGTCCAAGCTCAGGCCCCTCGGTATAACTGACCTCGATTCCGTCCTGACGGAACAACTCACGGTAGGTATATATTGCGTCCTCGAACTCGGCCTGTATGTCAACCTGCTCCATTCGCAGCGTGAACCGGCCGTCCTGCATCTTTGAAAACTCAAGCAGCTCCTCGACCATGTTCGTAAGTCTGCGCGACTCCTTGAGCATTATGCCGAGGCCGCGGCGCGTCTGCGGAGAGTCGGAGCCGATGTCGGCAAGCAGCGTCTCGCCCCAGCCGGTTATGGCCGTCAGCGGCGTTCTCAGCTCATGCGAGACAGAGGAGATGAACTCCTGCTGCATTTTTTCATTCCGGCTTATCTTCTGGGACATATCGTTGATACTGTCGATAAGCTCGCCTATCTCGTCGTGGTATTTGTTCTCCATCTGTATGCCATAGCTCCCGCCGGAAATCAGCTTGGCCGTCTCCGTCAGCTCTGCCACAGGCTCGACAATATTACGTATGAACGTCATGTTGGATACGAACACAAGCATTACTACAACAAGACACAGCAGTGCGGCAAGCCCCGAGCTTATCAGCACCTGATTGTAGACTATGCGCATGGACGAGACGTAGCGCATGACGCCGACTATCATTCCGTTGTATTCAAGCGGCGTCGATACGGCGATTATCCTCTCTCCGGTATTCGGGTCGTTGCCCTCAAAGTTCGCGACGTTGCCCGTAGACAGCGCCTCGCTGACGTCCGACGTCTTCGGCGATAGACCGACGGTAACTCCGTATGTCGAGACCTCGATGCGGCCCGAAGTATTTATGAACTGAAGCTCCAGCTTGTCCCGGTCGTCGAAATTGGCAGTATACTCGCAGGCCATGTTGTAATAATCGCTGTAGCTTCCCATTGAATACATGCCGATAAATTCCTCTGCGGCTTTGGCCTTTATCTCGAGCCCGTTCCTGACGCTGACGAAATAGTAATTGGAAATTACGGCGATGAAAATCATCAATGCGATGAGCACAAGCATTATGATTGGGCTCATGCTGTTGCGCATCCAACGCTTTTTAAGGCTCTGGACCTTGACCCTATTCGTTATTTTCGTCAGCCTGGACACGCTCCCGCCTCCTTATCATTATCAAAACCGGCGCGCCGCCGCCGGACTCAAACTTCCCACTTGTAGCCGTAACCCCAGACAGTCGTTATAAACGCGGGATTAGTCGCGTTGTCCTCTATCTTAAGGCGCAGACGGCGTATGTTCACATCCACAATTTTGACCTCTCCGAAATAGTCGTGGCCCCAGACGGTGTCAAGTATCTCCTCGCGGGAAAGCGCTTTTCCGGGATTTTCCATGAACATCTTGATTATCGTGTATTCCACCTGTGTCAACTTGATCCGCTCACCGCTTTTTTCAAGTGTGCGGTTTCGCGTGTTAAGGGTGAAGGGAGGCTGCTTGAGCTCATCACCGCTCTCCTCCACGTCGTCGCCCGCACGGCGGAACAGCGCGTCAACGCGAGCCGTGAGCTCGGCGGGGGAAAACGGCTTTGTCACATAGTCGTCGGCTCCGGTCATAAGGCCGGTCACCTTATCCATCTCCTGCGAACGCGCCGTAAGCATGATTATTCCTATCTTCGTGTTCGTCGCGCGTATGCGGCGGCAGACCTCGAAGCCGTCTATGCCGGGAAGCATGATGTCGAGCAGCGCGACCTTGACGTCAGGATTGGTCTTGAGCAGCTCGAGAGCTTCCTCGCCCGTTTCGGCCTCAATGACGTCGTAGCCAGCGCGGTTAAGGTTGATTACGACGAAGCTTCTGATGCTTGACTCGTCTTCAAGCACAAGTACTTTTTTCATATTCGCTATTCTCCCGTCTTCCATTCTTTCTGGATGAGATTGAACGCGTCCTTGAGCTCGTCCTCGCTTATGGCTCCGGCCCATCCGTCATCACCGGGCAAAAGCTCCGCCGTATATATGGCGGACGTCCGCGTCCTCAGGATGAATCTGTTTCCGCGGCTTGCTATCGACTCGCGCGAGTCGCCGGTAACCGTTGATACCGTAAGGAAGTCGTCAGACGTGCCGTCGGCGTGTATATAGGCGAAGGTCACGGCGCGTTCGTTGGCCGTTGTCTCGACCTGTGTTATCATTATGTTGTTGACCCATGCGTCCGGGAGATTTATATACCAGCCGTCCGCTATATTATGGTACGTCGTCTCCACCGTGGTGCCTTTGCCGTCCGCGGCGTACTGCACCCAGTGTATCTCCCAATATATGCTCTCCTGTCCGCGCGCGGCGGGCAGTGCCTCCGGGCTTGGAACCTCGGTCACTCCGTCGCCGTTTATATCCGTCGGGAGGAGCGAGCGGTTTACATACATCGCAGAGCTTACTCCCGTTCTGTCGCTCATGGTAATATTTACCATTGCCTCAGCCTTATAGGACAGCACGTCGGTCACATTGTAAACGTCGTCGAACGCGCCCGATACGAACAGCGCCGGGCTTCCGTCCGAAAGCGCTCCAGTCGTTAATCCCGCGACGGCAGACGATAGCCCCGACAGCGTCATAGACAATTTCGCAGACGATTCGAGCTCCTCGCTGTCACCGTTCCACATATATAGGTCCGCGGTGCAGCCGCCCTCGTTGTCGCTGCGTACGGCAACAATATCTTTCGTTCCGTCGGCATCGAGGTCGGCCAGCGTATATTTGGCATAAGACGCTTCCATAATGTCAGTCGCCTCGCCGCCACGCATGGAGTAAACCGTCATGGCTTTCTCCGTGCTCATCTTCCAGCCGACGATTATCTCCTTAACCCCGTCTCCGTTTAAGTCGGCGTAGTCTATCCTGTCTATGGCGGTGCCGCTTCCCTCTATTATGGCCTCCTGCTCATAGTTGCTCCCGTCGACCCGAAAGATATATATCTTCAGAGGCTTTTCATCGCTGTTGTTGCGGAAACACGCCACAGCCTCGGCCGTCCCGTCGGCGTCGAGGTCTATAAGCTGGATAGACTGGATATTGGCGCCCGATGTCGGGGCGGCGTATTCGCAGCCGGAATCTATGAGCTCCTTTATCTGCGCGTCGAGCTCGACATACTCTTCCGGCAGCTCGGGCATGCTGTAAAGGTCCTCGGTGGAGCCTATAAACAGGCAGCCCGACAGCGAGGCCAGCATCGCCGCCGTCAGGGGCAAAACACATATTTTTTTGTATACGTCAAAGCGCGTCACCGGCGGCTCCTTTCAAAGGCCTTAATCTTTTGCATAGTAATTCATACTAATTATAATATCTTATCACATTCTTTCTTCTTTGTGTAGTATTTTTTATCTGTCGAGAAACAAATCCTTGAAATGGACTGCGGCTTCCTGTATAATATCCGCAAGCGTCTATTATGCCGCTTTATGGCACGTCCGCCTCGCCGCTGCGCGGCAACCGACGGTGAGGCCAATTATCACACGACCGATTTGCTGTCATGGGATAATAGTTTACTTTGCCGGTGTGATGGAATTGGCAGACGTGCGGGACTCAAAATCTACTGCGCGTGTTCACCTGCCGGTGTGCGCAACCCCTGATAGATACTAGGTTTTTGAAAATTAGAAATTCGTTTTTGCTTTCACATCCCTCCTCAATATCCCTCCGATTTCCGGATTCCGTTTTTGAGGCGGAGATTTGAAATAAACGTGCCGGTGTGATGGAATTGGCAGACGTGCGGGACTCAAAATCCCGTGGTGGCAACACCGTGCGGGTTCGACCCCCGCCACCGGCACCATAAAAGAAAGCCCCGAAACTTCAACAGTTTCGGGGCTTTTCCGTGCTCTGATGGGTGTTTCAAGGCTTTTCTCTTTGCAAAATGCTGCGCCAAATATACAACATTTGTACAAGTAAAAACACACTTTTACAAATAAAATGCACACGAAAACAGCTCGCCATGATGCTGTACCGCTACGCGCAGCACATGGGCTATGATGTTTCGGTCGGGGAAGATACGAATATCCTCTCATATGCCGACGCGCTGACGATATCGGAGAATGCGTATCCCGCCATGCGGTGGGCCTGCGGCGAGGAAATCATGAACGGAGACGATGCAGGAAATCTGAATCCGCAAAGCACCGCCAACCGCGCAGAAGCGGCGGCCACGCTGCAAAGGCTCAGCAAAATTGCATCAAGAATCTAAACGAAATATATCGGTAGAAAAGCTCTTTCGCAACAAACGAAAAGTTCGAAACTCCAATGCTTATCACCCATAGTGTCCGCAATCGAACAGAGGGGCAACACCGATACAAGGCAGTAAGAGAATCAGGCATCTACTTGGATGCCTGATTCTCTTCTTGTTCACCATACTATAATAACAGCGTCTAAAATGACAGTTTCATAATGGCATATATATAGATTCGTCTAAGCACCTTGTCAGCCCATAGTGCCACTACCGCCGCAAACAGGACAACTTCTCCAGCGGCTCTTGGGTATTTGCTGCCACCGTCCATTGACCATAACTTGATCGAAATATTGCTCGTTATAACCACCGGCTCCTCCGCATTCCAGACAACGGTGCGCTCCGTCTGTGGCGACTTTACCGGAGCCGCTCGACGTATCTTGCTCAAGCATACTGCTGTCAACCCCTACGAGGCCGGAAATGTCTGCATTTACAACAATATCGGTATCCAGAGTTGCCGCCGAGCGGTCGGTGCTGAAATCCACGATACTGTTGTCGGAAAGCTGCATGAGAAAAAAGCTCGGGACATAAAGCGTCCCGTCTACTACAATCGGTACAGTATCGGCGTCCACAGCAGAAATTGTCTTTGTGCCATAGGTTAGCGTAGGCGAATTCGCAAATACCCGGATGAGGTCGCTGTTGATGACTGTTGCGAGGGCGCTGTGTTCTTCATTTGTAAGACACGCGACGCCAAGAAAATTCAGAACGTCTTCCATAGGATAGTATCCACCGTTGGGTTCTTCCGGAAATGTGAACGGATAGTTTTCAGTTTCAACTTCTGTCCCGTTGATTACTAACCTATAACGCGTGCGTCCCTCTCCGTCCTCAAAGGGGAAAGTGATGCCAGCCTCCGGTTCGTTGGTCTGCAAAAGGACATCCGATTGTGCAGGTGTTTCCTCCACAGACGCCGGTTCGTTTCCAATTATGTCCGTCGCGTGCCTTTCATCCGGAGTCGGTTCAGAACTGCCACCCGTCTGTCTGCAGGCACACAACGTAACACAGAAAAAAGCTAAAAAACAAAGGATCTCTATTCTTTTCATTGAAACAGTCCTTCCCAGATGCCATATACAGTCCTTCCCAGATGCCATATTAGGTATCATTACTATCGCCACGATGCTCTTTCGACCTTATCCGAATGAGATAAGGTTTACTTTTTTCCTTTTGATATCCTCTTTTCAATGAGCACTGCCTGCTTTTTCTCCCAGAGCGGCTTAAGCCGCTTTGGCGCGATAATATAGGCAATGATGTACAAGACTGCCAACACCGAAGCGACGACAAACAGAGCCATATTCTCTGGCTCAAACTGTCCGACGATAGCCATGATATCCGCAAATACGATCGCGATGCAGCCTAAAAAAAATAAAAACCAGACTGGCCCGCGCATAAAACCTTTTCTACCGATCCATACGAACATGATTTGTTCCTCCTTTTTCTTTTTGCCGCTTAGAAATGCAAGCAGCGAAACGACGGCTCCCGCCGCCGCATCTGACGGGACGAAAAACGCACCTTTTCAATAAATCCGTGGGCAAGCGGAGCACTCACTTAAGAGAAATCGTGCAGTTCCGTTGTTGGGTACAGATGACGCTCTGTCAGTTGCGCCGTCACATTGCGCAAAATGGCGGTCACCCCCGAGCGGTTGCCGATGCCGCCCGCGCCCTGCGCCCACAGATCGTCAAAATGCGCCTGAAATTCTCTTAGCAGTATGAGCTGATCGGAGTGGACCATCACAGGCTCCGCCCCGCTCCAGTAGTTAATGGCCAGATGATGATTTTTCTTTAGCTGCCAGCAGTTGTCCGAATGAAGGGTCGCAATATCGTCGAGTATCAGCAAGTGGAAATTGGGAACCGTTTCAAGATAGCGAATGTAGCCGTTTAAAATATCTATACAGCCCTGTGCATCCAGGAGGACAAAGCCCTTATTCATAAAGTACAGCCCCGGCATGCGGCAAAAACCGTCCTGAACAATCCGATTGAGCCGCGCAAGGGAAAGTATCTCGCGGAATACCGAGCCGCCCCTTAAAGTTTCGTCCATACCGGACTTGAACCGGATAAATTCCCCGCTGCGCCAGGTGTATTCTGCTTCATTGTGACCTTGTGCAAGTAGCACGCGGTTATACGCATCCTCAGTCATATACATGGGATTGATATTGTCCTTCACCACGTCTAGCGCACCCGGAGTACAGAATTCCTGGTAGAGGATTTCAAGGATATTTCGGGAAAAGTCGTCGCCGTAAATGTTTAACACCGGTTGAGCGTAACGGGCGGTTCGATCAAAGCTTTTTTGGATATCCGCGAGGAAGGCCGGTTCGCGGACAATTACCGCCACCGGCGGCGCGGTGATGCCCGGCGTTTCAGTAACCAGCATTGCAGCAGTACCGGGGATAATCAGGTGCATCTGGTTAGTAACGGTCTGTGTCAGCCCATGCACCACCGATAACCGAATATGCCCCGATACCAACACGCCCATATAGTTGTCTATCAGCGCCGACATTGCCTGCGTATCGCCGGATACACAAACGACCAAGCGGGTTTTGAGCTCATTTTTTACGATTATGCGCAGCATAAGAGCGACAATATCTTCGTTTACCATCGTAGCAATCTGATCGCTGGACAAAAATATATTGACAGCGCTGTCTGGGGAAAGCGCTGATAAGATCGGCTCAAGCTCCAGCGCCATATCGAGACAGCCGAGCCTTACGGTGCTGTTATCTGAGCGCATTATTGTCTGTAATTTTTTTGGTGCAAAGGTTTTTGACGCAGTTCCCGGCGGCGAGCTGCCAAGATTACGGCGTAAATTCTCACCGTCTGAAGCCAGCCACATGATCAGATTTTGCTTGGTTCGGTACACGGAGGAAATGTCCGTTGGCAGCCCTGCGCCCTCAAACCGCACCTTCAGCCATTCCATGTCATGGATCCGTTTGCTGTGCTCCAATAAATATTCTGCCAGTGCGTCCATCTGTGGGCTTGCCGCCCGCAGCCTGCGCGCCCCGCTGAGCCATCGGCTGACGAGGGATGGATCGATGCCTAACGCCTGCGCCAGCTCGTTTTGCGCGATGCCGTAATAATCAAGCACCGCTTTCAGGTTTTCTGCAGAGCGGGGCATGGCGGCGCTCCTATCCATAGGGTTTACCGCTTGCTTATAGCTTTTTGAATCTGATTGCATTTCCTTTTCTCATCCATAAAAAGCTCCTCAATTGACGTTTATGTCCTTAAATGCCTATGGTGGGGTTCCAATCAAAAAACTGAGGGCGCGCCCGCCGCGCATCGGCAGGATTGACGGGCGCGCCCTTCGGGTATTCATACAGTTTTGCCCCTATGAGGTCCAGTCGCCTTAAGATTCTTTGCTGACCAACGTACCGGACAGGGTGCCGTTGTTTGTAAATGTCCCTTCGTCCCCGGCAAAGACATTGGTGTTGTTTATCAGGACTGCACCAGCGTTGTTGGTGAAGGAGCCATTATCCACGCGAAGGAAAAAGCCGTCTACAATGACAAGCCCGTCGTTATTGAAAGAGCCGTCGATAACGACCGCCATCCCACCATGTGTATTGACGAGTCCGTATTTCAGAAAAACAGAGCCGGTGTTATTCAGCGTCCCGCCGTTGACCCTGAGCTGTCCGCCGATGGGCCCGTTATCGCTTTCGTCCTCCAGCGGCGACGCATCCAGATTGATTGCGCCGTTGTTCTGAAGCGTACCTCCGCTCTGGACGGTAAGCACGGAATAATTGATAAAATCCGTGCTGATCGAGTCGGCGCCCATGACGTTGATCGTACCGTTATTTGTGAGCGTCCCTTCAACGTAAAAGTCGTTTCCACGGCTGACCGTCACGGTGACGCCTGTCGGAATCGTCACCGCTCCCGTGATGACCACCGGGGTTCCGATGGAATTGATGGTAATCGATTTCACAGAGCTATCCGACAGCGCGCTTTTCAGCGCATCAAAAGAGGACACGGACACCGCTGTTGGTTCCTCCTCACCGACCAGTGCGATAGCCTGAGTGTAAGTGTCCGATGTAAAGACATTCTCCGAGATTAGCTTTTTAGACAACCGCTGCATTCCAGTCTTCAGGTCGGCCTCCAACGCCGCCCAGGAAACAACGGCGACATCTGCGCGCAGGAAATCCGACGTGTCAACGCCCTCCGGCAGGATGCCTACCGCCTTGGCAAGTGTATCAGGCGCGTCCCATCTGAAGTCGCCTGCCGAATCATCGTAGCTAAGGGCACGTAGCATAAACGTCAGATACATGTCCGCGCTCGCGTCTCCGGTGCCAAATTCTGTCGCCGACACGCCTTTGGTTAGGCCCTGTTCATAGCCGTAACCGACATACTTGTCCGCCCACGATGGGACATCGGTAAACGGGTGCGACCAAGTCCCGCTCAGGGCTTCCGATTCTTTACCCATCGCGCGGATCAGCATGACCAGAGCCTCCGTTCGCGTCGGAGCCCGATCCAGGGCAAAGTCCGTGTCGGACACTCCTTTGAACAACCCGAGTTGCTTTAGAGCCGTTGCCTTTGTCTCAGCCTCGCTTGAGTTTGCCGCATATGCAGGTATCAGCATCGCAAATACGAGGGTGAAAGCCAGCATAAGGGAAAGGATGCTTTTGACTGTTTTCCTCATCATTCGATCTCCTTTTCATAGAAAATTGTCAGCTCGTCATTGACACTACCATTTTACAAAACAGCAAATAAAAAAAGGTGGGCTGTCGGCCCACCTTTTTAAATATTTTTTCTTTATTCCTTTGTCGCTTCATAAACCCTGTCGGCGTTTGCAAGCAGGATCGCAGCCTCGCCCTTGGTGATATCCTCCGGACGCCCCACGCCGGTGAGGATTCCGTTTTCTTCTGCAAAGGCAACCGCGACACGGACGCCGGGATAATAGCCGTTGTCGTCCTTCAGGCTCGAATAGTCCGAGACCTTGTCCACCCAATAGATCTTCACCGTCACATAAGCCATGACGTCCCGCGCCACATATTGTTCGTCGCCCATCCCCCAAGGCAGAAAGTTCTTGTCGCTCTCATGCGGAGCCCCTTCTTCAGGCAGCGCGTACACATAATCACTGTCATACCCATACACGTCGGTGAGAACGGTTTTCACAAACCCGATGTCCGCATAGCTTTCCGTATCGTTAAACAAGTCTGTATCATACTTATCTTTCATATATGAAACAGCGTCCGATAGCCGTTCTGCATCAGTCATGACGGCGGGGATAGAGCCCTCAGCGAAAGGGTCAAAGGTCGCATACTGATACCATTTTGCCCCGCCAAAAATGCACAGGGCAATCACGGCAGCCGAGCAAAGAGCGATCAGCGTCTTGCGCTTTCTCTGTGCTTTTGGGTTTGCCGCGAGCAACGCCTTTTTAACCGCATCGGCGCTCGTGAAGCGTTCTTTTGGCGCAAAAGCTGTGCACCTTTTGATAATACGCGCTAAAGGTTTATATATACGGACGTTGACACTCTCACGCTCGCTACCCGTCAACATATAACGCAGCAGGATACCGAAGGAATAGATGTCGGCGCGTGAGTCGGTCTGTGAAAAACCGTACTGCTCAGGCGGCGCGTACTCTCTTGTGCCGAAAAACTGCGTATCGACCTCCGCCGCGCTGTTATATACCCTGGCGATGTCGAAATCGATGAGCACGACCTGCCCGTCGTCTTTGATAATCACATTTTGAGGTTTTATGTCCCGATGGATTACAGGGGGCTGCTGGCCGTGAAGATAGATGAGGATGTCGCAAAGCGCGGCTCCAATGCCGATGATTTCCTGATTCGTCAGGCGTTTCCCGGCTATGTATCGATCTAGCGGCGTACCCTCGACATATTCACGGACGATGCAGACTATGGTGTCGTTTTGGAATTCATCCACAAATGCGGGCAGGCTCGCATGTTTCAATGCTTTTAAGATGCTGCTCTCATGGACGAAGGAATAGAGGCTTTTGTCGTAGCACTTGGCCACGAAGAGCTTTTCGCCATCCTTTTGCCTGACCAGAAAGGTTTCTGTTCCATGGCTGGCCGCCAGACATTCCACCTGATCGTATTGCTCTAAAAATCCCGTGGGAAAATGCGATGCGTCAAAGGCATTTTCAATATTGCTGACGGCTGCTTTCAGATCGTTCATTTTGCTTTCCTCCCCCGATTAATGGCAATTTCATCTCATGGAGAACATTTTGTGCTTCAACAATGGTAAAGCGGTTATGCAGGCAGTATATAATCGCGGCGTCTCGCTTTACCCTAGGATACAGGGCGCTCATTCCGGCATGTTTCAAAAGCTCCTGTGTCATATCAACATCGGACTCAAAGCCGAAGGCCAACTGCAGGACCGTATCCCGCGAGGGTTTTTTTGTTCCTTTAAAAAGCTGATGGCCGAAGGAGCGTTCTATATTAGCCCGTTTTATAACCCGTTCCGGCACCTCACCATTGCCTGCACATAATCCCGTTATGTATTCGCTGAAAGACGGCAAGCCCATTTCATACGCATTCTTTTCCATAAGCTCTTCGATATTTGACGTTTTGAAAAGCATACGGAATAATGCGCTTGTCCGGACTTGATTGATTTGTTCAATCAGGCTGCTCACCTCTTTCCTTGGTACGGGCTTTTCTGAGATCGACCGGTTTTTTAGCATCCTTGGGTATCATCCAGGAATGTCCAAAACGCAGGATACCTTCGACGCGGCCATCCTCGCAGAATTTTTGTACTCTGCGTTCAGAAATCTTCCAAAGCAGAGCAGTATCTCTGACCGACATAAACTCCATATACTATGCCCCCCTGTAACGCCGCAATGAGTGCTCGTTGTTTCCAAAATGTATATGTATTATATACGGTTATCCGAATATATTCAAGAAGATAGACAATTGAGAATTTGGAGCATGGCCCTAAAACGCTTTTTCGTTGATTGGAACGCAATATTTCAGGAAATGAATGAAACCATAATTGTACGGCGGACCGGACTGATACTCAGTTCGATCCGCCGTTTTACGTCGTCCACTCATACAGATAACCATTCTGGCCGATATGAACGCTCTTGGCTCAGCTGAGCCGACTACCAAGCCAGCAGATAATCGGCCTTGCCCTGTTCATACCTCTGGCAACCAGCCCACCTTTTTTCTCTGCCCTATTCAACTCCTCCCACGCCGAGCAAAAGGAGTTGATCGCCGCCATTTCAGAGAAGGAAACACGCTTTCGCAAATAAAGAGGATTTACAGCGGCGGCGTTATTTTCTTTATCTGCGGCTCATCCGCCAAGCGTGACATCCTGCTCCTGATACCATTCAAGTGCGCGGTAAAACTGCTCCGGCGCAAAATCGGGCCACATTTCATCCAGCACAAAAAAATCCGCATAGATCGATTGTACGGGTAGAAATCCGCTAAGCCTGCGTCGCCCGCCCCATCGAATGATTAAATCCATTCTGGAGATTTCCGCGGACGCAATACCGGAGAGGAAATCTTTTCCGGCGTTCGCGCCTGTCTTGTTCAAGGATGCATTTAAGTCCCAGTTCCAACCATAGTTGACAAGAAAATTGATGTTTATAAGTCCCTTGCCAAAGGTTACACGTTTCGTATAGGGAAGGAGCTCTCGCGGGAAGAACGGCGACGCTGCGTTGCCAACGACCAGCAGGTTCGCGTCCTTGTCGGCCAGCCCATGGACGGCATCCACACATGCGCTCTTAAAGGCCTGGGTCTGCACAGATGGGCGCTTGGTGTTATCCACTGTAAACCCGTAAAAAGTCAGTTCAGGGATGCCAAGCTCCAGGCAGAGATAATACAGGTCAAAGCCCGGCTGCAAGCCGAATTGGTAGCCGTCCTGCTTTTCGTAGCCGTTCCCCAGCGCCCATCGGCGGTTGCCGTCCGGAATAATGCCGATATGCTTCGGCAAGCGTTTTAATCTCGTGTGTTCCATACACTCTCCCAAGTAAGTACAGGTTAATGCGGCAGCATTTTATAGATAGCATGCCCATAAAATCCTGCATTATCTTCATAAAAGCAAAGTTTTCCTGTTACAGGAGGGCGCGCAGGCTGCCTATGTCATAAACCGGCTGCGCGCAGACGCCGTTATGACAAAGATAATACGCAGTGCCGCGAGACGGGATTGGATAGTCTTTGGTGAAGGGTACAGCGGTTTCCAGAATCTTTGCGTTTGCAAGCGTCTTGACAAGCACTGTCAGATTGGGACGATATTGCGCGGACAGAAACGTGAAAAGAACGGCGGGAACGTCGTTTTCCGACGTGACGCACAGCAGGTCTTCGGACGGATACAACGCCGATTTCTGCATCGCAAGTAGAGATGCGCCAAAAGCTGCGGGATAGTCCCCAGTCGCGCCTGCCAAAAAGCACAGCTGGGCGTCGCTTGCTTCCTGCCACTGGGGTTCGCCTGTCAGATTCATCAGCTGTCCGAGCACAATAGCAGCCATTGAATTGCCGGAGGGCATTGCTCCGTCATAGACTTCCTTGGGGCGGTCAATCAACGTTTCGCTGTCCGCGCTGTAGAAATAAAAGCCGCCGTTGGCTGAGTCGAAAAACATCTGCAGCATCTGTTTTGCGATTTGTGTGCACTCCTGCAGATATGCGGGATTAAAGGTGGTTTCATAAAGCGCGAGCAAAGCAAAGGCATAAAACGCATAGTCGTCCAGTTGTCCGTCGTGCGCTGCCTCTCCGTCTCGCCAGCGGACAAACAGACGCTTTTCGCGCATAAGGTTTGCGCAAATGAAAGCGTGCGCCTTTTCCGCAGCTTGCAGATAGCGCGGCTCGTGCAATGCGCCGCCGGCCTTCGCAAGCGCGGCAATCATAAGCGCGTTCCACGAGGTCAGGATTTTATCGTCCTTGTGGAGCCTCGCCCGTTCAACACGATATGCATATAGCTTACGGCAGGCATTCTCCATTGATAGCGGATCGTTCTCCCAGTTGGGGTTGCTCAGGAGATTTGGAATGTTTTTTCCTTCAAAGTTGCCTTGCGGCGTGATATCGAACCAGGCGCAAAAGGTTTTGGCATCATCCGCACCCAGAATCCGCTCGATTTCCGCCGGTGTCCATGCGTAATATTTCCCCTCTTTCCCTTCGCTGTCGGCATCCTGGGCACAATAAAAGCCGCCGGCCGGGTGCGTCAGCTCTCGCAGTACATAGTCCAGCGTTTTGCGCGCAACACGCTCCCAAAGCGGCTTGCGGGTCAGTCGATATGCCTCCGTATACGCCATTGACAGCAAAGCATTGTCGTAGAGCATCTTTTCAAAGTGAGGAATAAGCCATTTTCGATCGGTCGAATAGCGGGAAAAGCCACCGCCGATATGATCGAAAATACCGCCGCGATACATTTGTGCGAGCGTTTTCTCCGCCATGCTGCGGCAGCTCTCGTCCTGCTCCAGTGCGGCGTGCCGCAGCAAAAGCAGCAGATTGTGAGGCGAGGGAAATTTTGGCGCGTCTCCGAACCCGCCGTAATCTGCGTCGAAGCGGTTTTGAAAATCGCGCACGGCGTTATCAATCAAATACCGGCCGGGTGCTGAAGAAGAGACGGTAGACGCAGAAAGTGCGCGCAGATGATTACTGATTTTCTCGCCTACGGCTTCAATTTCGTCGCGATTGTCCCTCCATTGCCGCGCGATTTCCGGCAGCAGCTCCAGCAGTCCGGCCATACCGTATCGGCTGCTGCGCGGCAGATAGGTTGCGGCGAAAAAAGGCCTTTGGTCGTCAGTCATGATAATTGTCAAAGGCCATCCACCCGATCCCGTCATGGACTGGCAAGCCTTCATATATACCGCATCGATGTCCGGACGTTCCTCCCGATCGACCTTGATGCAGATAAAATCTCGATTCAGAATTGCTGCAACCGTTTGGTTTTCAAAGGATTCGTGCGCCATGACATGACACCAGTGACAAGTGCTGTATCCGATGCTCAGGAAAATCGGCTTATCCTCTTTTTTTGCAGTCTCAAAGGCTTCGCTCCCCCATGAATACCAGTTAACCGGGTTATATGCATGCTGGAGCAGATACGGAGACTTCTCTTTAGCAAGCCTATTGGGTACTTGATCCGTCGTTGGCATAGAACTACCGCCTTTCGCTTGATAAGAATATTATACCCTTAAACCATTCCGGTATGGCTGCTTTTGTAAATTATGTATATTTTTCGATAAAATACTTGACAAATATTGTCCAATATAATATACTCGGCAGTAAAAAGGAGGGCTGCTTCATTGCTGATGACAAGGGAGACGGACTACGCGCTGCGGATTCTGCGAGCGCTGGCCGATGGAAACCGGCTGACCACAAAGGAACTGGCCCTTGGGGAGCAGATTCCACACCAATTCGCCTATAAAATCCTGAAAAAACTACAAAACGGCGGGATCGTCCGCATCTTGCGCGGAGCAGACGGCGGCTGTGTCCTGGCAATCGGGCTGGAAAAACTGTCGCTACTTCGATTAATGCAGGTCATGGAAGATGATTCCTACGTCAGCTCCTGTATGAAAGCCGGCTATCAATGTTCCTGGTGCAAAGCCCATGGGAACGTTGTATGCAGCGCCCATACTCACCTTTCCTCTATCCAGAAGAAGCTGGACGAGGAACTGGATTCGCACAGCCTGCGTGAAATTTTATTCGGAGGGTAGGCGAGGTGTTGTTTTTTATGCCGTTAAAGTGGATAAAAATTATCAAGTTTAGATAAAATTAAAAGGAGGAAACGATATGCTATTCACGACCACAAAACAGCATGAGGACCTCCGGACCGAAGTCCGGAAGTTCGCGGAAGAAGAGA
This sequence comes from Oscillospiraceae bacterium, assembly GCA_034926415.1. Taxonomy (GTDB): domain Bacteria; phylum Bacillota; class Clostridia; order Oscillospirales; family Oscillospiraceae; genus JAYFRC01. The sequence continues at coordinate 41,046 of JAYFRC010000047.1, forward strand.
TCAAACCGATGGCGTTCCTTATGGACAAGGAAAATGAATTTCCCGATGACGCAATTGCCGCCCTGGGCCGGATGGGTCTGATGGGGATTCCGTTTCCCAAGGAGTACGGCGGCAGAGGGCTGGACATGATCAGCTATGCCATCGCCGTAGAGGAGATGTCGAGAGTGGATGGCGGTTCCGGTGTTATCCTGTCGGCACATACTTCCCTTGGTGCCTGGCCGATCCTTACATTCGGTACTGAAAAACAAAAGAAAAAGTATCTGGTACCCCTGTGCAAAGGAGAAAAAATCGGAGCGTTCGGTCTGACTGAGTCCAACGCGGGTTCCGATGCGGGCGGCACTGAAACTACCGCCGTGGACAAGGGAGACTATTATGTTCTTAACGGCGGAAAGATCTTTATTACCAATGCGCCCAAGGCTGATACTTACGTGATTTTCGCGGTCACAACACCCGATATCGGCACCCGCGGAATCTCTGCATTTATCGTAGAAAAGGGCTGGAAGGGCTTTGAGTTCGGAGACCATTACGACAAGATGGGTATTCGCTCCTCCTCTACCGCCGAGCTGATCTTCAATGATGTGAAGGTTCCCAAGGAGAATCTTCTGGGCAAGGAAGGCGAGGGCTTCAAGATCGCCATGGAGACGCTGGACGGCGGACGGATCGGCATTGCGGCTCAGGCCCTCGGGATCGCCCAGGGTGCGTTTGAGCAGGCGGTGGACTACGCCAAGGAGCGCGTCCAGTTCGGCAAGCCTATTGGATTTCAGCAGGCAATCTCCTTCAAAATCGCCGACATGGCCACCAAGCTGCGCACGGCACGGTTCCTGGTTTACTCGGCGGCCGAACTGAAGGAGAATCATGAGTCCTACGCCATGGAGTCTGCTATGGCTAAGCAGTATGCTTCCGATATTGCACTGGAGGTAACCAACGACGCGCTGCAGATATTTGGCGGCACCGGGTATCTCAAGGGCATGGAAGTGGAGCGGATGTACCGCGACGCAAAGATTACAACAATATACGAGGGCACAAATGAAATCCAGCGCGTGGTCATTGCCGCTCAAATTCTTGGCAAGATGCCTAAGGAGGCCGGATCTTCTTCCAGCCGTCCCAAGAAGCCCGCGCCCATAACCGGTATACGCAAAAAACAGATTTTCCGCGACGGCGATGCCAAGGAGCAGGTCGCAGCGCTGGCGGAAGCACTCAAGAAAGACGGTTTTGACTTCACGGTCGGCATTCCCATGGATACGCCCATCGCGCTGGCGGAGCGTGTGGTTTCCGCAGGCAATGGCATCGGCGAAAAGAAAAATATGAAGCTGGTGGAAAATCTGGCGAAAGCCGCGGGCGCCGCCATAGGTTCCTCCCGTCCCGTGGCTGAAACGCTCAAGTATCTGCCGCTCAACCGATACGTCGGCATGTCCGGACAGAAGTTCACAGGTAATCTGTACATAGCCTGCGGCATCTCCGGCGCAAGCCAGCATCTGAAGGGGATCAAGGACGCCTCAATCATCGTGGCGATCAATAAAAACGGCAACGCCCCGATTTTTAAGAACTGCGACTACGGCATCGTTGGTGATGTGAATAAGGTTCTGCCTCTGCTGACGGCTGCGCTGGATACCGGCGACAAGCAGCCCGCGCCTCCGATGGTTAAGATCAAGCGCCCGCAGATGCCAAAGTCTGAGCCCATCGGCCCCCGCTATGTCTGCAGCGGCTGCGGCTACGAATATGTACCGGAGCTGGGCGATGAAGAAAGCGAAATTGCGCCGGCGACGCTGTTCAAGGATTTACCGGAAGACTGGGTCTGCCCCGAGTGCGCCGAGGCCAAAGATCAATTTATTCAGGCATAAAGCCGAAGGGAGGAAAGATTTATGTATTGCGTAAGAAATGTAACGGAGGATCTGTACTGGGTAGGGGCAAACGACCATCGCTTGGCTCTGTTTGAAAACGCGTATCCGATTCCAAGAGGCGTTTCGTATAACTCCTATCTCCTGATGGATGAAAAGACCGCACTGTTCGACACAGTTGACTGGTCCGGCTGCCGGCAGCTGCTTGAAAACATAGAGCACGTTCTCGCGGGCCGGCCGCTTGACTATCTGGTAATAAATCATCTGGAGCCGGATCACGCCGGCTCAATTGAGGAAATCCTGCTTCGCTGGCCAAAGGTGGTAATCATCAGCAACCAAAAGGCGTTTATGCTGATGCGTCAGTTTAAGTTCGCTGTGGACACACATGAGACCATCGAGGTGGCGGAGGGTGATACCTTCAGCTTCGGCAAGCATGTCGTCACATTTGTGTTCGCCCCCATGGTTCACTGGCCTGAGGTCATGGTGACCTTCGACACCACGAACGGCGTCCTGTTCTCCGCCGACGCTTTCGGCACCTTTGGCGCACTGGACGGCAAGCTGTTTGCCGACGAGGTCAATTTTGATCGGGACTGGCTGGACGATGCCCGCCGGTATTTGACCAACATTGGGGGAAAATACGGCCCTCACATTCAATTGAGTCTGAAAAAGGCGGGCGGCATTCTGGATCAGATCAAGTTCATCTGTCCGCTGCACGGGCCCGTGTGGCGCAAGGATCTGATGTATTTCATTCAGAAGTACGACACATGGAGCCGCTATGAGCCGGAGGAGAAAGGCGTTATGATGGTATATGCCTCCATGTACGGCAATACCGAATCCGCGGCGCAGGCACTGGCCGCCAAGCTGTGCGACAAGGGCATGACCAAGGTTGCCGTATACGATGTTTCCTCAACCGACGTTTCTCAGCTGATTTCCGAAACCTTCAAGTACAGCCATATCGTGCTGGCCTCCGTGACCTACAATCTTGGAATTTATCCTGCCATGCACAATTTCCTGATGGACATGAAGGCCCTGAACGTTCAGAACCGGACGGTTGCCATCGTTGAAAACGGCTCTTGGGCAGTCAAGTCCGGCGACCTGATGCAGAAGTTCCTCAATGAGGAAATGAAGAACATGACCGTACTCAACGAGCGCATTAGCATGGCGTCTTCCCTTGGAGCCGAAAACGAGCCGGAGCTTGAGACACTGGTCAACGCAATCCTTGAATCCATGAAGTAATCGGCCTCCGAGTATCCAGATAAATCTTACTAATCCGTTTACAACGGTACCAACAAGTTAAAAAACGGTCTCCGCGATTAACGCGGAGACCGTTTTTTTGTATTTTCTCAGCAGCAGAGGTCTGCGATAATCTGTGCAAACATCTCTCCGGAGACAATCAAGTCGTCTATACGTACGAACTCGTCGGGGCCGTGCATATGCGTGTCTACGCCCGGAAATTCACAGCCGAAGCCGACTCCGCCGTCTATGTTATGGACATAAGTACCGCCGCCCATGTAGATGCACTTCGCTTCCAGCCCCGTGTAATCGGAGTAAACCTTTTTCAGCTCGCGCACAAGCTCGCTGTTCTCGTCGGTGTGGTGCGGGTGCTCAAGCGCCACAAGGCGCGCGGTTATTCCGGCCTTTTCCGCTTTGTCCTTGAGTATGGCGAACAGGCGCTCCTCGCCGCCGCAGATGGGCACACGGCTGTCTATCTTTGCGTTTAGCTTTTCGCCGTCGTAGGAGAATATATCAAGCGACGCTGTCAGGCTTCCGGAAATATCGTCACCGCAGGCTATACCGAGGGATTTGCCGTCGGTCTCTCCGTGCGGCATCAGCGCGCGCACGGCGCGGAGCTTTTCAATTCCCCCGCACGGTGCCAGCGGAAGGCCACACAGCATCTCGATAATCGCAGTTATCGCGTTGACGCCCTGGGCCGGCGTCGAGGCGTGCGCGTTCGCGCCATGGCAGGTTATCTTCGTACCGCCGGAAACGTCCTCCGCCTCGAAGCTCGCTCCCGTCCGCTTCTCCACTTCGGCAAAATAAGCTCGCACATCGGCGGCGCTCATGCCCTCGACCTCGGCATCAGCCAGCGGCGGTACGGCGTTTAGCACGGTCCCGCCCGATATTGCCTTTATGCGCGGAAGCTCTTTGCACTCGGCAAACGACGCGTCGAACTCCGGGCGGAGCTGACCTTTTTCTATGTTGAGTATCGGGTATTCCCCGTCGGGAGAAAACACCATCGGCGGCGTGGGATAATGCTTAAAATAATACTCTATATCCTGGCTCCCGGTCTCCTCGCTGGTTCCGAGTATAAGACGCACCTTGTTCTTAACGGGAAGCCCCAGGTCTTTTATGCAGCGCATTGCATACAGGGCGGTGATTGCGGGACCCTTGTCGTCGCTGACGCCGCGTCCGAAGAGTTTTCCATCCTTTTCCGCGCCGTCAAACGGCCCGCACTCGGTCCAGCCGCTTCCTTCGGGCACAACGTCGAGATGCGCGAGCATTCCGAGCTTTGCCTCGCCCTCGCCTATCTCGACCGTTCCGACGTAGTTGTCGATATTCGCTACCTGCTCAAAGCCATATTTTTTCGCCAGCGTGAGCGCGGTCTCAAGCGCTCTCGCAGGCTCTGCTCCGAACGGCTTGTCGCCGTCTGGGGCTCCGGAAACGCTTCTTATGGCGACGAGCGTCTTTATATCGCCGAGCATCTCGTCTCTATGTGCCTTAAAATATTCCTCTATCTGTTTTCTGAGCATGATACCGCTCCCTTAATCTCAAATTGAAAATATCGTAGCACAACGGGCGGCACTTGTCCATAAGATTGGGCGAATCAGGCTCTAAGTGTTGTTCCTGTGTATCGGGCGGCGTATGAGAAGCGACAGCAGCCTCTTAGCGTCAAAGGGTATCAGCGGCCACATATAGCCATGCCCGACTATCGGCTTCACGGTGGCGAGAAGTATAAATATCACCACCACTCCCGCGATGAAGCCCCAGATATTCCAAATGGCGCAGAACACAAGCAGCATCATGCGCAGCAGCTTGACCGCATAGCCGAGTTCAAAGCTCGGCTGGGCAAAATTCGCTATCGCGACGAAAGCCATGTAGACGAGCACCTCGGGGACGAGCCAATGAGCCTGCACCGCGAAATTGCCGAGTATGAGCGTGCCAAGCATACTGAACGAACTGCTGAGCACGCTCGGCGTGTTGAGCGAGGCGAGCTTCAGCAAGTCGACTATCATCTCGACCAGCAGGAGCTGGACGAGCAGCGGCACCGAGTTCGGCTTTTCTATAGTTATGAAGCTAAGAAATGACGGCGCGGAGTCGGGATTTCCCAGCACAAGGTACCACAACGGAGTTATAAACAGCGCCGCCAGCAGCATCAGCGCGCGTACTATGCGAAGATACGTCCCGGTCATTGGCGGAAAACAGAAATCGTTCGTCTCCTGAAGGAAATCGAAAAATGACGTAGGCAGTATCACCGCCGCCGGCGAGTTGTCTACGAGCATTATTATTCCGCCCTCCATAACGCAGGCCGCCGCCGTGTCCGGTCTTTCGGTATAGCGCACCTTCGGAAACGGATTGTACCACTGCCCTTTTGTCATCGCTTCGGTTACGCTCGTCTGCCCCATTGTCAGCGAGTGGACATCGATTTTTCCCAGTTTTTCCCTGATTTCGTCAAGCAGCTTTTGATCCACGCGGGAGCAGAGATAACAGAGCACTATGTCCGTATGCGAGCGGTCCCCGGCCTGATGCGCCTCGCAGGTGAACTCGCTGTCGCGTATCCTGCGCCGGAGCAGCGCCGTGTTCTTTTTTACGCTCTCGACAAACCCGTCGTGCGCGCCGCGAAGCACCTTTCCGTCCTGCGGCTCCTCGACCGAGCGCGTCGGATACTCTTTCGCGTCGAGCAGCGCGCAGCCGGAAAATCCGTCGATGAGCAAAAGGCTCTTGCCGACGAGCACCGCCGTCACTGCCTTGTCGACGTCTGTCTCGACCTTTGCCTCGCCGTATGGGACATGCGTCCGCAGGAAGCCGTCCATATCCTTTACCCTGCGCATATCTTCGGCCTTCACAGCCTGCCACACGGCTATGACACGCTGTAGTGTCGATCCGTCGGCGTAGCCGTCGAGAAAATAAAAGCGCGCCAGCCTTTGGCCTATTATAAGGCTGCGCCCTATTATATCGTAATTCCTCTTTACGCCGAGCATCGAATCGAGCGTCTCGATGTTCGAAGTAAAATCGTCAGACAGTATTGTCATCCGCCGTCCCCCATGCTTTTATAAAATCGCGCCATAACGCGTTTTCCAAATAGTATTTCCGCGTTTTCCGCGCTTATGCGGCAGCTGACGCGCGCGTTTTTGCGCAATTTGAATTGGCTTATCGACAGATGAAAAAAATCATGTTACAATTAAATAACTATTAGTCATATATTAAAATTCCACGGCGGTTCCGCACGCCGAATCCTGCGTCGGGAGGCAGAAGATGAAAAAGCGAGAGCGGGCTATCGAGTTCTTAAAAAACCATTTTATTCCATACATATTCTTATCCGCCGGAGCGTTAATCGCCGCGTTCGCGCTTGAGGAATTCCTCGTTCCGTTCACGATACTCGACGGCGGCGTAGTCGGCGTCAGCATGATACTGAACCAGCTCACAGGATTTTCGCTGAGCCTGTTTATTCTGATAATCAACATACCCTTCGTAGCGGTCGGCGTTAAGCAGCTTGGCAAAATATTCCTAGTACGCGCGGCTTACGCCATGCTCCTGTTCTCCGTTCTGCTTGAGGTGTTCAGGGATATGCCCGCCGTCACCGATCAGGAACTGCTCGTGGTAGTGTTCGGCGGCGTGCTGCTCGGCATAGGAGTCGGTCTGATACTCCGCAGCGGCGGCTGTCTCGACGGGACCGAGATAGTGGCGCTCATATTCAGCAAGAACGGACGGTTTTCCGTCGGCCAGATAATATTCGGCATAAATATAATAATATACGGAACCGCCGGCCTGCTCTTCGGCCTCGACCGCGCGCTTTACAGTCTGCTTACATATTTCATAACGTCCAGGGTAATCGACATGGTTGAAAACGGCATGGAGCAGGGCAAGTCGGTCATGATAATCACAGACGACGGCAAGGAAATCGCTGACGCCATACACGCGCAGCTCGGCCGCACCTGTACGCTGCTCGAGGGCACCGGACTCATAAGCGGCAAAAAGGTCGTGCTCTACTGCGTGGTGACGCGCGTGGAGGTGCCGTCAATAAAGCGTATAATACATGAGACCGACGCCTCGGCTTTCATGACGATAAGCGATGTGTCTGAGATAGTCGGTCAACACATAAAACAGATGAAGGACACCCACGCGCCGACGGAATAAGCTCGGGCGGCTTTTAGGCGCCGCAAATAAATAAAAAGCGAAAGGGAACCGCAGAGGTTCCCTTCGCTTTTATTGCAAATCATATTCTCCCTGCTATTTTCCTTTTTTGCCCCAGGCGCCGCAGGCGATCATGACGGCGGCGTAGAGTACTCCGGCGACAGGCCAGACAATCCAGCTGTTTTCCCAGTTGCCCGACAAAAAGCTGTAGGCGAGAAATCCGGCGACGACTACCAGCCAGTATATCGTACTTATGGCCGCCGTGCGCTCCGATAGCTGTTTTTTCTGTTTTGTATAGTCTCCCTCCTGAAGGAGCTTTTGCATACCGGACCATGGCGTACCAACCAAAATGAAAAATATTACGCCGATTCCGACTACGGCCAGCATAGCGCAAACTCCAGCGATGTAGGTAAGGTCGTTTTCCTGAAGGAAGAGCGCCGCAAAGAGCGGGATGACCGAGAGAATGCACAGACATGTGCCGAGCACGTTGCCGCGTGTGTAGGTCTCCCGGTACTCCTTCTGCCGCTCTTTCACCATGCCTGTGACGCCGTATTCCGTTTCAAAGCTTTCCTTTTCAAGGTACTCGTATTGCGCGGTTTTTGCGCCGCTGGAGATAAATATCATCACGGCCGCGGCCACCAGCAGGAACATCACGATAAGCCCGACGCCTACGGCCAGATTGTCGGATATGTCAAGCGCTCGCGTATCCTGCGCGGCGGCAAGCAGCATAAGGCAGATCGGCGAGATTATGCACATAAACGTCGCCAGCGCAATGCGTTTCGCCGCAAACGCACTGATGCGAAGGAATTCGTTTGCTTCCTCCATCGTCACCCTGCGAAGGCCCGGTTCGTCCGCGGCATTTGCATACTCCGGCTCCCCAAGTTCGTCCTTCAAAAGATAATCTGTGCTGACGCCGAAAAGCTGACTGAGCAGCAGTATCTTTTCAAGATCGGGTACAGATTGCGCGCCCTCCCATTTTGATACCGACTGGCGGGTCACGTTCATTTTCTCCGCCAGCTCCTCCTGCGACCAACCGCTCTTTTTCCGCAGCGCAATAATTTTATCCGCTAAAATCATGTCATCAACCTCACAATAGTGTGTTTCGGAATTTCCTCCGTTGCATGTTATCCTACCTGTTTGAGCGGTTGCGCGCCACCAATCGCCGCCGGTCAATTTGTCAACCGCCGGTTGCGGGCGGCGAATATCTCGGTTCCGGAGCCAAAAGCAGGCACATATCGGTCCGGCGGAACGTATAACAACGCCGCTGTTTTTGTCTGCTATGATAATTCATTATATCGGCATATGAGCATCTTATCAATACTTTTACACCCCCCTTCTTCGCAGAAGAAAATGTATAAAAGCAAAAAAGAGAGAGCACAAAGTGCTCTCTCTTCGTTTTGGAGGCGACACCCAGATTTGAACTGGGGCATCAGGGCTTTGCAGGCCCACGCCTTACCACTTGGCTATGTCGCCGTATATAATTATATGACGCGCATCGCGGCATAGTTCTCACGGCTTCCAATTTCAATATCCGCAAAAACAGCAGATATTGCGGATATTGAAATTGGAGCGGACGACGAGGCTCGGACTCGCTACCTCCACCATGGCAAGGTGGCGCTCTACCAGATGAGCTACGCCCGCATACGCAGGACGCTCTTGCATCCCGCGAAAGGGAAAATGGTGCCTCCGGTCGGAATCGAACCAACGACACGGGGATTTTCAGTCCCCTGCTCTACCAACTGAGCTACAGAGGCATTTGTGGCTCCCGCGGGATTTTATCCCGCGGGAAGCTGCAAACCTGGCGACCAAGAACGGGCTCGAACCGTCGACCTCCAGCGTGACAGGCTGGCGTTCTAACCAACTGAACTACTTGGCCATAAAAACTATTTCGGTAAAGCCTCACGCGCAAAACCCGCTCCGGGCGGCGCGTTCAGGTCTTTTCAAAGCAATACCTTGATGTCGGCCGGATCCACTCCGGCCAAGCGGATTCAATATCCGCACTTACCAAATAAAATCAAGGATTTTGTTTGGTGGGAACAACAGGGCTCGAACCTGTGACCCCCTGCTTGTAAGGCAGATGCTCTCCCAGCTGAGCTATGCTCCCGTATTTCTTCCGAAACAGCATTTGTTATTATACAGAAGCCGCCCCGTTCTGTCAAGCCATAAACTTATTTTTTGCTCGGATTATGAGTTCTCTTAACTCTTCGGCGGTGAATCTGTACACACTGTCGCAGAACTGGCAGGTTATCTCTGCTCCGCCCTGCTCGCTTATCAGTGATTCTATCTCGCTCTGCCCGAGGCTTATGAGCGCACGCTCTACGCGCTCGCGGCTGCAATCGCATTTGTATCCCACGGGGCTTGTTTCAAGCACGTCAAGCTCGAAATCAGGCATGACAATACGAAGCATCGCCTCCGGGTCATCGTTCCCGGCAAGAATCGAGGTGACCGCGCCGGCGGCCGTCACGCCCTTTTCCACTCTCGCTATAACGTCTTCCTCTGCTCCGGGAAGAAGCTGTATCATATAACCTCCGGCGGCTTTTATGCTCCTGTCGCGGTCGACAAGCACTCCGAGAGCGCAGACCGTGGGTACCTGCTCGCTCTCGGCAAAATACGCAGCCACGTCCTCGCCTATCTCTCCGCCTACGAGCTGCACGGAGCCGATATATGGCTCTCTCATATTCAAATCCTTTATGACCGTAAGGCTTCCATCGCATCCGACGGCTCTGCCCACGTCAAGCTTACCGTCCGAGCGGAGCGGCAGCTCAAGGCCGGGATTCTGTACGTATCCGCGTACGTTGCCCATGCTGTCCGACACCGCGAGCACCGTTCCTATCGGCCCTCCGCCCTTTATCGAAAGCGTCAGGCTGCTGCCCTCGTCCTTGAGCGCGCTGCCCATCATCGAGGCCGCCGTCAGAGTCCGTCCGAGCGCCGCGCTCGCCACCGGCGAAAGAGCGTGTATATTGCGGGCACGTTCCGCCATTCCCCTGGCACTTACGGCACAGGCTTTAACCGCGCCGTCCCTTGAGACGGCGCGGACAAGGATATCGTTCATTGCAAAATTCCCTTTCATGCATGAATCCCGTATGCGTCATCCGCCCCGTATGCACGCAAAAAATATTCTCTGCTCGTTTGCTTTCGGAGCCCTGAACTTCAAATCACCGAAGGTGCGGATATCTTCAAATCCGGCTTCGGTCAGGAGCTGCGATAGCTCCTCCGCGCTCCATGCGCGTTCACGGTGCTCCTCCTGAGAACGTTCCCATTTGTCCTTGTCGCGCGTAAAAATGTCCATTCCATAGGTGCATATCCTGCTTTTTGCCCCAAAAGACGCGCGCCAGACGCAGAACGTGTAGTCGTCCTCGTCGATAAACATCTCTCCGTCAAGCCCGCGCAGCTTTGCCTCCGAATTTATGTCAAATACGAAGACTCCGCCCGGAGCAAGGAACAGGTGCACGCGTCTGAGCGTCTCGCGGAGCCCCTTTATATCGGTTATATAGTTTATGCTGTCCAGGCAGCAGATAACGGCGTCGACAGTGCCGTAAAGGTCGAGGCGCCGCATATCCTGATGAAGAAATATCGGCTTAACGCCGGTCATGCGCGCGCATTTTCCTGCGGCCACGGCGAGCATATCCGCGCTTCCGTCGGCTCCGATCATCTCATATCCGCGCCCAGCGAGTATTTCCGTCATTGAGCCCGTGCCGCAGGCCAGGTCAAGCACAATCTTTACTGGTACGCGGCTTCTTTTGAACAGCTTTTCTATGTAATCTGCGCGCTTTTCGTAGTCCACGTCGCGGGTCAGCGCGTCGTAGGAAAAAGCGAGCCGGTTATAGCTGCTCATTTTTTCTTCATCTCTCCGAAGACAGCCTCGTAGCCGCCAGCTCCATAATTCAGCGAACGGTTGACGCGGCTTATCGTAGCGCTTGACGCGCCGGTTTTTTCGAGGATATCGTTATATATCATTCCTTTGCTGAGCAGAACCGCGACCTCGAATCTCTGCTCAAGGGCGCGAAGCTCCGCCACCGTGCACAGGTCGTCAAAAAATTTACAGCATTCGTCCATGTTCTTCAGAGAAAGGATGGCTTCGTACAAATCATAGTTTCTTGCCTTTTTCGCTATCTTAGCCATTTTCGTTTCCTCCCCGGTATCATTATCTTCAAAGCCGAAAATATTTTAACATATTAAACCATGAAAGTAAATAGATTTTGCAAAATTCACGCGCCGCTCCGGTGCCGTCACCCCTCCGCGTGGCGCGGCATAGACTGACTCAAAAGGGGTGTGTGCTTTTATGGATATACACGACGCGGCGCAGCGCAAAACCGGACCCTGCGAAAAGGAGCTTATGTGCGACGGCATGTGCGTTCTCCGCGTACGCGCGGGTCAGCCGGAAGCGGCATGCGGCGGCACGGCGCGGTTCCGCCGTAGATTCGACAGGTTTTATCGCGCCGAAACAAAGGCGTTTATGAAATATTGTTCCACGTTCCTCTTCGAGGATGCCGTGCGGGAGTACCGCGCCGCGGTCGAAGCGAGCCGCGATTTCCGGCCTTTCGAGGCCTCGCTTTCCTTCCGCACGACATTTAACAAGTGCGAACTCATCAGCGTGGTGACGGACGCGGTCGAAAAATACGGACGTGGCTTCCCCACCGTAGTGCGGCGCGCCGATGTGTGGGACGCGCGCAGCGGTTATCCTCTCTCTCCCGCATCATTTTTCGGCTCCGGTGCCAAAGCGAAGAAGGTCTGCGTAGCCAACGCCAGGCTTGAGAGCGCGCGCCGGGCAAGGGACGGCTCCACCGTTTTTCTGCCGAAATATGAAAAGCTGCTGAAAAAGAAATACAGTGGCCGCAATTTTTATATTGCCGACAACGAGTACCGTTTTTTCTATCCCATGTGCTCCGTCGCGCCGGAGATAGAAGGCGTTGTGGAGTTTTCAATCCCGTTTTCGGAATGCGGCGCGTCCATGCCCCGATAGAATATGCCGCGCAGGGCGGCGTACCCTTGCATCCGGCGCCATAAACTGCTATAATATATGCGCTTGCGCGGGATAGGGCAAATTCCACCTGTTTTTGGAATTGCAAAACCCCGCGCCGGGAGGAAAAACTATGGTAAAAGCAATAGTGGGCGCCAACTGGGGCGACGAGGGCAAGGGCAAGATAACCGATATGTTCGCCGAGCAGGCGGACGTGGTCATCCGTTTTCAGGGCGGCGCGAACGCCGGCCACACCATAATCAACAACTATGGCCGTTTCGCTCTCCACACTCTGCCATCCGGCGTATTCTACCCGCATATCACAAACATCGTCGGCAATGGTATGGCTCTCGACATTCACAAGTTTGTCACCGAACTTCAGGGGCTGCTCGACGCAGGCGTGCCAATGCCGCACATCATCGTATCCGAGCGCGCACATGTCCTGATGCCCTATCACGTCCTGCTCGATACCTACGAAGAGGACAGGCTCGCTGGCAAGGCCTACGGCTCGACGAAATCCGGCATCGCTCCGTTTTATTCCGACAAAGTTGGAAAGCTCGGCTTCCAGGTATGCGAGCTGTTCGACGACGATATCCTCAAGGACCGTCTCGACAAGGTCTGCACCATCAAGAACGCACTCATAGTGAATCTCTATCACAAGGAACCTCTCGACCCCGCCGCGCTGTACAAGGAAATGGTCGCTCAGCGCGAGCTGATACGTCCCTACGTCGGCGACGCGGTTTCATTTGTTCACGAAGCCCTCAAAGCCGGCAAGACCGTACTTCTCGAGGGTCAGCTCGGCACAATGAAGGACCCCGATTTCGGTATATATCCGATGACTACCTCCTCCAACACGCTCGCGGCCTACGGCTGCATCGGCGCGGGTATCCCGCCGCGCGAGCTCAAGGACATCGTCGTCGTGACAAAGGCATATTCCTCCTCCGTCGGCGGCGGCGATTTCGTCACCGAGCTGCACGGAGACGAGGCCGACGAGCTCCGCCGCCGCGGCGGCGATAAGGGCGAGTTCGGCGCGACGACCGGCAGGCCCAGACGCGTCGGCTGGTTTGACGCCGTGGCAACGCGCTACGGCGTTGCGATGCAGGGTGCGACGGAGGTCGTCATGACCTGCCTCGACGTGCTCGGCTATCTCGACGAGATAAAGGTCTGCACCGGTTACGAAATCGACGGCAAGGTCACCAACAATTTCCCGGTCACCCCTCTGCTGAAACGTGCGAAACCCGTGTACGTCACGCTTCCCGGCTGGAAATGCGACATCCGCGGCATAACCGACATAAACAAGATACCGCAGCAGGCGCTTGACTATGTCGCGTTTATTGAAAAGCAGATAGATGCCCCGATAAAGATGTTCTCCACCGGGCCCGAGCGCCACGAGATACTCCACAGGGGATAATTTCCATATGTCCGCCGCGCCGTAACATTGCCAGAAACAGCTGCACATGTGGATAGATGAATGACGCGGAGAGTGCTATACCTGGAAAAATTTAACTCCTGATAAAACCGTCGAAGGTGCGCTTACGCGCCGACGAACGAAAGGATTTTTTTATATGAACTGGATGAAGGAGTACAGGGAAAAGCTGCTCCCCATCGACGAAGCGGTCAAGGTCGTCAAAAGCGGAGACCGCGTATATATCGGCACTTCGTCGAGTACGGCGTACGCCCTGACGGACGCTCTGTATCAAAGACGTGACGAGCTCGAAAACGTCACAATATGCAGCGGGCTCATACTGCGTCAGCTCGACGTGTTCAAGCCCGAAGCAAAAGGGCACTTCAGAAACTCGACCTATTTTGCCGGTCCCGGCGAGCGGACAGGAATGAAGAACGGCCTGACGTCATACACCTCTTTTCACCTCAGCCAGGTAAATCTCTGGTGCCGCGAGACGGCGCGGGCGAACATAGCCTTCCTTGAGGTCTCCCCTCCCGACGACGACGGCTACATGAGCTACGGCGCCTACGGCGTCGCGTTCCACGACTGCGTACGCGAGACGGCGGACAAGGTCGTGCTTCAGGTCAACCGCAGCGTCCCGTATGTGTACGGCGAGAAAAACCTCATACATATTTCACAGGCGGATATCGTGACCGAGTGCGACGACGAGCTTGCGGAGGTGCCAAATCTCCCGTTCGACGACACCGTGAGGACGATGTCGGGCCTTATCGTCGAGCGCATACCCGACGGAGCGACCCTCCAACTCGGGCTCGGAGGCATTTCGAACGCCGTAGGCTTCGGTCTCGAAAACAAGAACGACCTTGGAATACACACCGAGATGTTTACATGTTCCATGATGGCTCTGACGAAAAAGGGCGTAATAACAAACAAATACAAAAATTTTATGCCGGGAAAGAGCGTAACGGCCTTTGCTCTCGGCACAAGAGAGCTCTACGACTTTGTCGACCATAACGAAGGAATACATTTTACCCCGTATTCCATCGTGAACGACCCGGTGGTCATCGCGCGTAACGACAACATGATAAGCGTCAACACCGCCATGTCCGTCGACCTGTACGGTCAGGTCGCGGCTGATTCTCTTGGCGGAAAGCAGCAGAGCGCTGTCGGTGGTCAGGTCGACTATGTGCGCGGCTCGCAGATGTCGAAGGGCGGCAAGTCATTTATCGCCCTTCCGAGCACTATCTCCGGAAAATCCGGAACGAGCAGCCGCATCGTCGCGGCTTTCCCCTCCGGGACCGCGGTGACTACGGCACGCTCAGACGTACAGTATGTCGTGACCGAATACGGCTGCGTTAACCTGAAACCGCTGACTATGGACGACCGAGCACGCGCGCTGATAAGTCTGGCTCACCCGGATTTCAGGGACGAGCTTGCAGAGGGCGCGAAAAAACTAGGCATACTGTAACGACATCCGCATACGAAAAACAGCCCCCCTCGGGGCTGTTTTTTGCATTTTTATGATAAATAATTGTTATTATTTTTTTATCATTAGATTGACTTATTGTGCATGTTATTATAAAATACTACCGATTAGGAGCGGCATATACGATCATTTTTCATACTATTCCGCAGAGGAGCAATTACTTTTACTTATGATTTGTGACGTAAAGCCGCATACGCTGCCGAAAGGAGAAACAAGCATGGATTTCAAGTGCCTCAACTATTTCATCCGATCCGCCGAAACGCTCAATTTTACGAAAGCCGCAAAAATATGCGGCGTTTCACAGACCGCAATAAGTCTTGCCATCGTTAAAATGGAAGAAGATTTGGGATTCCAGCTTTTTGAGCGGAACAACCGCTCCATGCGCCTGACTCCGGCAGGGCGTGATTTTTACGAGTGGGCGCGCAAGACGATGCACGGCTACGAAAAAACGGTCGAAGCCGGCAAAAACATAGCCAGCGGTTACACCGGCATTATTAAAATCGGTTCGAGCAGCTGCTTCGACGCGCTGTGGTTTATCTCGCAGCTTCAGTCTTTCCGCAAAACCTTTGCGAACGTGCATATTGAGCAGCGCATAATGGAGCCTTCATCGCTTTTGCTCTCGCTCCATAACAAGGATATCGACGCCGTCGTCTCTCCGCCATGTCAGTACATGGGCTGCAGCGATATTGCAATGCAGGACATCGCGTGTTTTCATATGGTTTTGGTGGTTGGAAAGAATCATCCTCTGGCCAAATATAATACCGTTCCCAAGGAGCTTCTCACGCAGCAGGACTGTATTATACTCACATATCAGGGAATGCCCAGAGCAGAGGCATTCTTCAATCGTTCCCGCAGCAAATCCGGCATTAATTTCAAAAGTATTCGGCAGATGAACCATCTCGAAGAAATTTTGCTCGCGCTCATCGACAGCGACTCTGTGGCGTTTTTGCCATCCTTCATATCCGATTATCTCAACAGCTTTTCGGTGGCTCTGCCAATAGCGGACTGCGATATGAGTATGCTGTTTTCGTTCTGTCACCTGAAGACGAACAAAAACCCGACCCTCAGTGCGCTCAATCTCGCGCTTCAGCGGAGTTACGCGATAAACGGCTGAATCAAATAATGAAACACAAAGGCGGGAGCGCTGTATCTGCGCTCCCGCCTTTGTGTCTTTATGTGTTTACATATTTTCCCATTTCGCGCGTCATCACGCTTTACACGCGCTTTTGCGCAGATCTCACGGCATCGAGAACGTCCTCTATCGGTATGCCGCGCTCGCGCGCTATCTTCGCCGCGTCCTCATATTCGGGCTTGCTGCGGCTTACGCCCCATCCGGACGCCTCTTTCATGCGGACGGCGCCGTACGGGGTATCGACGCACGTTTCTTTTCTTTGAAGAACGTAACGTCCGCAGACCGCTTCGCGTATGCCTATCGTCGTCGTATGGCGGAACATGAGTTCAATCATTTCCTTGCGCTTGTCCTCGCGGCACATGCACGTCAGAAGTATCGCCGGGCGGTTTTTCTTCATGCCTATGGATATGGTATACACGTCGAGCGCTCCGCCCTCCATCAAGCGCTCCTGCGCAAAACCGAGGGCCTCTGGAGTCATGTCGTCGATGTTGCAGCGAAGCTCTATTACCTCGTCGCGCGAGCTGGAAGTCTCTCCCAGCATCGCACGGACGCAGTTCGCCGCCTCGAAATCCTTACTGCCCATTCCGTATCCTATCTTCAAAACGCTCATAGGCTTCATCTGTCCGAAATCCGACGCGAAGTGCCTTAGCAGCGCGGCTCCCGTCGGCGTACACAGCTCGCCGCGAACGTAACCTCCGTATATAGGCACACCGCGCAGTATGTCCGCCGTCGCCGGAGTCGGCACGGGAAGTATCCCGTGCGCGCAGCGCACGTGTCCGCAGCCGACATGTACTGCCGACGCTTCGACTATGTCCGGCGCTATCTCTTCCATCAGCATACAGACACCGACTATATCGGCCACCGCATCCATCGTCCCGACCTCGTGGAAATGTATCTGCTCCACAGGCGCTCCGTGCGCCCGGCTCTCCGCCTCGGCAACGAGCCTGAAGACCGCAAGTGCGTCGCTGCGCACCTTTTCGGACACATCGAGTTCAGAAATTATATGCTCGATATCGTGCATACCGGAGTGATGGTGATGATGATGTTCATGGTCGTGCTCATGCTCATGGTCGTGTTCATGTTCATGGTCATGTTCATGCTCATGCTCGTGATGATGCTCGTGGCCAACGTCGACGCTCTCCTCTTCCTCGCCGTCGACGGTCACGGAGACGTGCGTTCCCGTTATTCCGCATTTTTCGCTTGTGGCTGCGGAAACTTTGACTCCCGGTATCCCAAGCCCGTTCATTTTGTCAATGAACGCCTGCTTGTCGGGAACGAGCTCCAGCAGCGCAGCCGTAAGCATGTCTCCCGCCGCGCCCATGTTGCATTCGAGATAAAGTGTCTTCATTTTTATGACCACTCCTTTTGTTTAACCCCATACACAAAATGCCATAAACGATGATGGTCATAATGTGTACGTTTTTCGGCTGCCGTGTCAACGGTGAGAAAAACCCACCGAATCAAATAAAATTTGAATTTGTTTCAAACTTCCGTTCTTCCGATATGGTTTATCATGCTCGCCAGATATGCCGCTCCGAAGCCGTTGTCGATATTCACTACGCTTACTCCGCTCGCGCAGGAGTTGAGCATCGAAAGCAGCGCCGACACTCCGCCGAAGGAAGCTCCGTATCCGACGCTCGTCGGCACGGCGATGACGGGGCAGTCCGCAAGCCCGCCGATGACGCTCGCAAGAGCGCCCTCCATTCCGGCTATTGCTATTATAGTGCGCGCGCTCATGATCTCATCGAGATTTGAAAGCAGGCGGTGAAGCCCGGCGACTCCCACGTCGTACAGCCGCGTCACCTCGTTGCCGAGAGCCTCGGCGGTTAGCGCGGCCTCCTCGGCGACGGCCATGTCGCTCGTTCCGCCGGTGGCGACGACAATTTTCCCGAGGCCGTCGGGCTTCGGAAATTCCCCGACTATGCCGACGTTCCCCATTTCAAAGTACCGAAGCGGAAGCTCCGCGCTGACAATCGGCACAGCCTCGGGTTTCATCCTTGTTATGAGCACCGTTTCCTGTCCGCGGTTCCTCATTGCCTTTGCTATTTTCACTATCTGCTCGGGGGTTTTCCCCGCGCCGTATACGACCTCCGCGGCGCCCTGTCTCAGACCGCGGTGATGGTCTATCTTTGCAAATCCGAGGTCTTCGAACGGCTCCATTTTTAGCTTCAGCACCGCGTCCTTAACGGCCACGTTTCCCTGCGCCACATCCTGCAGCAGTGCTACTATTTCAGCTTCGTTCATCTTTTACCTTCCCTTCAGGTCGAGAAATACAAGCTCAAAAAACGGACTGAGCTTCCGTATTATCTCATCGCGTTCTTTAAGCGCGGTTTCCATCTGTTCCTCCGGGAACTGCAGTCGCGCTGCACCTTTGTACACGCGAACCCGGAAATCGCTGTATCCCATGGCAAAAAGCTCGCCCTCGGCTCCTTCTATTTTTGCAAGCAGTTCGGGCGTTATCCTGTCGCCCGCGGGAATGCGCGTAGCGAGGCAGGCGTAGGCCGGTTTGTTCCATGTGAAAAGTCCCGCTTCCTTTGAAAGCCTTCGTATCTCGGCTTTCGTCAGGCCGCACTCGCGCAGCGGCGAGCGCACCGAAAACTCGCCGAGGGCTTTCATCCCCGGCCTGTCTTCCGAATCGTCGGAAGCGTTAGTCCCATCCATCAGCACATCAAATCCATCGTCCAGAGCTCGCTCCCTGATTGCCCCAAACAATGTCTTTTTGCAGTAGTAGCAGCGGTCGGCTGGATTGGACGCCACCGCGTCATCCTCCAGCACGTTCACTTCGATTACCTTCATATCCGCGCCGAGCTCCTTCGCCATGCGTACGGCGTCGTCAAACTCAAAGCGCGGCTGGAATGCGGAGCGTACATAGTACGCCCGCACAACCGCTCCGTTCTTCAGCGCGGCATAGAGCAGGTATGACGAATCCACACCGCCGGAAAATCCCAATGCGACGCGGTTGTTTTCTTTGAAAAATTCTGATAAATTCATATGGAAGCTCCTTGACTGTTTGAAAAAAAGCGGTTCCGCCGTCGGGCGAAACCGCTTTAAGGCGCATCAGCTCTTTTTAAGCAAAGCGTTTTTTATAACGCCTTTAGGATCTCTGGCAATAAGAATGACCAGCCATATGACAAGGCCGAGCGCAACCACGGCAAGCCCAAGGAACAAATCATTGAGCATGTCCGCCGCGGCGGGCGTGAAGTATGCAGCCTTAAGCTCCGCATATTCAAATATCGCGTCGACAAGCCACATTATGGACGCGCCCCAGTACATGAGGCACAGTGTTCCGATTTTAAGTTCATCGCCCGGAAGATTTTTGTACCATACGACCGTACATATCGCGGCCGCAAGAACTGTTACAAGCAGAGTCATGGTCTATCACTCCTCAGCCGATAGAAGCCTGAGCTCCGGAGGCGTCCAGCGTTCTCTTCTCAATGGCGTTGGAAACGGCGACCATTCCCGCCCAAATTACCGTCACAAGAACGGCCATAGAAACGCCGACCGTAGCCATCTCATGCAGCATTACGCTCGCGTCAGCCGGGTTGCTCGCCGCCGTAAGGAACGGGAACCATGGCACTACCTCGCCATGCCAGACATGCTCGAAAGCCAGCAGCGCTGAGCCGCCCCAGAGCATATTTGTAAGCCACTTGAGCTTACGGGAAAAAGGAATCTTTCCCTCGGTCTCGATCATCGCGCTCTCCGCGCCCATAGTGAGCTCTGCGGAAGCCTTTTCTTTCTTTTCAACGGACTTCGTCACGATCGTAGCCACGATCGCTTCAGCGGTCGGTACCAAAAAACATGCCATAATTTTTTCCTCCTCAATTTTTCCTGTCGAAGATGAAGCGACGCCTTGCTTTTACCCGCGGTTTTTGCGTGGAAACAAAAAGGCATACGGCTTTTCTTCTGAAAAGCTGTATGCTTTCATAGACATACATTTCAAGTTCGCAGTGCGTAAAAAGTTACAGCGCTTCAGCGCCGGAAAAACGGCTTCCTGCCGATGGCGCCATTATAACCGCAAGATTCCGCCGTGTCAAGCGCTCTTTTTGTCCTGGCTATTTCACCCGGTTGCCGGCTATGCGGCCTATCTCGTTCGCGGCAAGCTGTATAAGCTGTCCGACCGGCATGTCCGCTACTCCCGCGACTATGCTGTCGCAGTTGTTCATAGGTATGAGCACTCTGACGGCGGCACTCTGCCCTATCGCGGCAGCCATAGGGGCGGTTATCTCGCCAAGCATGGAATCCGCTATGACTATTCCCATAGGGCCGGCGATAACGTCCGCTTTCCTGCAGCCGACGGCAATGGCGTTTTCTCCGGTCGCTCCCCTGTCCGCTCCGGCTTTGAGCATGGCTAAAGTCGCCGCGCTGTTCGTTCCGACCGCCGTCACAGAAGAGCCGGGGCAGACCGCCTTTATCGCGACGACGAGCTGACGTCCTATTCCGCCGCCCTGCGCGTCTATCACCAAAATGTTCATTTAAATACCTCCGCCTTGCGTTTTGCTTATCTTTATATACCATCGGCTGTCAAAAAGCAACCCGCTTTCCGCAGCCGGTCTTTGGACAAGTTTACCCTTTTGGGGAGCTGGCAAAAATTTTTAGAGTAAATAGTTAATTTTCATTAAAATTTTTGACAGTTTTGAGTTATTTGTTATTTTTTTAACATCAAAAATTCGAAATTTGATTTTCTTGATTTGGTAAACAAATAACTGACTTTTTTCTCATAAGGTTTTTTTATTAAAAAATTTTTTTATTTAATTGTTTTTCATTCTTTTTGTGAAAAATATCTAGTTAAAGCTTGCGGTTTTACGGTATTTCTGTATTTTTTTGCATTTTTGCCTGGTGCTTTTGCGCCGGATTATTCAAAATGTTAATCTCAACAAAGAAGTGAACGACGCTTCCGCGTTCATTCTCTCCCCTCACTTTGCGGTGCGCTTAACGCGTACCGCCATGAACGCGTCCAAACTTCATAAGCGCCTGAACTTTTTCAGCGGCAGAGTCGGAACTAAATTTGTGTTAGAGAAGTAGGAGGATTTTTTATGGGTACAAAAACAAACGGCAGAGCATGGATAATCGTGGCCTTTTTCACGTTATTCATGGCAATCATGACTTTCAACCTCATCGTGTTCCCCGCCTGCGCCGTGGATACGATGAACACCTACAACATCGGTCAGGCAGGGTTGACAACCCTTGCGTCGGTGACCTCCGTGGTAGGTCTGTTTGCAGGCATCGTCTTCGGTCCCATGCTCGATAAGATCGGCTCACGCAAAACGATAATGATAGCTATGATCATCGGCGTCGCGCTGTTTTACGTCCGCGCGGTCGTCGCAAGCTACGCGGTCGTCGTCGCTCTCACCTTCCTCGCGTCCTTCTTCGTTGGCGTATGCCAGGTCTCTGCGGCCAAGGTGCTTGACAGCTGGTTTACCAAGGATAAGGTTTCCGTCGCGTTTGCGTTCCAGGCGGGCGGCGCTGGCATAGGCTCCGCGTCCGTGTTCGTCATCGGCGCAGCCATCGGCCTTCACAACTGCCTGCTGCTCATTGCCGTCGCTTACACCGTTCTCTGGGTCATCTGGCTCATTATCGGCAAGGATGGCCCCATCGCCGTGGAAAATGCGAAGCCCCCAGTCGGAGGCACCGCGAAGGTCTACAAGAGCTCCTATGTCTGGTTCCTCTCGATAGCCACCTCCTGCGCCGTCGGCGGCACCCTGCTCGTCAATACATACTGCATCAACGCTTTTCTCTCCAAGGGACTTGCCCCTTCCGGCGCGGCGCTTATGGGTACGGTCATAAACCTGTCGCTGCTGGTCGGCGGCTATTTCGGAGCGTTCCTGATGGGTACCATCAAGCGCTATAACACCGTCGCCATAATCTGCTTTGTCGGCGGCGGCATCGGTTATCTCCTCGCATGGTTCACCCCTCTCGGAGTCAACACCTGGATATTCATGATAATCGGCGGCCTGATAATGGGCGGCGGCATCGGAACATGCTCCAGCCGTACTCCTCTCGTTCCGCTTACCGGGCAGTTCCCTCAGGAGTGCATCGGCACCGCTTCCGGCGCGCTCGAAACAATAAAGGGCGTTCTTACCTTCGTATTCCCCATTGCCATCGCAAGCCTTTTCCCCACCAACTACAATGCCATCTTTATCACTTTCGCCATTGTGTGCGTGGTCGGTATAATTTTCGGCGCGCTGCTCATCCCGGAACTCGGCCCCAAGGGAAAACTTCAGCAGGATGCCGCTGCAAAGAAAAACTGATTTCGACACGCCCAGTTTTTGTTCAGTTATAATTTCAAAAATTTTTATAAAAGGAGATATTTATTATGGTTGACATGTTAAAGGATCAGGTTGCTATCGTTACCGGCGGCGCCTCTGGAATGGGCGAAGCCACTGCAAAGCTCTACGCCAGCGAGGGCGCAAAGGTCGTCATCGCGGATTTCAACCCCACAAATGCTCAGAAGGTCGTCGACGAGATAACTAAGGCAGGCGGCGTGGCGCGTTTTTACCAGTCGATGGATGTCTCCGACCGCGCTCAGGTTGAAGCGATCGCCCAGAAGACCATCGAAGAATTTGGACGCATCGACATCCTCGCCGCTTACGCAGGCAAGACTTTTGACGGCGACAAGCGGCTCACCCAGCAGCAGTGCCTTGAAAAGACCACCGCTGTCAACCAGTGGGGTATGTATTATTCCTGCTTCGCGGTCGTTCCTCAGATGAAAAAGCAGAAAAGCGGCAAAATAATCATCTGCTCGTCCAACGGCGCGTTCAACCCGACCGCTCCCGCTTACGAGTACCATATGGCTAAGGGTGCCTGCGAGTCTCTGTGCGTAAACCTCGCCATGGATCTCGCAAAATTCGGCATCCGCGTCAACTGCGTCAAGCCCGGCCCGATCGTGACCGCGTTCTGGGATGAGCTTATGGACGCCGGAGACGCGCGCACCAAGATGCTCCAGAACATCGCGGATATCGAGGTTCCCCTCCAGCGCACCGGCACCGCCGACGATGTCGCGGGCCCCGCTCTGTTTTTCGCTTCCGACCTTTCAAAATATGTCACAGGCCTTTGCCTGTATGTCGCCGGCGGTATGGGTTATGTTTACGCCTACGGTCAGTCCTCCATCGCGCACGTCGGTGCAGGACGCCACGACATCTGATATTTTCCGCAAGACATCCGCAAGACATTGGATTTAATGGGGAGCGGCAAACCCTGTCGCTCCCTATTTTTACCAAGTCAGCAATAACCGCGCCACGGTCGGTCGAAGCCGACTGAAGGGGAAATCGGTATATCCGATTCGGGTGGCATGGACGTAAATTCGTACCACAGCCATAACCGCCCAGAAAGAAGGAGGAAAATTCATAATGGATACAATGACGAAACCGACAGGCAAACGGTGGGCCGTCCTGCTTGTAATTTTCATCGGCTGCGTAGTCGGATCTTTTTCGCAGTTCGTCACATCGGCGTTCGGCGGCTACCTTATAAACGACATTGGCCTCACAACGTCGCAGTTTGGCGCTATAACGATGTGCCCCATGCTGACAGGCATAATCTTTTCGATTCCAGCAGGTACCCTCGCCGATAAAAAGGGCGTCCGCCTTTCTGTCTTCGTCGCCGGTATAATCGGCATTATAGGCGCCGCACTGAGAATTCCCGCCATGTCATATGCAATGCTGATGCTGTCGAGCTTCATGCTCGGCTTCCTACCGGTGTTTATTTCGTCCAACTCCGCAAAGCTCGTTTCCGAGTGGTTTCCCGCGAAAGAGCTCAACCTCGCGATGGGCATATTCATGGCGGGCGGCGGAGCCGGCAACGCCATTGCTCAGGCTGTCACCGCTTACTTCGGAACCTTCCGCACCGCGTGCGTCGTCACCCTCGTCATGATGGTAATAGCATATGTGCTGTTTCTTGTTGTTGCATCCGATCGTCCCAAGGGCGCTACTCCTCCTTCTGCGGACGTGCCGATATCCAAGACCATCGGAAATGTGCTCAAGCTTAAGCACATCTGGATCATCGGACTCACGATGATATGCTTCATGGTCGGCAACATGACCGTTTCCATCTATCTCACCACCGCGCTTACCACCAGGGGCATTGCAGTGACGACCTCCGGCTTCGTCACCTCAGCCTTCGCCGTTGGTATCATGCTGGGTACTATATTCGGCGGCACCTTTATCCTCAAGATCGGCAGAGGCAAGTTCCGCATGCCCTCCCTCATAGTCGGTATCGTCGGCGGTATCTGCATCTACGCCGGATGGCTGCTGGCCTCTCCTGCAATCACCGCGATACTGATGTTTGTCGGCGCGCTGTGCTGTGGTGCTCTCGTGCCGGTCAGTATGTCCGCGATGGTCTATATCCCCGGCATGAAGCCTGAATACATGGGCGCGGCCGGCGGTTACGCCAACACAATGCGTTTCCTCGCCGCGTTTGTTATCCCCTCATACATTATCGCCCCCATAGCGGGCACAAACTTCAATGTCTTCATGGCATTTGCGGCTGCCGCCGTAGTTTTGTTCGGCGTGTTCACCCTCGGCCTGCCCGAGGTATTCGCAAACCAGCAGAATAACTGACACTGCGCGGGCCGCGCATGGGAGAGCGCGGTCTGCGTATGCGCCGCGAGAGCATGCGCCTTGCTAAAAGCGCATGCTCCCGCACAGCTTTTCATTTTTAAGGAGGTAATTTCAAAATGGCGATTGATTTTGGCAAAAGAATGGGACTCGGCTGCCTGCGGCTGCCGCTTCTCGACCCCAACGACCAGAGTTCCATAGATTACGATACACTCAACAAAATGATTGACATTTTACAGGCGAAGGGGTTCAACTATTACGACACGGCTTATATCTATCATAACCAGCTGTCCGAGGATGCGCTCGGCAGATGCCTTGTCGACAGGTATCCGCGAGACTCCTTCCTGCTTTCCACCAAGATGCCCATGAAGTTCATGACGAAGAAGGAGGACATGGAGCGCATCTTTGAAGAGCAGCTGAGAAAATGTCATGTCGATTACTTCGACTTCTATCTGATCCACAGCATCGGCAAGGAGACATACGAAAACTGCAAGAAGTGGGATACCTTTGATTTTCTCATGAAGAAAAAAGCCGAGGGCAAGTTCCGCGAGTTCGGCGTTTCCCTGCACGACTCACCCGAGTTTCTCGACATGATACTGACCGAGCATCCCGAGATAGACTTCGTCGTCGAGCAGCTCAACTACATAGATTGGACAAACCCCGCCATCCGCTCCAAGGATCTCTATGAGATAACGCTGAAGCACAACAAGCCAATCGTCGTCATGGAAGGCTGCAAAGGCGGAACGCTCGTCAATATACCGCCCGAGGCGCAGAAGCTCATGAAGGATTATAACCCCGACGCGTCCATCGCGTCCTGGGCTTACAGATTTCTGCTTAGCCTTCCCGGTGTTCGCGTCGTATCCGTCGGTACGCCCAAGATGGAGTTCCTCGAGGACAACATAAAGACCTTCGAGAATTTCGTACCCATGAACAAGGACGAATACGACATCATCGACAAAGTCGTCAAAATAATTAACGACAATACCGCGATCCCCTGCACATACTGCAGATACTGCGTGCCCAAGTGCCCGAAGAAAATCGCCATTCCCGATTACTTCGCTCTATACAACGACTGGAACCGCCTTCGCAACGGCTCAGATAATGAGGTCATGACTCAGGCGTTTTACTACCTCAACTATCTCGAGCAGGGCTACGGCGCCGCATCTGCCTGCATCAAGTGCAAGCAGTGCGAGAAGGTCTGCCCGCAGCATCTTCCCATAATCAATTACCTGCACGATTATATTGTGGCAGAGATAGAATCCTTCAACCCCGAGGCACACATACAAAAAGACAAGAAGGTCGAGATGTAATTTCTCGCAGCATAAAGGCCCGGCCATATGGAAAATATTTTCCATACGACCGGGCCTCTTTATTTTTCGCACGGCATCTCAATTGGAGCTTTGGCTTTTCTGCCCGATGGCGCACTGCTTTCCGGTCACGTCGATATTCCAGTCGACTCCGTATTCTCCGCTGAGAAGCAGGTCTGATACCGGCACTATCTCGTATCCGTTCGAGAGCAGGTATTCTATCACGCTCGGCAGCGCCTGCGGCGTGTTTTCGCCCGCGTTGTGGAACAAAATTATACTCCCGTTTTTGACCTTGCTCTCGACGCGGTCCTCTATTTTTTCCGCCGATATTCCTTTCCAGTCAAGGCTGTCAACATCCCATTGCACCGGCTCCATTCCGAGGCTGCGCACGGCCGTCACCACATGGTCGTCGTAATCGCCGTAAGGGCAGCGAAATAGCGTCGGGCGCGTGCCGGTTATCTTCTCTATCGCGTCGCTGCACTTGTTTATGTCGGCCTTTATAGCGTCGCTCGAGAGCTGAGTCATGTGGTCGTGCGCGTAAGAATGGCTCATGACCTCCATGCCGTTGTCGGCAAGCATCTTCACGTCGTCCGGGTACTGTTCCGCCCATTTGCCTATGACGAAGAACGTGGCTTTGACGTTATATTTATCGAGTATGTCAACAAGATCCTTCGTCGACGCATCGCCCCAAGCCGCGTCGAACGTTATTGAGCAGACCTTCTGATCGCAGTCGACACAGTAGGACGGAAGCTGCCGTTCCGATGCCGAGGCCGTTACAAACGCCGGCCCCTCCGCTGCGGCAAATATCGCGGCTGCAGCCAGCAGCCCCGCCGTGAAAACCGCGTACCTGTGTTTCAACAACAATATCCTCAACCGATTTCGCTCCTCTTCATTTTTCATGTAAAAATCTATGCGTGCGCGCGGTGCATTATTACAATGAGCTATATCGGTACGGCGCTTTGGACAAACAAAACGCGGACGGTCAAGCCGCCCGCGTTACAATGCGCTCAGAACAATCCCTCGGGTATCACTATGCCGCTTCGCGGCACATCGTGCCATGAAAAGCGTCTCGCCGTCTCAGCAGCCGTCATCGGCTTCGCGGCGGGGTTCTGTCCGATAAGGTACGCAAGCTTTCCCACGACTTCCTCTGGTGAATATACGGCCTTCAAAGCATCTATGCCGTCAGATCCGTCGCGCTTCGACAGCTTTTTCCCGTTCGCGCCGAGCACTATCGGGATATGGTAAAACTCCGGCGCTTTCAAACCAAGCAGACGGTACAGATATATCTGCCACGGCGTGGACGACAGCAGGTCGGCTCCGCGCACGACCTCGGTCACGCCCATGGCCGCGTCGTCCACGACGACCGCGAGCTGATACGCGAACACCCCGTCCGAGCGGCGCAGCAGGAAGTCCCCGCATTCGCGCGCGAGGTCGATGGTAATCTTCCCCATATTCCCGTCTGTGAAGCTGATTCTTTCATCAGGCACGCGAAGGCGCATCGCGGGCTGTCTTCCTGTCTCGGCAATGCGCACGCTCACCTGCTCCGGCGTTAAATTGCGGCACGTGCCGGCGTAGAGCGTTATTCCGTCGCTCATGTGCGGAGCGGAGGCCGCGTGCAGCTCAGAGCGCGTACAAAAGCACGGATACACGAGCCCCGTTGCTTTTAGCTTTTCAAGCGCGGCGAGATACAGCTCCGAACGCCCGCTCTGAAAATACGGCGCGCTCGGCCCTCCGAGGCTCCCGCCCTCGTCGAAGGTCAGGCCGAGCCACTGAAGGTCGCGCTCCGCGCGCTCGGCCCACTTGGGCGAGCAGCGCTGAGCGTCCAGGTCTTCGTTGCGAAGAATTATTCTTCCGCCCTTGTTTTTAGCGCTTATCCATGCGAGAAAAAAGCAAGTAATATTTCCGAGGTGCATCAGCCCGCTCGGCGTCGGCGCGAATCTTCCGACCGTGTCTTTCGTATCTCTCACTTCCTTATCGCAGATATTATAATGCGTATCGGCTATCGCCGCAAGCGGGAACGAGGCGCGCCAAAAGACAGCGGGCGATTTGCGCGCACGCATACGAAAACGCCGCCGGGCGAAAAATTCCGGCCGGCGGCATTTATAATTTTATTGCTGTCTCTTCATAGATTCGTTCTTTTCCATCTTGGCCTGGTCGGACATAACCGAATAACTCCGGATATCTCTCTTTCAGATCGGCGCGCTTGCCCAGGCCCAGCATCAAGGCTCTGCCTTAAACAAATAATCACTTATCCAATTCTGTCAGCAGCCTGTGCTTATTGATTTCCCGTTCGAGCTCTATTCTTTCTGTTATATCCGTAAACGCGGCAAAAACGACTCCGCCGTCCTTTATTGTCTGGACGAAGCTCGCTTTCATGCGGATATACATCGACGTACCATCTCCGCGGAAGCGCGTGTAGTCGCACCCGGCCACGCCTTTCCTTTTGCATGCGTCTTTTACCATAGCGTATATGCGCTCAAGGTCTTCGGCGGATATGTATTTGTGGTAAACACGCGAAAACTCGTTGCCTCCGACATCATAGCCAAACATATCTATAAACGCCTGATTCACACGTATCGGCGAAAGTTCACCGCGCACGAACTCGTAAACGCCCACGGGCTGGGCTATGCTCTGGAAAAGCTTGTCGACCTGCGGGCTAGCCGACCAGATAAGGTCCACAACACCATCGTCATTACCTTTCTCGATAGTGGCCTGAACAATTTTCGGATTACGGAGCAGCTGCTCGTATTCCTCTACCGGCATAGGCCGCGCGAAATAGAAGCCCTGCATGTAGCCGCAGCCAATGCTTACAAGAAAGTTCTTCTGTTCCTCGGTCTCCACGCCCTCCACTATTACCGGCAGGTTCAACCAGCCGGCCATGCGTATAACTGCGGCGAGTATGCGCTCGCTACGTGCGTTATGCTGTCCCGTCGGAAGGAACTTCATGTCGACCTTGAGTATGTCAACCATAATGTCCTTCAGCATGTTCAGAGACGAATATCCGCTGCCGAAATCGTCCATCATAATCACAAAGCCGTGCTTCTGGAGCTCCGCGACGTTTTTTTTCATTAGATCGGGGTTGTCCATGTACGCGCTCTCGGTCAGCTCGAGGTTCAGGAGTTTTTCGGAGATGGAATATTTCTTCACAAGGCCGGTAAGCATATCTATGAGCTGTGGGTTATACATGTTAACGCGCGAAACGTTTACCGACACCGGCGCGGGATTGAGTCCCTCGTCCGTCCATTTACGGAGCAGTGCGCAGACGCGCTCCCACATATAATAGTCGAGCTTGCCGATAAAGCCGTTGCGCTCGAATACAGGAATAAAATCTGCCGGAGAAATCATACCCTTCTCCGGATGTTTCCAGCGAGCGAGAGCCTCGGCACCGCAGGGCATGCCGGCGCTTATGCTGTACTTTGGCTGCAGATACGCAACGAACTGCTCGCCGTCAAGCGCAGCCTGCGCCTCGTTCATTATCTCCTGCTCGTTATAATACATATCGGTCATGCTCTGGTCGTAGTATGCAATATGCGACATATATTTGCCTTTGCACTTTTCCGCTGCCATAGTTGCGCGCAGGTACATCTTCTCTACCGGAATCGTTGGATCGTCTAT
Source organism: Oscillospiraceae bacterium (assembly GCA_034926415.1). Taxonomy (GTDB): domain Bacteria; phylum Bacillota; class Clostridia; order Oscillospirales; family Oscillospiraceae; genus JAYFRC01. Next base: position 70,687 of record JAYFRC010000047.1, read on the forward strand.
GACGTATACGCCGAACGAAGGCTCGATATAATACGACGGTATGCAGTCCGCCAGTATCCTGTCAACAGTATGAATCAGACGATTCATAAGCCCTTCGTCGAAGGGCATGCACATTCCGAAAACGTCCGACTCGATCCTTCCGTATGTCCTGATGCATAATTCGTCTGCGAACTTAACAATGCTCTGGGCAAGAAATTTCAGCAGGTCGTCTCCGGCCTGCTCGCCAAAAAATGAATTGAAAAGACGAAAGTGGTCGATGTCAAAACGCACAAACATGAATTTCTCATCGCGATGCTCGTCGAGCATCATGCGCGTCACATTGTAGAATTTTTTTCTGTTATACAGGCCCGTCATCGCATCATGCTCCGAAGCGCGTTTTATCTCTTCCAGCACGTTTATGCGGCTTCGGCTGATTATATTGTTGAGCTGGAGTTTAAGTATCGCGCCGTCGTAGGGTTTCCTGGCAAAATCCCATGCGCCGAGCTCAAGGCACTCCTTCTCGCTTCCCTGCTCATTGTCGGACGCAGCGACAAGGATGGGGATATTTCTGTACTCCTCGGTCTTCGATACCTCGCGCATAAATTCGAAGCCGTCCATTATAGGCATAACAATGTCGAGTATTATGCAGGCTATGCTTCCGGAGCGCTCACGGAGTTCCTTCAGAGCTTCCTCCCCGTTGGCAGCCTCTATGATATTGTACGAGCCCGAAAGCAGCTTGACGAGTGTTTTTCTGTTTACCGCACTGTCGTCGATAACAAGCAGACTGTTTCTTGTCAACACATTCAAGACTCCCCCTTTATCGGTTTGAGGCAATTCTTGCTAAATTCCGCATTATATTCCATTTTTATGTTATATATTATAATATCTTATTTAATGTTCGAAAGCAACAAATTCCCAAAAATATTGGCTTTTTTCACGTTTAGAGCCTAATTTCACGGCTCGCCATTCTTTTTCGGGTATTTCGCAGCGCACTTTATTTATTTGACACGACATTGTATAATGTATAATTTGTTGGATTATGTCGTCCTGGAGGTCTAATCGCGGCAGCGTGAAAGACGAAGGCAAGTTATTTTCTCACTTCGCGGCAGAAATGCTTTACGCCGCCCGTCAGTTGTCTTATAATAATGTATTATGCAAATTATCATGCAAATACGGGAAAGGAGAAATACCGTTGACGGAGAATGAAATAAAAAATCTTCCGAAAAACGTCGTAGCGCGCTACGCAAAGTTACTCGCCCAACGATATTTTGAAGACGATGTCGGCCGCGAGAGCGCGTCGGCCGCATACTATCTGCTGTTCACTATTTTCCCTCTCGTCGTTTTCGGCAGTTATTTTCTCAAGGTCGTGAGGCCGGACGTCATGCTCGTGTCGAATTATGTCAAGGACATACTCCCCGAGGGCGTCATTGAACTTATTACCTCCTACATGAATTACGTCTCCAGCTCGCACGACAGGGCGTTTATCATATTCGCCCTCGTCTTCTGCTTCTATTTCCCCATGCGCGCGACAAACTCGCTTATGCGCTCCGTGCGCCGTGCGACAAACGTTGCCAAGCCGCGCGGGTTCGTAAAGCATCAGCTTAAGCTGCTGTTTTACACGATATTCATTCTCATCTCTTTTATCGGAGCGATCGTGTTTATCGCGCTCGGCAGCCATATAATGAATTTTCTCGCGGCGACGACGATGCTCCCTCCCCTGTTCTTCACGATATGGTCGCAGTTCAGGCTCGTGTTCCTTGCTCTGCTGCTGTTCCTCGTGCTGTATGTGCTCTACTCTTACGCCGGCGACAAACGCACCTCGTTCAAATATGTCGCGCCAGGCGCCATCAGCGCGCTCGTCGCGTGGATGATAATCTCCATACTATTTTCGTTTTACGTCACGCACATAGCGATGTATTCGCTCATATACGGTTCGATAGGCACGCTTATAATCCTGCTAGTATGGCTTTACGTCAGCGCTACCGTGATAATAATGGGTGCGGAATTCAACAGCGTCCTCTCCGAACTTCGCGCCGCGCACATGGCGTGGAAGATTCCTGAGTGATCTTTTGAAAACATACGAAAAGCGCTTAATATAAGCCTCATGACGACTTCTCGTTAGGGAGACATGAATCAAATGAAAATAATAATTATCGGAAACGGCAAGGTCGGCTACACGCTGGCTCAGCAGCTTTCCGGCAAGAAACACGATCTCACTATAATAGACTCAAACGCTCCGGCGCTCCAGCGCGCCGACAGCACCCTCGACGTTATGTGCGTGGTAGGAAACGGAGCCAGCATCAGCGTCCTGCTCGAGGCTGGCGTGCGCCGCACCGACCTCGTAATTGCGGTCACGAACTACGACGAGGTAAACATCATGTGCTGTCTGATCGCTAAAAAGCTCGGCGCAAAGCACACCATCGCCCGCATAAGAAATCCCGAATACTACGACGACGCGCCGCTCCTCAAAAGAGAAATTGGGCTCGATATGGTAATAAACCCCGAACTTTCCGCCGCGCAGGAGATATCGCGTATACTGCGCTTCCCTGATGCCTCGTCCGTCGAGACCTTTGCGCGCGGACGCATTGAAATGATAGGCTTTCGCATTGAAAAGAACGACCGACTTGCAGGAATTCCGCTTTCCGAATTCAACCGCCTGCACCCGAACCGAACGCTTTTGTGCGCCGTCCAGCGAGGAGACGATGTCACCATACCCAACGGCAGCTTTGTGCCTCAGGTTGACGACATAGGCTACATGATCGGCAGCCCCTCCGAACTCTCACGGATATTCCGCGAGCTCGGAAGACCGACTACTAAGGTAAAGGACGTCACCGTTATCGGCGGAAGCCGCATAACAATCTACCTTGCCCACGAGCTTGAAAAAATGGACATGCACATCCGCATAGTCGAGCTCGATATGGCCAAATGCCAGCGCCTTTCCGAGCTTCTTCCACACGCGCTGATAATCCAGGGCGACGGCACCGACCATGACCTTCTCGAAAGCGAAAACGCCTTCACCTCCGACGCGTTCGTCACCCTCACGGGACGCGACGAGGAAAACCTGCTGATGGCGCTAAACGCCATGCACTCCGGTATTGCAAAGGTCATCGCGAAGATGACGCGTCCGAACTATATCAGCCTTGTCCGCGATACCGGGCTCGACAGTATAATAAGCCCCAAAGACATAACCGCGAATCAGATATCATCCTATGTTCGAGCAGTCGCGAATTCCGAGGGCAGCGCCGTCGAGCGTCTGTACAAGCTCCTCGGCAACAAGCTCGAGGCCGTGGAGTTCACGGCCAACTCCTCGACACGTTTTCTAAACACTACTCTCAATGATCTCAGCCTCCGCGACGGCTTGCTCATCGCGGCCATTGTCCGCGGCGCCAACGCGATAATACCCGGCGGCGGCGACATGATACTCGAGGGTGACCGCGTGATCGTTGTGGCTAAATCGCTGTTTCTTGAGGATCTCAACGACATCCTAAAATAATTGAAAATTGCGGGGCACTTTTTAAAATGAATCGGAAACTCATACTTAGACTTCTCGGCATCATAATGTGCATAGAGGCCGTCAGCATGATGCCGTCTTTGTTCATCGCACTATACTGCGGCGGAAGCGACATATTCGCATTCGCGGTCACTATAGCCATATGCGCCGTCGCCGGCATACCGTTGTCGCGGCTCAAAATGCCGCCGGACAGCAGGATGCAACTTCGTGACGGCTATGCGGCCGTAGCGCTGTGCTGGGTCTTTCTCTCGGCTCTCGGCGCTCTGCCGTTCGTGATATCCGGCGTGCTGCCGAGCATTCCCGACGCGCTGTTTGAGTCTGTCTCCGGCTTCACAACTACCGGTGCAACAACCATAAACGACATAGAGATTTGCCCGCGCGGCATAGTGTTCTGGAGAAGCACAACACAGTGGGTCGGCGGAATGGGTATCCTCGTCATGACCCTGGCTCTCCTTCCGAAACTCGGTGCCGGAAGCGTCTACCTGATGCGTGCGGAAAGCCCCGGCCCAATCAAAAGCAAACTCGTTCCCAAGATCGGCCAGAGCGCAAAGATACTGTATATCATTTACATCGTGCTGACCGTTGCGGAGACCGTGTGCCTGAAGCTGGCCGGAATGTCGCTCTACGACAGCATATGCCACGCCATGACAACAACGGCTACCGGCGGCTTTTCAACGATGAACCAGTCCATCGCCGCGTATAATTCCGAGTTGATAAACTGGATAGTCATCATCTTCATGTTTCTCGCGGGCGTCAACTTTTCGCTGTTCTTTGCGGTTATCGTGCGCGATTTCAAGACCGTGCGCAGGAGCGAGGAACTCAAGGGTTACATTATCATACTCCTGCTTTCAATCGCAGGCATAATCGCGAGCCGAATCATAACGTCCGGAGACACGCTCTTCCACTCGTTTGACGAGGCCGCGTTCCAGGTAGTCTCCGTCATGACTACGACGGGCTTCACGACGGCGGATTACACTATGTGGCCGGCATTCTGCCAGGCGATAATCTTTCTCGTCATGCTTATCGGCGGCTGCGCAGGCAGCACCGCCGGCGGTATAAAGGTTGCGCGCGTGCTCATATTGCTCAAGGTGCTCCGCCGCGAGGTCAAGCGCATCATACATCCCCGTGTGGTCGACACCATATACATGGGCGGAAGGATCGTCGAGGAACAGGTGCTGTCCTCTGCAACGCTCTACTTTTTCATCTACACGATGGTAGTAATCATCTCTACGATTATCGTCTCGCTCGACGAATTCAGCTTCACTGTCTCCTTCTCCGCCGCCATGACCTGTGCCGGAAACGTCGGCCCCGGAATAGACGTCATCGGCCCCTCCGGAAATTTTTCGTCCGGCAGCCCTATAAGCAAGGTCGTATTATGCTTCACGATGCTCTTCGGCCGTCTCGAGCTGATGCCTATGCTTGTTTTGTTAATGTATCCCTTCTCGAAAAACAGCAGATAACTGGAATATAAAAAGCGCCCCTTATGCAAAAGCATAAGGGGCGCTTTGTTATCAGAAATAAATTATTCGAGGTTCAGCCGGTTTTTCATCAGCAGTGTTGTGCCGAGGAAGAATACAACAGTAAGAGCGACATCTTCCGCAATGCCTTTCCAAATCCCCGTCATCGTATAATCTGTCGCGCCGACAAGATAATCAAAATCTCCGCCTATCGCCGTCGTCACATAGGTTATAACTGCACAGATGACAAAGAACACGACGACGCTCAGAAGCACCTTGTGCTTATTCGCCTGCCAGCCGACCATCATGGCGAAATATATCTGGAGCACGGCCGCCGAAACGCCGAAGATAAACATCAGTATCGATGGGAACACATAAGCCGAGACGTGGTGTCCTGTAGTCCTGTAAACCTCATCGAGTATATCCGGAATATGTGCGAACATCTGACCCAAGTCGTTCAGACCCATGGAACCCATAGTTATAATGAGCATGGATACAATTATCGCGACTGTTGAAAGGAATGTCCAGATGAGCGCCGCGACAACCTTGCTGAGCACCAGTTCCCACGTGGGAACTGGCAGTGTCATCATAAGATACCCCTCGCTGCCGAGCAGATTAATATGGAATCTCTTTATAATGAATATCAGTGTCACGACGCACACCGCAACGATAAGTCCGATATAGACCAACATAAGAGTGATGGTCAACATACCTCTTACTCCGCCCACGGTTGGCTCTACATCGAAACCGTTTATAAGCGCGCCGTGGAACGGTATGAGAAGCAACAGGCTCACGGCCAGCAGCGCGAGATAGCAGACGCCGAACACGCGCGCGGTCGACATCATCTCGTATTTCATCAATTTTACAAACATCTGAATACCTCCCTGAAGACCTCATCGACGCTTTTGCCGTTCTCTGCGCGGATATCGTCCACACCCTTGTGAAGTATTATTTTCCCTCTGCTTATAAACACTGCCTCGTCAAGCACCGGCTCTATGTCGGCGATCAGGTGCGTCGATATCAGCACCGAAGCGTTTTCCGAGTAGTTGGCAATTATGGTGTTGAGTATATAGTCGCGGGCAGCGGGGTCGACGCCGCCTATCGGCTCGTCAAGCATATAAAGCTGCGCTTCGCGGCTCATCGCAAGTATTAGCTGCACCTTTTCCTTGGTTCCCTTTGACAGCGTCTTGAGCCGCTCTCCCCCGCCTATCGAAAGCGTTTTGAGCATCTCCTCCGCTTTGTCGCGGTTGAAGTCCGCGTAAAAATCGCTGAACATTCCGACAAGCCGCGTCACAGTCATCCAGTCTGGAAGATAATCGGCGTCCGGAAGATAGGAAACTATTTTCTTTGTCTCCGGCCCCGGCTTCATTCCGCCTATCGTCAGCTCTCCGCCCGTCGGGCAGAGCAGCCCGTTGGCAACTTTCATCAGCGTCGTCTTGCCGCTTCCATTGGGACCGAGCAGCCCGACTATCTTCCCGCGCCCTACCGTAAGGTCAACGCCGTCGAGAGCATGATTTTTGTCGAAGTTCTTGCGAATGTCCTTACATTCCAGAAGTTCACTCATTGCCTTTTACCTCCCTACTCGCTTCCTCCATGAGCTCAAGCATCTCTTCCTTTTTATAGCCGAGTTCTCTCATCTGGTCGATAAAGCTCCCTATCTTTTCAAGAGCTATCTTCTTTTTCGTCATGGCTATCAGCTCCTTATTTTCCGTTATATAGCGCCCGTTCGTGCGCTCTGTGTATATGAGTCCGAGCCGCTCCAGCTCCGTCATCGCGCGCTGCATCGTGTTGGGGTTTACCGATGCCTCGTTAGCGAGATCGCGGACGGAAGCCAGCCTCGAGCCGGGCGCATATGTTCCGGACACTATCCTGCATTGGAGCTGTTCTATCAGCTGCGAGTATATAGGCAGCCCGCTGTCCAAATTCCAGCCCATCGCAATTCTCCTTTACGTTTTCTCTGCCGCAAAATGCGGCAGGGCTGTATTGCTGTATTAATCTATTAGTACAATAATACAAACTTAATTATTTGTCAATAGCAATTGCAAATTTTTCCAAAAAAGTTTGCAATCGCTGCAGCTGTGCCCGGAATACGGCTCTACATATATATAACGGCTCTAAAGCCGGTATTTCTTCAACGTCATTGACATCCCGACCCGTCTGTGATATTATCACTATGCTATCATAATAATATCACTTTTATTTTACGGAGGGAGAAACTTATGGAAAAGAAAACACCGCAGTACGAAGAAAAGATAAGGCGGGGAGGAAATCTCGGCGTGCCGCTGCTCATCCTTTCAATAATTCTTTTTATCGCCTGCGTGCCGCTGCTGGTCATCGGCATAGCTAAAATAGAATATGCCTGGTACTATTCGGACCTTTATGCAGGAGTCGCGATGATAATCTGCTCGATAATCACGCCGATAGTCGGCATTGTACTTATCTGCGGGCTCAAGGTCGTGCGTCCGAACGAGGCGCTGGTGCTGACGCTGTTCGGCAAGTACTACGCTACGCTCAAGGGCGAGGGCTTTTACTTTGTCAACCCTTTCTGCACCGCCGTCAACCCGACGATGGACAGCGCTGCCGACCAGAGTGATATCGCCGTCGCCGCGGCCGCCGGTAAAACTCCTGCCACAGCTCAGCGCCGTAAGAAAGCCGACAGCTCCGCAGGCAAACGCATATCGCTAAAGGAGATAACCCTCAATAACGGCAAGCAGAAGATAAACGACTCACTCGGCAATCCAATAGAGATAGGCATTGTCGTAATTTGGCGCGTTGTCAACACCGCCAAGGCCGTTTTCAACGTTGACAACTATATGGAATTTCTGTCCATTCAGGCAGACTCGGCGCTTCGCAATATTGTGCGCCTCTACCCTTACGACGTATCCGAGGGCGGCGACGAGAAGTCGCTTCGCGGCTCGTCGCAGGAGGTGGCTGACAGGTTAAAGGAAGAGCTTCAGGAAAAGGTCAACGCCGCCGGGCTCGAGATAGTCGAGGCGCGCATAACCCATCTCGCCTACGCGCCCGAGATCGCCGCCGCGATGCTCCAGCGTCAGCAGGCCTCCGCGATAATCGACGCGCGCAAGATGATAGTCGACGGCGCGGTCGGCATGGTCGAGATGGCGCTCCAGAAACTTGGCGAGAACAATATTGTCCAGCTTGACGACGAGCGCAAGGCCGCTATGGTGTCCAATCTGCTCGTAGTCCTGTGCGGAAACAAGGACGCCCAGCCGGTCGTGAACTCCGGCTCCATCTACTGATATTATTTTCGCAAGAGGTGATAAGCGTTGGAAAACAATGAAAAGGAGAAAAAGCAAATATTGCTTCGCATCTCGCCGACGCTGTGGAGGGAACTGGCTCAGTGGTCTGAGGAGGATTTTCGCTCCATAAACGGCCAGATAGAATACCTGCTGACCGAATGCGTGAGAACGCGCAAAAAACGCAATGATATTAAATAGCGCGAAGCGTGTTGGCGAAAAACAAACGCGGGCGGCATAATGCCGCCCGCGTTTGTTTGTTTAACCGTATTTTTTATCTATTGGTTTTTGTCAGGGTGCTTTGCGACATGCATGAGAAACGCTATCCAGAGTGCCGCGACTATGATGCCGACGACTATCATACCGAGTCCCATACCGACGTCCGTCCCGTGACTTATCTTTACTATCCCGAAGCATATGCTGGCGGCTGATACGAATACGAGTACGGCCGTAACCGCCATTGCTTTTCTGAATGATTTGAAATTCATCCCTGTTCACTCCTTCCCTGTCTTTCGAAAAACTCCGCCGCGCACGCAAGCGAGTTTCTGACCATGTCCTCGGACGCCCTGTCCGTGTAGTACGCCATGTGCGGAAGCATCAGGACGTTCGGCATGGAATTGAGTATCGCCATTTCTCGCGGCTGAACGAGCCGGTTTTTGAAATCCCTGTAATATATAAGTCTGTCTCCGTCGAACACGTCGAGACCCGCACCGCCTATTTTCCCGCTCTCAAGCGCGGCTATAAGCGCATCGGAATCTACCAGCGGGCCGCGCGCTGTGTTTATGAGCACGGCGCCGTTTTTCATTTTAACAATTTTTTCCATATCGATAAAATGTCGCGTCTCGTCACTCAGCGCAAGGTGGAGCGATACGATGTCGCTGCGCCCGAGCAGCGTATCCAGCGGCGCGTACTCAGCTGCGCCGCGCATCTCCGGCTTTTCGTTTCTGTCCCAGTAAAGCACGCGGCAGCCAAATCCGCGAAGGTGCTCTGCCGTCGTGCGGCCTATGCGCCCCGCGCCGATAATCCCGACCGTCATATCAGGCAGTTCGCGGCCGCGTATGTGTGACGCCGTATAATCCTGCCCAAGATAGCGCTGCATCATCGGCTTGACGTTTCTCAGCACCATCAGCATCATCATTATCGCGTAGTCCGCGACGGAAGCCGCGGAATAGGCTATGCTCAGCACCGGCATTCCGATTTTTTCGGCATAGGAAAGATTCATGTGCTCGACGCCTACCGTCCGCGTCACGGCGAGCCTCACGCCGAGTTCCTTGTATCTGTCGTACAGCTCGTCGCTCAAAACGACCGAGGACAGCACGTTCACGCAGTCCGCGCCCGCGGCAGAGTCGGCGTTTTCCATCGTCGGCTTGTCTGCGACGTATGTCATCTCCGCGCCGAAAGCGGCTTTGTGTTTTTCAAAATATTCAATTTCCTCGCCGCTTACGCTGTACGCAGTTATCTTCATCTTATCTGTCCGTTTCCAAATACCATATACTTATAGCTTGTAAGCTCCTGAAGACCCATCGGTCCGCGCGCGTGCAGCTTCTGTGTAGATATGCCTATCTCCGCACCGAGGCCGAACTCGCCGCCGTCGGTGAACCGAGTCGAAGCGTTGTGGTAGACAGCCGCCGCATCCACATGTTCCATGAAATATTTTGCGGTCTTCTCGTTTTCAGTCACTATGCACTCGCTGTGCCCCGTGCCGAAATCCGTTATGTGAGCTATGGCCGCGTCCACGTCGTCTACAATGTGCGCGGAGATGATGTAGTCCAGGTATTCTTTTCCCCAGTCGTCCTCGTTTGCCGGAGTACAGCCTGAGATGATATCCATCACGCGCTCGTCTCCGCGTATCTCGACGTTCTTCTCATGCAGCTTATCAGCGATGACCGGCAGCGCCTCGGGCGCAATGTCCTTGTGAACCAGCATACAGTCGCAGGCGTTGCAGACCGAAGGGCGCGAGGTCTTGGCGTTGAAGATTATCTCCGCAGCCATTTTTACATCCGCGTCTTTGTCAACGTATGTGTGGCAAACACCGGCGCCTGTCTGTATGACCGGCACGCTCGCATTTTTCACGACCGCGCTTATAAGGCCCGAGCCGCCGCGCGGTATCAGCAGGTCGACGTATTCGTTCATGCGCATGAGCTTCGCGGCCGTCTCCCTGGAATTATCTTCCAGCACCTGCACGCAGGTCTTCGGAAGTCCTGCCTCTTCAAGCGCGCCGTTCATGGCGTTTTCTATCGCGAGGTTTGAATTCGCGGCTTCCTTTCCGCCCTTGAGTATCACGGCGTTGCCGCTCTTGAGGCACAGCGCCGCGCTGTCGGCGGTGACGTTTGGGCGCGCTTCGTATATTATCGCGATGACGCCGATGGGCGCGCTGACCTTGCGTATCTTTATACCGTTCGGCCGCGTATTTTCCGACAGGATTTTCCCGACCGGGTCGGGCAGAGCCGCAACGTCGCGCATACCTTTCGCCATAGCTCTAATGCGCTCCGACGTCAGCGACAGGCGGTCGAGCATCGCGTCCGGAATATTTCCGCGCGCCGCATCTACGTCGGCCTTGTTCGCCGCGAGTATTTTATCTTTATTGTTTTCAAGCGCGTCTGCCATAGCGTAGAGCGCCGCGTTCTTTTTCTCTGCGTCCGCTACGGCGAGCGCGCGGGACGCCGTCTTAGCATTTCTGCCGATTTCTTCTATGGTCATGGAATCTTCTCCTTTCACGGTCCTCAGCTCAGCAACGCTTATTTATGCGCCTTAAAATGCGTGCCCACGTCTTTGCCCTCAAACACGCCATAAATATCGCGCGGTGCGCTTCCGCTGATTACATATGTATCAATGCCTCTGGCGGTCGCTATTCGCGCGGCGTGTATCTTTGTCGTCATGCCGCCTGTTCCGACTCCGCTGACGCTGCCGCCCGCAAGAGATTCTATCTCATCCGTTATCACGCCGACCTCGGATATGCGTTTCGCGTCCTCGTGCAGCATCGGGTTTTTGTTGTACAGCCCGTCGGTGTCTGTAAGTATTATCAACGTGTCCGCTCCGATGAGCCCGGCGACCTCGGCAGAAAGCGTGTCGTTGTCGCCGTAGACTATCTCGTCCACCGCGACGGAGTCGTTTTCGTTGACGATGGGTATCGCGCCGTACTCAAACAGCTTCTCAAACGCGCAGACAAGGTTTCCGCGGCGCTTTACGTCGTCCATGTCCTCCTTGGTGATGAGGAGTTGGCCGACGGTATGGCTGTACTCGTCGAACATCTTGTCGTACATGAACATCAACTCGCACTGGCCGACAGTGGCGGCGGCCTGTTTCCCTGCCGTATCCTCAGGCCGCTCGCAAAGCCCCAGCTTCCCGACGCCCACGCCTATTGCGCCTGAGGTTACAAGCGTGACCTGTATTCCCATGTTCATGAGGTCGGACAGAACCGTCACGAGCTCGCCCATGAGCCGTATGTTGGTTTTGCCTGTCCTGTGCGTGAGCGTAGAGGTGCCGACCTTGACGACCACGCGCCTGTTTTTGTTTTCCATATCGTTGCACGTCCCCTTAAAAACGCGATATATCTGAAAAATGCTGATATGATACGACCATATGCCGTCCCGGACGGAATGGCCCTAAATATAAGCGCGCGTAAATATTATAGTATCTACTTTGCAGATATTATAATATTTTACTTTATTATTTTAGCTCTGTACAGAGCAAAATCCATAAATTTTTCGCTTTTTCTCCGTATTTTGCCGTGTCGGAAGTCAAAAACGCGGGCGGGAGCTTAGCTCCCGCCCGCAGATGCTCTGTCCTGTTAACCCTCTGTTCCTGTCGTATCGTCAGGCGCGGTATCCGTATTCTCCGTTTCGTCTGGCGCGGCGACGACAGTCTGCTCGCCGCCTATTATTATAGAATAGGCGTCTATAATAGACGTATTCTCCGTTCCGGGCGTATAGGTTATCTCTATCTCGTCGCCGACGTTGAGCGTGACCGCGGCCTCGCAGGAGGCGGCAGATACGGCGTAAAAAGCGGTGTCGCCATCAAGTCGGATAAAGTAATAGGTATTGCCGTCAAGCACGGCAGAGCGTATCTCCGCCACCTTTCCGGACACCGAGCCCGAGGCCGCAACGGCGCTACCCTCGTCGCCGGAGATTATCTTGTTCTGCACGAGCTGCTGAATATACGCGGTCTCGCAGGACTGAAGCGTGGTGCCTGTTGCAACTATCTGGTACTGCTCCATGTTGACCATGGCGTACATCTTTACGAGTCCGGCGTTATCCTTGAGCGCCATGAAATACGTCGGCTCGCCGGAGATATTGAGCAGTATCGGGAACGTCGAGACATAAGACATCTGCTGCACTATGCCCTCAGCGGATTCCATCGCGGAATATTCCTCGGCTCCTGCACAGGAATAATAACGGGTCTCCTTAGTGCGCTGGTTGCTGAGTATGAAGCCGATGTTTGACTCGTCGCTCGTGACAGAGGTGACGCCGGTGTACATATACACGTCGTCGTTGATCGCGATGTAATTATAGCCGCTCGTCGTCACGCGTACGTCTTTCTGTCCAAGTATGGAATTAATGAAGCCGTTGTGATAGCGGCCGTAATAATCGTACTGCCGCATTATGAGGTCGGCATTGTAAACATGGTCGACCCACTCGGGCACCTCGGATATGTCGTAATACGTGCACTCGCCGGTCTCGGCGTTTACGAGCACCGCTCCGCCGATGTCCTCTCCGCCGAACAGTCCTATTTTCTTGACCTCGCGCGAGCATATCCAGTAGGGATTTCCGTCGTCGTCTATCTCAAACGACGGCGATTCAAACATATAGGTCGGGTACTTGAATCTTATATAGCGGTAAAGGTTGCGGCTAAAGTGTTCGGCCGTCGTATATTTGATTCCCGTATTGAGCCGCACAACCTCGACGTTCTGCGTCGTCATGTCGATGACGATATAGGCGGGGATTCCGCTTGAGCGGTTCGTAAGCCATTTTATCCAGTCGCCGTACATAAGGCTGGTGACGCGCACCGGGCGGTTATTATAATTTATCTGGGTATAGTTTTCGTCGACCTCGAACTGACTCACCATGTCAGACAGCTCGCCGAGCTTTCGGTTGCCGAGGCGTATGGCGCTGTCCTTGTCAAGCACGGGTATCTGGTCGAAAGAAAGCTCTTCGACATCGTCGGCGAAGGTCCCGCTCTCGATTGGCAGCAGCGCCTGATAGGAATGCGCCCTAAAAATCACGACGCTTGTCAGCGAGCCGATAAGCGCGACAACTATAAGCGCGATGATTATCCAGAACGGTATCTTGCATTGCTTTTTGACAAAGCCGATATAGCCCTTGACTCCGTCGCCCTGAAAGCCCGAAGTCAGAACGGCCATGACGCAGTAGACCACGCAGACGAGGAAGATAAACGTATAGAATTCCTCGGCCTGAAGATTTATCGGGGGCAGGACAATGTAAAAATAAAGAAAAGCGAAGATTAAGGTTACTACAATGTTTATGAGCACGCGCTTGCCGAAACTCGCGACCTTCCTGCGCGCCGCCTTCGCGTGCGGAGTCTGCGGCTGGTAATCCTCTCTGCCGGAATCGCCCCCGCCGAAGTTTCCGGAACCGGACGCGCCGTTTCCGAAATGAAAGCCGTTAAAGCCGTTCCCGCCTCCGTTGTTGAAGTTGATTTTCATTTATTTTGTCCTCTCTTTCCGCAATGTGCGAAAACATCAGTCTTCTTTTTAAGTCCGAACATAACTTGATTCAATGGTAAGATTATATATGATTGCCGCCAAAAAAACAACTCCCGCCGCGGGGATTGTATCCGCCCCGCGGCGGGAGTATTTCTCTCTCTTGATAATGCTTATTCGGCCGCGACGACTATCGCGCCGTCCTTGACAGAGACATGGGCCGTGCCTCCGGCCTTGATGCTGCCGTCGAGCATCTTCTCGGCGACCGCGTCCTCGACCTTGTTCTGGATGGCTCTGCGGAGCGGCCTTGCCCCATAGACCGGGTCGAAGCCTTCCTTGGCTATCTCTTTCACAGCCGCGTCGTCTGCCGCGAGATGAACGCCCAGCGTCTCCATGCGCTTTGCAGTGACGGTAAGCATACGCTTCGCTATCTCCTCGATGTCTGACTGAGTCAGCGGACGGAACACGATCGTCTCGTCAATGCGGTTCAAAAACTCCGGGCGGAACGTGGCGCGAAGGTCGCTCATGACGGCATCGCGTATGTCCTCGAAGCGGCGCTCTTCGCTCTTTTCGCCGCTGTCCTCGACCTTGAAGCCGAGCGTTCCGCCTTTGGAGACGATGTGCTTGGCTCCGATGTTGGAGGTCATTACGATTACCGTATTCCTGAAGTCCACATGACGACCCTGAGAGTCGGTCAGCGAGCCTTCCTCGAGTATCTGCAGCAGCAGGTTCCAAACGTCCTCGTGCGCCTTTTCCATCTCGTCGAACAGCACGACTGAATAGGGCTTTCTGCGCACCCTCTCGGTGAGCTGTCCGCCCTCGTCGTGACCGACGTATCCGGGAGGCGAGCCGATGAGACGGGAAACTGTGTGCCGCTCCATGTACTCGGACATATCTATCCTTATCATGGCGTTCTCGTCTCCGAACATCGCCTCGGCCAGCGCCTTGCACAGCTCCGTTTTTCCGACGCCGGTGGGGCCGAGAAACAGGAACGAACCGATGGGACGCTTGGGGTCCTTGAGTCCGACGCGCCCGCGTCTGATGGCTCTCGCGACAGCTTTTACGGCCTCGTCCTGACCCACGACGCGCTTGTGGAGTATGTCCTCCATGTGGAGCAGGCGCTCGCCCTCGTCCTCTGTGAGACGTGTGACGGGGATGCCCGTCCACTCGGCGACTACCGCCGCGATATCCTCTTCGGCGACGAAGCCGTGCTCCTCGGCGTTCTTCTTGCGAAGCTTCTCGCGCTCGATGTCCATCTGCTCGACGTAGTTTTTCTCAATATCGCGGAGCTGCGCGGCTTTCTCGTAGTCCTGTCCGGCCACGGCCGCGTCCTTTTCCTTGCGAAGGGCGTTGATCTTCTCTTCAAGCGCCTTAAGATCGGGAGACGCGCCCTCGCTTCTCATACGCACTCTCGCAGCGGCCTCGTCCATAAGGTCTATTGCCTTGTCGGGCAGGAATCTGTCCGCGATGTAGCGGCGTGAAAGATCTACGGCGGCGTCTACAGCCTCGTCGGTTATCTTCAGTTTGTGGTGCGCCTCGTATCTCGGGCGAAGGCCTATAAGTATCTCCTTCGTCGCCTCGACAGAGGGCTCGCCCACCGTCACGGGCTGGAAGCGGCGTTCAAGCGCCGCGTCCTTCTCGATATATTTTCTGTACTCGTTGAGCGTGGTCGCGCCAATGACGCGTATCTCGCCGCGTCCCAGCGCGGGTTTGATGATATTAGCCGCGTCCACCGCGCCCTCGGCCGCTCCGGCGCCCACGATGGTGTGGAGCTCGTCGATGAAGAGGATTATGTTGCCGTCCTTCTTTACTTCGTCGAGCGCCTTTTTGATGCGCTCTTCAAATTCGCCGCGGTACTTTGTTCCGGCTATCATTCCGGTCAGGTCGAGAGTCAGCACGCGCTTGTCAATGAGTTCCTCGGGAACGTCTGCCGCGGCTATCTTCTGTGCGAGGCCCTCAGCGATGGCGGTCTTGCCGACGCCGGGCTCGCCCAGAAGCACGGGATTGTTCTTCGTACGGCGGGAAAGTATCTCTATAGTGCGCTTTATTTCCTCGTCGCGTCCAATTACGGGGTCGAGCTTTCCGGCTCTCGCCGCAGCGGTAAGATCCTTGGTAAATTCTTCAAGAGCGGTTTCCTTCGCGTTCTTTTTCTCGCTTCCGGCTCTGACGGCCTGTACGCCGTGCGGCTCCTCGTTCATCTTCTGAACGATCGAACCGTACAGTTTGCGGATGTCGACTCCAGCGGCGCTGAGAACGCGTACGGCGGTGTTGCTTCCGTCGCGAAGTATGCCGATAAGCAGGTGCTCGGTGTCGATGAACTGAGCGCCTGTGCGCGCGGCTTCGGCCACGGCGCACTCGATAATGTGCCTTGCGTTCGCAGAAAGCCCCTGACTCGGAGTTTCGCCCGTCATGCCGGTCCCTGCTCTCGCCACTATATTCTTTATCATTTCATCGGTGAGTCCCGCCTCGATCAGCGCGCGGTGGGCTATTCCCTCCTCCTCGCGCATCAGCCCGAGCAGCAGGTGCTCGCTTCCGACATAGCTGTGTCCAAGCTCGCCCGCGGCCTCCTGCGCAAGTTCCATTGCGCGCTCCGCGCGGGGAGCAAATCTGTTTTCTTCCATATATAACGCCTCCTTACGGCTTGAAAAAATGTCAATTTCCAACGCTTGCCGAAATCTATTCTGTTGCAGGGGCGATTTGTGAATCGCCCCTGCGGTTTTTGTGCAAATGTCCTGTGTTATTTGTCCTGCAGCGCTTTTATCTGATCGCGCAGCTTTGCCGCGGTCTCGAAATCCTCGCTCTTCACCGCCGCATCCATCTGATGACGCAGCGCGTTTATCTCGCGCTGGGCGTTGAGCTTTCTGCTCTCATCGGCAGAGACGATGGGAGTCACGCCGCCGACAGGCTTGTCGGCCGCTCCGGCAGATCTCTGCTCCACGGTATTCTCAACCTCGCCGCCGAGAGCCGGAAATATGCTTCCGAACGCTCTTCCGAAATCTCCGAAAGTGTCAGAGAAGAAATTGCGCCCGTCGCCGAGCAGCGAGCCCGCAAAAGTCTGCATTGGAGCGAAGAAGCTGTCCATGTTCATGAAATTGCTCATGAGGCCTTCCAGCCCCGCTTCAAACCCGCTCGCATACTCGGACTCTCTCGCGCAGTCGGCGCAGAGATGAGTCTCGGTGACTTTTCCGTTGATATTGCTCTTATAATAGAATGTAGCTTCATTTTTGCCGCATTTATCGCATTTCATAATTCATACCTCCAAAAATAATTTGAATTTACTCCGCCGTCAGTACGGCGGAACTCTGTGAACTCTGTGAACTCTTTTGTTTTTCTATACCGCGTGTATGATCACCTGTTTATATATATCCGCTCTTATCATATTCCGTTCGTCGCGTTCCGCCGCAGCCAGAGCTCTGTCGCTCACCGCAGCGAGAAGCGCCCGTCCAACGTCCAGCTCTATCGCGCCGCTGTCGACCAGGTTCTGCGTGATAGCTTTCGCGCTAGCGTAGTCGAGGCTGTCGCCTATGGTATTTATTACGCTCATCAAAAGCGTCTGCCTGTCAACGTGCACCCGCGTTATGCGGATATACCCGTTGCCGCCTCTGCGGCTCTCAACTATATATCCGTGCTCCGGTGAGAAGCGCGTCGACATGACGTAATTTATCTGGCTCGGCACACAGTTGAACCTCTGCGCGAGATCGCTGCGCTGGAGCTCTATCACTCCGTCCGCGTCTTCAAGCGACTGCCTTATGAATTCCTCTATCAGATCGGATATTCCCATCGGGCGGCGCCTCCTTCATTTTGTTTTTGTCGTTGCTTTGACTTTGACTTTCTTTGACCTTTAAGTATATTATAGCATGCCGCCCTTATTTGTCAATGGCTTTTCTGACTTTTCCTGACCATTTTTTATTGCTGATTAAAAGTTGCATATTCTCACAGTTCATAAAGAATATTTGATTTATTTCTCAAAATGATTGTTTTTTATTGTCGGTGCAGGCCGGCTGGCGTCGCCAGCTCTTTGAAGGTAACTCACGCAGCGCTATCCACCGCCTCTGGCAATGATTCTGACCTATATTTACGCCGGCGTATTCCAGGAAATTGCCCGTCCGGCAATAGCCGGCGCGATGGCCACGGCGACGAAAGCGCAAACAAAGTACTCCGGGCATTGTCATATTCCGCTCTTTTTCCACTATTATTTTTTTATTCGTAAAAATAAGCAGAAAAATATTTCCCGGGTTATTGTTAATACTGGTGTATAATAAAATGTCGTTTATACGGCGTTTGAGTCGCAATTTGGCAGCTTTTTTACAGGCACAAGCCGTGACTTCGATATTTTTCCGACTTTTATGTCAAATTTTTCACATAAAATCTCGCCTAAGGGCTTGCATTTTTCGCTATTCCTGTTACAATAAGAAATACTAAATTCTTATGGAGGTCGTACATAATGGCTTACAAGATTACTGACGCCTGCATCAGCTGCGGAGCTTGCGTGGACGTTTGCCCCGCTTCCGCTATTAAGCAGGGCGACGATCACTATGTGATCGACGAAGGCGCTTGCATCGATTGCGGTTCCTGCGTTGATACCTGCCCCAACGGTGCCATCAAGCCGGGCGAATAATTTTCGTCAGAAAGAAAACCCCCGCTTATGTGAAAACATAAGCGGGGGTTTTTTATGCACGAATCTCAGTCCATTTCGGTCTGGCCGGTATAGAGACGGTAATATCTGCCCTTTTGAGACAGCAGATCCTCGTGGTCGCCGCGCTCAATTATCTCGCCCTGTTCAAGAACCAGTATTGCCTTGGCGTTCCTCACGGTGCTCAGCCTGTGCGCAATTACGAACACCGTTCTGTCCCTCATCAATCCGTCCATGCCCTTTTCAATTAGCTTCTCCGTGCGCGTATCAATGGAGGACGTTGCCTCATCGAGTATAAGCACCGGAGGGTCGGCCACCGCCGCTCTCGCTATTGCGATGAGCTGGCGCTGTCCCTGAGACAGGTTTGCCCCGTCGCCCGAAAGCTCCGTCGCGTAGCCCTTAGGCAGATGGCGTATAAATCCGTCCGCGTTTGCGAGCTTCGCCGCGGCGATTACCTCGTCTTCGGAGGCGTCAAGCTTTCCGTATCTGATGTTGTCGGCTATCGTGCCGCTGAACAGGTGCGTATCCTGAAGCACTATGCCTAGCGAACGGCGAAGCGAATCCTTTGCGATGTCCTTGACGTTGATTCCGTCATAGGTTATCGTGCCGCTCTGTATCTCGTAGAATCGGTTTATCAGGTTCGTTATCGTGGTCTTGCCCGCGCCCGTCGACCCGACAAAGGCTATTTTCTGACCGGGCTTTGCAAACAAACTCACATCGTGCAGAATGACCTTCTTCTCGTCGTAGCCGAACACCACGTCTTTAAACCTTACATCGCCGCGAAGAAGCGTGAGCGCGCCGTCCGGCGCTTTCCACGCCCAACTGTCGGTGCGTTCGGCGCACTCGGTCAGCTTTCCGTCCGCGTTTTCACAGACGTTGACGAGCGTGACCTTCCCCTCGTCCATCTCTGGCGGCTCGTCCATTACCTCAAACACGCGCTCGGCTCCGGCGACGGCGGCGAGCACGGTATTGACCTGCTGCGCCATCATCGTCACCGGCTGGGATATCTGTCTGACGTACTGGAGAAGCGCGACGAGAGTTCCGATGTCGAAAGCTCCGGCGATGGCCAGCAGCCCGCCGACGCAGCATGTCAGCGCATAGTTTATGTGCGACATATTTCCCATCACGGGCATCATCGCTCCGGCGAGCGCCTGCGCCGCGGTGGACGAACGGCGGTATTCCTCGTTCTTGCCGTAGAAACCCTCCTTCGCCTGCTTTTCATGGTTGAAGACCTTTATGACCTTCTGTCCCTCAGTCATTTCCTCGATGTATCCGTTGACGGCACCGATGTCGCGCTGCTGCGCCGCAAAGCACGCGCGGCTGCGCTTTCCGATCTGCTTGACAATCAACAGCATCAGAGCGATAACGGCTATCGTTATCAGCGTCATCCGCCAGCTGAGAAAGAACATCATTCCTATTATTCCGATAAACGTCAGCGCGCTCGATATGAGGTTTCCTATGCTGGTGTTTATCATGTCGCTGACCGTGTCGATATCGTTGGTATAGCGGCTCATCAGCTCGCCGTGAGTATGTCTGTCGAAATAGCTTATGGGCAGCGCCTGCATCTTATTGAACAAATCGCGGCGGATGGCGTACACGGCCTTTTGCGAAATGCGCACCATTATCCGCGAGTAGCCGAAGCTGCACGCCGCAGCCGCCGCATAAAGCGCGCCCATAAGCGCGAGCACGCGTACAAGCCCCGTGAAATCTCCCGGAATAATATAGTCGTTTATTATTGGCTTGAGCAGATATGAACCCATGACAGTACAGGCCGTACTGACAATCAGCAGAATAACGACCGCTATAAGCATCAGTTTATATCTTCCAAGATAGCTCAAAAGGTTTTTTACGGTCTTTTTCATATTCTTTGGTTTTGCGAACGTCATCTGACGTCCGGGACCCGGGCCGTGATCAGCCATCTATCGCGCCCCCTTCCTGCTGCGACGTGTATACTTCTCGATATATCCCGCTTGTCTTCATAAGTTCTTCGTGCTTCCCGCAGGAGACGACTTTTCCGTCGTCTATAACGATTATCTGGTCCGCTTCGCACACAGAGGCGATGCGCTGCGCGATTATTATCTTGGTCATATCGCCGAGCTCCGTGCGGAATGCCTCGCGTATCTTTGCGTCGGTCGCCATGTCCACGGCGCTCGTGCTGTCGTCCAGTATGAGCACCTTCGGATTCTTAAGCAGCGCACGCGCTATGCAAAGTCTCTGCTTCTGACCGCCGGAAACGTTGGCTCCGCCCTGGCCGAGGTCGGTATCGTAGCCGTTCGGAAGCCGGCTTATAAATTCGTCAGCACACGCTATACTGCACGCGCGCTCCACTTCTTCCTGCGTCGCGTTCTCGTTTCCCCAGCGGAGGTTATCCATTATCGTTCCCGAGAACAGCGTGTTCTTCTGCAAAACCATGGCGCACGCGTCGCGCAGATGCTCAACAGAATAGCTGCGCACGTCGCTTCCGCCGACGCTGACGCTGCCTGCCGTCGCCTCGTAAAGGCGCGGTATAAGCTGCACAAGCGTGGATTTTGCGCTGCCTGTGCCGCCAATTATTCCTACGGTCTGTCCGGATTTTATATCGATGTTTATATCCTCGAGGTTCCATTCTTCGCTGTTTTTGTCGTACTTGAAATAAACATGGTCAAAGCGGACGCTTCCGTCTTTTACCGCTTTGCCGGCTTCACACCCCTCGTCGGTGATTTCGGGCTTTTCGTCGAGCACCTCGACTATACGCCTTGCGCATGCAACGGAGCGGGACATCATCATCAGAACCATCGATACCATTATCAGCGAGACCATTATCTGCGTTATATAGGTGAAAAACGTGGTCAGAAGCCCCACCTCGAGCGTTCCGGCCGCCACCATGTGTCCTCCGAACCACAGCACCGCGATTATCGTGCCGTAAATTATAAGCATCATGATGGGCATGCTCATAACGACCCGCCCGAACGCACTCTCCGACGCGCTGCGCAGGTCGTCGTTCTTGTCCGCGAACTTCTTTTCCTCATACCCCTCGCGCACAAAAGACTTGACAACGCGCATCGCCGTCAAATTCTCCTGAACGGTGAGGTTCAGGCTGTCGGTCTTCTCCTGGAGCTTGCGGAACATAGGTCCGACGCGCAGAAGTATGAACCCTACGACAAGGACCAGCAGCGGTATCGCCACAAGAAAAACCTTTGAAAGCGAAAGCGATATTATCACCGACAGCACAAGTGCCGAAACAAGCATCACGGGAGCTCTGACAAGCAGGCGCATCCCGAACATCATCGTCTGCTGCAGCGAGTTTATGTCGCTCGTCATGCGGGTTATCAGCGACGCGGTGCTGAAATGCTCGATATTGCCAAAGGAGAAAGTCTGTATGTGCTCATACTCGGCGGCGCGCATCTTCGCTCCGAAGCCCTGACCCGTGACGGCCGCACAGTAGGCGGCGAACACACCAAAGGCCAGCGATACGAGCGCCATTACGACCATTATGATTCCCATTCTCACGGTGTACTGCGCGTCGAGATTCCTTATCCCGACGTCCACTATCTTTGACATCACCAGCGGTATGAGCAGCTCGAACACGGCTTCCGCCGCGGAGCAAACAATGCCGATGAACAGCCATTTTTTGTAAGGCCTCGCGTAAGGCCAAAGGCGCTTTATCATTCAGAGTCCTCCTCAAGATTTTCCACAACGCGGCGCATAAGCGCCACAAGCGTGTCTCTTTCCTCTTTTGTCATTCCCCGCGTTATCCGCCGCTCGTTCGCGCGCGCCCCGTGGCGGAATATCTCGTACATCTCAGAGCCTTTTTCCGTCAGTTTTATACTCCGGCACCGTGCGTCGTTCGCTCCAGCCTCACGCGTTATAAGCCCTTTTTCCTCAAGGCGCTTCACTATGCCGTTCACCGTCGGCGCCTTTATGCGGAACGTACGCTCGATATCGCTCTGCGTTACCTCTCCCTCGGCCGAACGCTTTGCAAGATATATCATCACATGCGTCTGTGACTGCGTCATCCTGTAATCGCTCATGATCTTTTCCATGTTCATTTTGCATAGATTTGAGCAATAACCTAACATCGGCGCCACATGACCGTTAAATCTCACTTTGTTCACCATCCGTTCACAATTACTTAGCCTGCTAAATATTAGCGCGCTAAGTATAGCTCCGTGTGTCATGTATGTCAATAGCAAAGACGACAAAAAACAGGCGGATTACTCCGCCTGTTTTTTCACATCGTACATATCATTGACTACAAGCCAGTTCTGCGGGAACGGCCGATCCAGGTTCCAGTAGCCCGCGCCGAGAAGCGAATACTCAGAAACAAGCTTCAGCTTTGCCTCCATGCTTCTCGCATCCTCGAACCATACCGCATGTGCCGTTCCGTCGTCGGCGGTATAGTAAAAATAAGGCGAGACGGCTTTTTCATCGAATTCTATCGTCGCGCCGTTATTTTCGGCTATTTCGACAGCCCGCTCGTTTGATATCGACTCTGCGCGGGTGACTCCCTTTTCGTAGGGCAGCGGCCAGTCGTAGCCGTAGTTCGGTATCCCAAGAAATATCTTTTCCGGAGGTATCTCCGTAACGGCGTAGTCGAGCACCGCGCGGACGTTTGGCAGCGGCGCGACGGCCATCGGCTCTCCATAGGTGTAGCCCCACTCGTAGGTCATAAGAAACACGGAATCCGCCGCCGCGCCAAGAAGAGAATAATTATGTCCCTCATACAGCAAGCCCGGTTGATCTGCCGAGGTCTTCGGCGCGAGCGCAACAGTCACGCTTTTTCCCAGCGGCGAGAGCCGCGCTCTCGCCGCGGCGACGAAGGCGGCATATTTTTCAGCTTCCGTCCCGGGTATGAATTCAAAATCTATGTCCAGTCCCGAATACCCTTTTGCTTCGATATTCGCGACGATTTCTCCGATCAGCTTTTCCTGCATTCCTTCATCGTTCAGCAGCATCACGGCACGCTCGCTGCTGAAATTTCCGCTTTCGGTTAGCGTCGACAGGTGCATAAGCGGGGCGGCGGAGTATTTTTTCGCGAGAGCTATGAGCTCCCCGTCCGACAGCGGCACAAGGTCCCCATTGTCCGATATTCCGTAGGTAAACGGCGTCAGGTTCGTAAGATAAGGCAGCTCCCCGGCCAGCTGGCTGCTGTCGATAAACGGGTAAGCGTAGCCGTTGAACGCGGCGGGGCCGAGACTCTGCCGAACATATGTTATCACAAGCGTCTCTCCGGCCCTGACGTCGGGACGTCCCATGAGCCAGCGGTTGTTCCTGTATATTTCGTTTACCGAAATGCCATACTGCGCAGCGATGCCCGAGAGCGTCTCCCCCGCGCGCGTTACATGCACAACATTCGGAAAGAGCACGACCACAGTCTGTCCCACCACGAGGGCCGCGTCCAGCGCCAGAGCGTTGTCGCGCGCTATCTGGGTGGGATCTTCTCCGTACTGCGCCGAGATAGACGAAAGCGTGTCGCCGCTTTTTACTACGTGTATGACCATGTGCTTCACCCCCTGCGGAAATCGTATGCGGGAGCTGACACTCGTATGCCGACAGCTTTGTTTACAAATCATTTACCGGCGCATCATTGAACTTTTGGAAAAAAGTACATATAATGAATACAGATGTCATACAGGAAAGAATAAGTTTGAAATAAATTCAAGCTTTATCTGATTTTAAGTGCGTTTTGCCCGCCGTCGAGGCGGCAGCCACAAAACAAGCACAAAATAACCATTCTTTTTATGGCCATTTTGTGACTTGAGCGAAACGAAAGGAATGGTAATGAAAATGGCGACAAAAAAGGTTTTGTCCGCGGACGAACTCCGAAAGCTCGACGCATGGTGGCGCGCGTCCAATTATCTCGCGGCGGGACAGCTGTATCTTCTTGATAATCCGCTTCTCAAGGAACCTCTCAAATGGGAACACATCAAGCGCAAGATAGTCGGACACTGGGGTACGGTTCCGGGTCAGAATTTTATTTATACGCACCTGAACCGCGTCATAAATAAATACGACCTAGATATGATATATATCTCCGGTCCAGGACACGGCGGCAACGGAATGATAGCGCAGGACTATCTCGACGGCACGTACAGCGAGGTCTATCCCAATATCAGCCGCGACAGCGAGGGCATGAAGCGCCTCTTCAAGCAGTTCTCGTTCCCCGGAGGCGTACCGAGCCACGTCGCGCCCGAAACTCCGGGTTCCATCAACGAGGGCGGAGAGCTAGGCTATTCCCTCGCCCATGCTTTCGGCGCAGTGTTCGACAACCCAGACCTTATAGCAGCCTGCGTCGTCGGCGACGGCGAGGCCGAGACCGGCCCACTTGCGACTTCGTGGCATTCCAACAAATTTCTGAATCCCGTGGCGGACGGCGCCGTGCTTCCGATACTCCATCTCAACGGCTACAAAATAAGCAACCCGACTATCTTCTCGCGCATATCACATGAAGAGATAGAGGATTTCTTCAAGGGCTGCGGCTGGAAACCGTATTTTGTCGAGGGCGACGAGCCCGCGATAATGCACGAAAAAATGGCCGAAACGCTTGACGGGTGCATC
>JAYFRC010000063.1:0-30155 GCA_034926415.1 Oscillospiraceae bacterium
TAATCAAAGAAATAGAGATTTTTCCGTGTGACGAGGCAGAGTTGCCTTTGAAGTCAATTTTATTCAATTTTCCTGTTTATAAAGACGGTGGAGATGTTTGTGGGTTTTTGTGGGACAAAAGTACGCACGTCTCAACGTGCCTCGTTCTTGGGAACAGGTCGACGGCGACGGCTTTTCGGAGAACGTAACCGCGCTCCGAAAACCGCTTAACATCGCGCGCCAGCGTTGCAGGGTCGCAGGAAACATAGACCACGCGGGAAGGAGACATCTCCGCCGCAGCCGCAATGACGTCCTCAGCGAGACCCTTTCGGGGAGGATCGACCACGACGACGTCGGGGCGCAGTCCATCGCTTTTGAATCTCGCGGCCACATCGGACGCGTCGCCGCAGAAAAATTCCGAGTTCTCGATCCCGTTTCTCTTTGCGTTTTCACGCGCGTCGTCGATAGCGTCCGGTACTATATCCGCGCCGATAACGCGTCCGGCGAATTTAGACATTATCAGCGTTATCGTTCCCGTGCCGCAGTACAGGTCGAGCACGGTCTCTCTCCCTGTGAGGCCCGCGAATTCGACTGCTTTCATGTAAAGCTTTTCCGCCTGACGTCTGTTGACCTGGTAGAACGACGGCACGGAGAGACGGAACTCAAGGCCGCACAGCATGTCGGTAAGGAAGTCCTGTCCGTAAAGCGTTTTATATTTTTCCGCCATTATTACATTGTCAAGTCTTGTATTCGTACCGAGCACTATTCCGACCGTTTCCGGCACGGCGGTAAGAATATCGTCGATAAGCTCGCGCGTTTTTGGAAGCGACGTTCCGCTTGCCATCACGCATATGAGCGCCTCCCCGTTCCCGGCGGTGCGGACGTAAATATGCCTGACGAGCCCCTTTCCAGTTCTCTCGTCATACGCCGGAACCTTGTATTTTTTCATCCACGCGCGCACCGCGGCGGCGACGGCGTCCGTGCTTTCTGACTGTATGAGACATTTTTCAACGTCAACAACGTCATGCGTCCGCTCGCGGTAAAAGCCTATTTTGCCGCCTTCGCCGACGGGGAACTGCGCCTTGTTGCGGTAGCGCTCCGCACTGTCCGCCGCGATTATCTCATCGACCGAAATATCCTGCCCGCCTATCCTGCGGAGGCAGTCCTCGACGTGACGGCGCTTCGCCTCCGCTTCGGCGGCGTATGTGATGTGGCGAAAATCGCATCCGCCGCATTTCCCGAAATACGGGCAGTCCGGCTCCGTGCGATCCGGCGACTTTTCAAACATGCGCTCGATCTTCGCCCACGCCGCCCCGGACGTGACCTTGAGTATTCTTATCTCGCAGTCGTCGCCCTTAGCCGCGCGCGCGACGAATACCGCGCGTCCGCCGATGCGCGCGACGCCCGAGCCGTCCGACGAGTATCCCTCTATCGCAGTTCTGTAAAGTTGATTTTTTTCAAGCGACGCCGTCATCTTCCGCTCTCCTTTGTCTCACGCTTCATGCGCCGTGCGAGCTTTTTCGTCTCCGCATACGGGCTCATTCTCCAGCGCCAGTTGCCCTCCGACGTTCCCGGGGTATTGATGCGCGCCTCGTCTCCGAGGCCGAGCCAGTCCTGCATCGGTATCACAGCGATACGCGCACGGCTGCGAAGCGCAAGCCGTATAAGCGTCTTTTCCGTCGGAGCGCGGCCGCCGCAGAGCTTTCCCGCCGCCCGCATCAGGGCGGCTTTTTCATTTTTTTCCGCCGATACCAGCCAACCGCGCGACGTCTCGTTGTCGTGGGTCCCGGTATATATTATCGTATTGTGATTTACATTTTTTGGAAGATATGAGTTGTCTTCCTTTCCATCAAAAGCGAACTGGAGCACGGCCATCCCGGGATATCCGGACTCATCTATAAGCGCGCGCACCTCCGGAGAAAGCAGTCCGAGGTTCTCCGCGATTATCCCCGTTTTCCCGCGCGTCTCGTCGAGCGCGCGGATCAGCTTCATTCCGGGGCCCTTGATAAATTCTCCCCTCTCCGCGGTCTTCTCTCCCGCAGGCACCGACCAACCGCGGGCAAACCCAATAAAGTGGTCGATGCGCGCCATATCGAAGCGCCGTGCCGTCACGCGCATACGCTCACGCCACCACGCAAACCCATTCTTTTCCATTTTTTCCCAGTCATAGATAAAATTTCCCCAGAGCTGTCCGTCCTTCGAAAAATAATCCGGCGGGACGCCCGCGACCTTCGTCGCATTGTGCTCATCGTCGGTCATAAACATCCCCGCATGGCTCCAGACGTCTGCGCTGTCAGCCGCCGCGTATATCGGCATATCCCCGATGAGCTTTATCCCGCGCACGTTCGCGTAATCCCGAAGCTCGCGCCACTGCTTTTCAAATTCCAGCTGCACGAATTTCCAGAACCGCATCTCGCCCTCAAGCTCCGCGCGCTCACGCTCGAGCGTCTTTTCCTCATACATCCTGACGCTCTCCGGCCACTCGCTCCACGGCTCCCAGCCGCGTTTGGCTTTTTCGGCCATAAACAGCGCGTAGTCGTCGAGCCAGGATTCGTTTTCTTTTTCAAACTCCGACGAGTCGCCGCCGAATCTTGAAAAAGCTCTGCGCAGCAGCGCGATCCGCGTTTCCCACAGCCGCCCGTAATCTATATATTCCCCAGAGCGGAAAGCAGCGCTTTTAAGTTCTTCCGGCGCAAGCAGTCCCTCGCGCGCCAGAGCTTCCGGGTCTATAAAATACGGGTTTCCCGCGAAAGACGAAAAGCTCTGGTACGGCGAATCCCCTGTTCCGGTCGGCCCAATTGGAAGCGTCTGCCAATAGCGCTGACCCGCCGCGCGAAGAAAATCCACGAATCTACGCGCGTCGGCCCCCATGGTTCCTATGCCGTATTTTCCGGGCAGCGAAAAGACGGGAAGCAGTACTCCCGCTTCCCGTTTTTCACCCATATGCCGCTTTTTCCCTTCAATCGGCATAAACGCTTATCTCTCCCACTTTGCAATGAGCTCGTTGAGCTGCTCCGCGAACTTGTTGATATCCTTGTTCGTACCGCCCTTGTTGTGGAGAATGACCTGCTGGAGCTGAAGGCCGATATTCTGAAGCTTCTGATACGAAGCCGAGCCGCGCTCGATGACCTCCGCGCGCTTTGCGACGCGTTCCGGTGTGTAGCCGACGGATACCATAATGTTGTCGGCAAGGTCGTAGACCTCGGTGTATTCCGGCGCGTGGACTTCAAAGCCGCGTCCTTTGAGGTTCTCTACGAACACCGGCACAACTTCCACATCGCCGTGGACGACGAAAACGTGTTTGGGCTTTGGATTGTAGTGCTCTATCCAGGTTATAAGTCCGCTGAGCCCCGCGTGCGACGAAAGTCCCTTATAATTTACGAGCTTCGCGCGTACTGCGATCTCTTCGCCGAACAGGCGCACTACCTTGGCTCCGCCGAGCAGGTTGCTGCCAAGCGTGCCCTCGGCCTGATAGCCGACAAAAACTATCGTGCACTCTGGACGCCAGAGGTTGTGCTTGAGATGGTGGCGTATGCGGCCTGCGTCGCACATGCCGGAGGCGGAGATTATGACTTTCGGCGTCTTGTCCTCGTTCAGGGCCTTGGACTCCTCGCTTGTCTTGGTCATCATAAGTCCCGGGAACTTGTACATATTGACTCCGCCGTGGACGAGCTTCATCGCGTCGTCGTCGAGATACCCGCGGAGATCCCCGTCGAATACCTCGGTCGCTTCCTTGGCAAGCGGGCTGTCGATATACACCGGGAAGTTCGGCACGGACTTGACAAGATTCCTCTCCTTCATCTCGCGGATAAAATACAGCAGCTCCTGGGTGCGCCCTACAGCGAACGAAGGTATCACGACGTTTCCGCCCTTTGCGAGCGTCTCGTCGATCACCGCGGCGAGGTCATCGGTATAGCTCTGGGTTTTTTCATGCTCGCGGTCACCATAGGTGCTCTCCATCACGACGTAGTCCGCCTCGCTTATGTACTGCGGGTCGCGGATTATCGGCTGGTCGCAGTTTCCGATGTCGCCCGAGAAAACTATGCTCTTAGTGACGCCGTTTTCAGTCAGCGTGAGCTTTATGCTCGACGAGCCGAGCAAATGCCCCGCGTCGGTGAACACGGCCTCGACTCCTTCGCATACGCTTACCTTCTGCCCATATTCGCAGGCCTTGATATAATCCTTCACTCTTTCGGCGTCTTCAATCGTGTAAAGCGGCTCCACGTCGCTGCGTCCCGCTCTTTTCCCTTTTTTGTTGAGCCATTCCGCGTCGCTTTCCTGAATATGCGCGGAGTCCTTGAGCATTATCGTCATAAGCTCGCATGTCAGGCGCGAAGCGATGATAGTCCCGTGAAACCCGTTTTTGACGAGTAGCGGTATGCGCCCTGTATGGTCGATGTGCGCGTGCGTTACGAGAACAAAATCGATGTCAGCCGGATTGAACGGAAGCTCGCGGTTGTCCACCTCGTCGCGTCCCTGTTGGAGTCCGCAGTCAACGAGTATCTTCTTCCCGTTTACCTCAAGGCCGTGGCAGCTTCCGGTAACGCATCTGTCCGCGCCGTAAAAACTAATCTTCATTGCTCGTCCTCATTTCCCGCGCTCGCGCGCGTTACATAATTATAGTGATTATATCATAGACGCGTGTATAAAACAAACATAAACTCCCCGCACGTTGGGTTTACATAATACGGTAAAACGCCGTCTTATCTTCCGCTTTTGTGATAAATGCAAAAAAGGCGGACAAAATTGCACGAATTATTTTATATTTGTTAAAAATAAAAGTCGTATTTTGACTTTCCGAGCGCGTGCAAAATGTGTATAATGGTATAGGTCTGAAACGCGCCTTTCCGGGCGCGACACAGCTAATCTCTACGGAGGTGCTTTCCTAATGTCTTTTGATGATAAACTGCATGAGGAGTGCGGCGTGTTCGGCGCCGTTGTGAACAACGGTGAAGCTCCCGGCCTTACCTACAACGCCCTTTCTGCGCTCCAACACCGCGGTCAGGAGGGCGCCGGCATAGCCAGTCTCAACGGCAGCGCCATACTATACCACAAGGATATAGGCCTTGTGAGCGAGGTGTTCTCGAAACCTGTTCTGAGCGGCATGCCCGCATCCGGCATGGCCATCGGCCACGTCCGCTATTCCACCACCGGAAGCAACTCCATACAAAACGTCCAGCCGGTCGTTACCGAATATCTCCGCGGCCGCCTCGCGACCGCGCATAACGGAAACATAGTCAACGCCGGCGTTATAAAGGACAGGCTTAAATCATACGGCTGCGACTTCGCCGCGACGAACGACACGGAGGTCATCTCCTCGCTCATCGCCTACGAGGCTCTGAGCACCGATACTATCGAGCAGGCCGTTGTCAACGCGGTGCGTCAGCTCCGCGGTGCGTTCTCGCTCGTCATACTCTCAAGCAAAAACAAGCTTATCGCCGTGCGCGACGGCTTCGGCCTGCGTCCCCTCTGCATTGGTCAGAGCGAGCACGGCACCGCTGTCGCCTCCGAGTCCTGCGCGCTGGACTGCGCCAACTTCCACTTCGTCCGCGATGTGAAACCCGGCGAGATGGTCGTCATAAGCGAGGACGGGCACATCGCATCGTCGATGGTGCTCGAGGAGGATCGCACGGCTTTCTGCATCTTTGAATACATCTATTTTGCCCGCAACGATTCCATAATAGACAACATGAGCGTCTATCAGGCTCGGGTCAATATGGGCCGCGAGCTCGCACGCGAGCATCCGGTGGAAGCGGACATGGTCTGCGGCGTGCCGGACAGCGGACTCGACGCTGCGTCGGGCTTCGCCCTTGAAAGCCATATACCTCTCAGCTCGGGCTTTACGAAAAACCGTTATATCGGCCGCAGCTTCATCTTCCCGACCCAGACCCAGCGCGACAACGCCGTGCGTCTGAAGCTCAACCCGCTAAAGGCCAACATCAAGGGCAAGCGCCTCGTCGTCGTGGACGATTCCATAGTCCGCGGAACCACCAGCGCGCGCACGGTCAAGCTGCTGCGCGATGCAGGAGCGGCCGAGATACATATGCGTATCTCCTCGCCGCCGTTCACCCACGCCTGCCATTTCGGCACGGACATCGACAGCGAAGAAAAGCTCATAGCCAACAAGATGCCCCTTGAGAGGATAGCCGCATATATCGGCGCGGACACCCTCGGCTATATAAGCCTCGAGGGCTGCAAGCGCGCCTGCTACGGTACGGGGCTTGGGCTCTGCTCCGGCTGTTTCGACGGCAATTATCCGATGGACGTCGGTCACCACAAAAAAACCGAATTCGAATGCTGAGCATTATTTAAGAATATTAACCAAGGAGGGTTTTCCATGCCAAAGAAAGCATACCTTGTATTGGAAACCGGCGACGTGTTCCAGGGTTTGTCCTTCGGGGCCGACGCTGACGTTGTCGGAGAGATAGTTTTTACGACCGCGATGACCGGCTATCTCGAAACTCTTACCGATCCGAGCTATTACGGCCAGATCGTCGTTCAGACGTTCCCGCTCATCGGCAATTACGGCGTTATTCCTGCCGATTTTGAAGGCTCCCGTCCCTGGGTCAGCGCATATATTGTCCGCGAATGGTGTCAGGCTCCCTCGAATTTTCGCTGCGAGGGCACGCTTGACACTTTTCTTAAAGCCAATAATATCCCCGGACTTTACGGTATCGACACACGCCGCCTGACCAAGCTCATCCGCGAACGCGGCGTCATGAACGCCTTTCTCACTACGGACGAAGGCAAGGTAGCGGGCGGAGCGGAGCTCTGCCGTCCCTACGTCATACGCGACTCCGTCAAGTCCGTATCCTCCTTCGAGCCTTATGAAAATATCGCCGAGGGGCAAAAGCGCACGCTTGTGCTGTGGGATTTCGGCGCGAAGGAAAATATCTCCCGCGAGCTTATCAAACGCGGCTGCAAAGTCGTCCGCGTTCCGTTCGACACGACTGCGGAGGACGTTTTATCCTATAACCCCGCGGGCATAATGCTATCAAACGGCCCCGGCGACCCTGCTGAAAACACAGCCATTATAGACGAGATAAAAAATGTCGCGGATTCCGGCGTTCCGGTCTTCGGTATCTGTCTCGGCCACCAGCTCATGGCGCTGTCCCAGGGTGCAAGAACGTCCAAACTCAAATACGGACACCGCGGCACGAACCAGCCCGTCAAGGAAACGGGGACGGGCCGCGTTTATATCACGACACAGAACCACGGCTACGCCGTCGTCTCCGACTCGCTCCCCTCAAACGCACGCGAGTCCTACGTCAACGCAAACGACGGCACCTGTGAGGGCGTGACCTATACCGACAAGCCCGTGTTTACCGTGCAGTTTCACCCGGAAGCCTGCGGCGGCCCGCTCGACACACGCTTTTTGTTTGATAAATTCATCGCCATGATGGATGGAAAGGCGGCCAGATAATGGAGCATCAGTCTGTATTGATACTCGATTTCGGCGGGCAGTATAACCAGCTCATAGCCCGCCGTGTCCGCGAATGCGGCGTGTACTGCGAGGTGCGTTCGTACAAAATGACGCTGGACGAGATAAAGGCGTTCAACCCCATCGGCATAATTTTCACCGGAGGCCCGAACAGCGTCTACCTCGAAACGTCGCCGCATCCGGACATGGGCGTTTTCTCCCTCGGCGTTCCAATCCTCGGCATATGCTACGGCTGCCAGCTCCTTGCTTGGGCGCTCGGCGGCAAGGTAACCGCAGCACAGGCGGACACCGCCCGCGAGTACGGCAAGACCGAGGCGTTTTACGATACCTCCTGCGCGCTGTTCAGAGGCCTGCCCGAAAGCGGCATAGCCTGGATGAGCCACGGAGATTATCTTGCAAAGGTTCCGGACGGATTTTCGCTCGCCGCGCATACGGAGAACTGCCCCACCGCCTCCATCTGCGACGATAATCGCCGCTTCTACGGCGTACAGTTCCACCCCGAGGTCAACCACACCGAAAACGGCGTCAAGATGCTCCGCAATTTCCTGTTCGACATCTGCGGCGCGAAGGGCGACTGGAACATGGGCGACTTTCTCAAGTCCCAGATAACCGCGCTCCGTGAAAAAATCGGCGGCGGCAAGGTGCTGCTGGCGCTCTCCGGCGGCGTGGATTCCTCCGTCGCGGCGGCGCTGCTGGCTCAGGCCGTCGGCAATCAGTTGACATGCGTGTTTGTCGACCACGGCCTGCTCCGCAAAAACGAGGGCGATGAGGTCGAGGAAGCGTTCAAAAAATGGGATATCAATTTTGTCCGCGCGGATGCTGAAGAGCTTTTCCTTAATAAACTTGCGGGCGTTACCGAGCCCGAGAAAAAGCGAAAGATAATCGGCGAGGAATTTATCCGCGTTTTTGAGGCCGAGGCTAAAAAAATAGGCCGCGTGGACTTCCTAGTTCAGGGCACGATATATCCCGATGTCATAGAGTCAGGACTCGGCGACGCCGCGGTCATCAAGAGCCATCACAACGTAGGCGGCCTTCCCGACTGCGTCGATTTCAAGGAGATAATAGAGCCGCTGCGCCTGCTGTTCAAGGACGAGACGCGTCA
Organism: Oscillospiraceae bacterium; assembly: GCA_034926415.1. Lineage (GTDB taxonomy): Bacteria > Bacillota > Clostridia > Oscillospirales > Oscillospiraceae > JAYFRC01. The sequence goes on from JAYFRC010000063.1 coordinate 8,523, forward strand.
GCTAGGCCGCGAACTCGGTCTGCCAGAAAACATTGTCATGCGCCAGCCTTTCCCCGGACCTGGTCTTGCGATACGCGTCATTGGAGATGTGACAAAGGAAAAGCTCGACACCCTGCGCGAGGCTGACGCGATTTTCCGCGAGGAAATAGCCGCCGCCGGCGAGGACAAGAACATGAACCAGTACTTTGCCGTGCTGACGAACATGCGCTCCGTCGGCGTTCAGGGCGACGGCCGCACATATGACTTTACGCTCGCGCTCCGATCGGTCACGACGACCGATTTTATGACCGCGGACTGGGCGCGCATCCCCTATGACCTGCTAGACCGCATAAGCGTGCGCATCGTCAACGAAGTGCCGCACATCAACCGCGTAGTCTATGATATAACGTCCAAACCGCCAGCGACGATAGAGTGGGAATAAGCTGACTTCTGACTGTACGGAGGCGATCCCATGTTCGACGTCACTGCGCTTGGCGAGCTGTTGATAGATTTCGCGCTTGTCGGCACGGATGAAAACGGCTATCCTTCGATGAAAGCCGCGCCCGGCGGCGCGCCGTGTAATTTTCTCGCCGCGCTCGCGGAGTATGGCTGCAAGACCGCGTTCATCGGCGCCGTCGGCTGCGACGTGTTCGGTGACATGCTTGTGCACACGCTTAAGCAGCGTGGGATAGAAACGCGCGGCGTCGTACGGAGCGGCGATTCGTTCACAACTCTCGCTTTCGTCACTATCGGCAAAAACGGCGAGCGCGAATTCTCCTTTGCGAGAAAACCAGGCGCGGACACGCGTCTCAGTTTCTCGGATATAGATAAAACGCTTATAGACAACTCACGCGTTTTTTATTTTGGAACGCTGAGCCTGACCGACGAACCCGCTCGCGGCGCGACTGAAAAAGCCGTAGCTTACGCCAAAGCAGGAGGGAAAATAATAAGTTGCGACCCGAACCTGCGTCTTCCGCTCTGGAAAAGCAAAAATGCCGCGAAGGATGCTATGTTCTGGGCGCTTTCCCAGTCCGACGTCGTAAAAATAAGCGGCGACGAAGTTGAATTCCTTTTTGATTGTTCGCCGCATGAGGGCGCGGAAAAAGTGCTCACGCTCGGCGCGAAGCTGGTCTTCGTCACGCTTGGCGCGAACGGCTGCTTATTTTCGAACGGGAATGGCAGCGGCGAGATCAAAGCGCCGGGGGGCATACACGCCGTGGACACCACCGGTGCCGGGGATGTCTTCGGCGGCGCGGCTATGAGTCGGCTGCTTAGATCAGGCAGTCTGTCGAATGCGCTCAGCGTTTCGGATATGCGCGACATCGCGCGCTTTGCCTGCTGCGCCGCGAGCCTTTCGACGGAAAGCCGCGGCGGAATAAACAGCGTCGTCCCTGAAGAAAAAGTCCTCGGCGCAATAAAGCGCCTTTATTAAATCGAAAACATCCGCCAGTTCGGTCATAAGAATACATTACGGAGGTATGCTCTATGCCACTTAATCCGAAACTCAGGAAAGTCATGGTCATTGGTTCAGGCCCCATAGTCATCGGCCAGGCGGCCGAGTTCGACTATGCCGGAACGCAGGCCTGCCGCGCCCTCAAGGAAGAGGGCCTCGAGGTCGTGCTCGTCAACTCAAACCCCGCGACCATAATGACCGATAACGCCATGGCCGACCACATCTATATCGAGCCGCTGACTCTCGAGACGCTCAAGCGCGTCATAAAGCAGGAGCAGCCCGACAGCATACTCTCAACGCTCGGCGGCCAGACAGGATTGACTCTTTCGATGGAGCTGGCCAAGTGCGGCTTCCTTGAGGAAAACAACGTCACGCTTCTCGGCGCGAATCCCGAGACGATAGACAAAGCCGAGGATCGCCAGATGTTTAAGGACACGATGGAGGAAATCGGCCAGCCGACGATACCGTCAAAGGTCGTCACCACGCTGCCCGACGCTCTCGCGTTCGCCGAAGAGATAGGCTATCCCGTCATCGTCCGTCCGGCGTTCACACTCGGCGGCACAGGCGGTGGCATATGCGACAGCCGCGAGGATCTCGAGCGCATCGGCGAAGCCGGTCTTCGCCTGTCGCCAATCACGCAGATACTTGTCGAGCGCTGCATATCCGGCTGGAAAGAAATTGAGTTCGAGGTCATGCGTGACAGCGCCGGAAACGTCATCACCGTCTGCTCCATGGAAAACTTCGACCCCGTCGGCATACACACCGGCGACTCGATCGTCATCGCTCCCACAGTGACGTTGGCTGACAAGGAGTATCAGATGCTCCGCTCCGCCGCGCTTAATATAATCACCGCTATGGGCATAGAGGGCGGCTGCAACTGCCAGTTCGCACTCAAGTCCGACAGCTTCGAGTACGCAGTCATCGAGGTCAACCCCAGGGTCTCGCGCTCGTCGGCTCTCGCATCCAAGGCGACCGGCTACCCCATCGCCCGCGTCGCCGCGAAGATAGCCATCGGCTACACGCTCGACGAGATACCCAACGCCGTCACCGGCAAGACCTACGCCTGCTTTGAGCCGACGCTCGACTACGTCGTCGTCAAGCTTCCGAAGTGGCCGTTCGATAAATTTGTTTACGCGCGGCGCACACTCGGCACGCAGATGAAGGCCACCGGCGAGGTCATGGCAATAGGCCAGAGCTTCGAGCAGGGCATAATGAAAGCCGTGCGCGGCGCGGCCATAGGGCTCGACTGCCTGCGCCAGAAAAAACAGGAGCAGCGTTCCGACGACGATCTGGCGGCACAGCTTCACCAGCAGGACGACGAGCGTCTGTTCGTGATCTTTGAAGCTCTGCGCCGCGGCGTGAAATGCGAGACCATACACGATATCACGATGATAGATATGTGGTTCCTCAAAAAGCTGGAGCACCTTGTCTGCATCGAAAAGCGCCTTGAGACGGAGAAACCGTCGAAGGAGCTGTATCTTTACGCAAAGAAATTCGGCTATCCCGACAAGGTGATAGAGCGTATCTCCGGAAAGCCTCTTCCCTGCCATATTCCCGCCGTTTTCAAGATGGTCGACACCTGCGGCGCCGAGTTTAACGCCGAGACCCCGTATTTTTACAGCACTTACGACGAGGAAAACGAGGCAGCCGAATTCATCGCCGAGAAAAAGGATGACCGCAAGACCATTATCGTTTTCGGCTCCGGCCCTATACGCATCGGCCAGGGCATAGAATTCGACTACGCCTCGGTTCACTGCGTGTGGTCGCTGCGCGCGCTCGGTTATCAGGTCGTAATCGTCAACAACAACCCCGAGACCGTCTCCACCGATTTCAACACCGCCGACCGCCTGTATTTTGAGCCTCTTACGCCAGAGGACGTTATGAACGTCGTCGAGACCGAAAAGCCCTACGGCGTTGTCGTCGCCTTCGGCGGACAGACTGCGATAAACCTTACAAAATTCCTCGAGGGGCAGGGTGTCAAAATACTCGGCACCTCGGCTGATTCCATAGACGCGGCAGAGGATCGCGAGCGCTTCGACAACCTGCTTGAGACGCTGCACATCGAGCGTCCCGCCGGTCACACCGTGATGACCTGCGACGAGGCGCTGAAGGCCGCGAATTCGCTGGGCTATCCGGTGCTTATGCGTCCGTCCTACGTCCTCGGCGGACAAAATATGATAATCGCCTTCAACGACGACGACATCCGCGAGTACATGGTGATAATTCTCGCGCACAACATTGAAAACCCCATACTTATAGACAAATACCTTATGGGCACGGAACTCGAGGTCGACGCCATCTGCGACGGAGAGGATATACTTATCCCCGGCATCATGGAGCATATAGAGCGCGCGGGCATTCATTCCGGCGACTCGATAGCGGTCTATCCCGCGTGGAATATAGACGGCCGCAACACCGACGACCTAATCGCCTATACGAAAAATCTGGCGCTCGGGCTCAACACCCGCGGCCTCGTCAATATCCAGTACGTCATCTACGAGCACAGGATATACGTTATCGAGGTCAACCCCCGCGCTTCGCGCACCATACCATACATCAGCAAGGTATCCGGCGTGCCGATGGTAGACCTCGCTACGCGCACCATGCTCGGCGAGCGCTTGCGCGACCTCGGCTACGGCACCGGGCTCTACCGCACGCCGCCCTACGTCGCATGCAAGGTTCCCGTGTTTTCGTTTGAAAAGCTGACCAACGTCGACGTCGCCCTAGGCCCAGAGATGAAGTCCACAGGCGAAGTCCTCGGAATCGGCAAAAACCTCGCCGAGGCGCTGTTCAAGGGGCTCGTCGCCGCGGGCTACGAGATGAACCGCGAGGGCGGCCTGCTCGTCACCGTCCGCGACAGCGACAAGCACGAGATAGTGGACATCGTCCGCAGATATTACGAGCTCGGATTCACGCTTTATGCGACCGAGGGCACCGCGAAGGCTCTTGAGGCCGTCGGCCTGCCCGTTACGCACGTCAGCAAGGTCTCGGACGGAAAGTCCAACAGCACCCTCGAGGTCATGGAATCGGGAAAGATAAGCTACGTCATCTCCACTGATTCCAAGGGACGCCTGCCCCAGCTCGACAGCGTGCAGATGCGCCGCAAGGCCGTGGAGCTAGGCATACCGTGCCTGACCGCGCTGGACACCGCGAACGCTCTCGCCGGCTCGCTACTGTCGCGCTACACGCAGAACTCGACGGAGCTCGTCGACCTCAACCACATGAGAAAAACGCCCATGAAGCTGCACTTCACAAAGATGGAGGGCACGGGCAACGACTATATCTACTTCGACTGCATGGAAAGCACTTTGACTTCTCCCGAATCGGTCAGCGTCATTCTTTCCGACCGCCGCTTCTCCATAGGCGGAGACGGCATAATACTTATCCTCCCCTCCACCAAGGCCGACGCGCGGATGCAGATGTTCAACCGCGACGGAAGCGAGGGCCGGATGTGCGGCAACGGAATACGCTGCGTCGCGAAATATCTCTACGAGCACAATATCGTCCACAAGAACAGAATGAATATCGAGACCGCCAGCGGCATACGCGAGCTGCACATCTATGAGCAGAACGGCAAGGTCAGCTCCGTGACCGTCAATATGGGTCCCGCGATACTCGACCCGAAGAAGATACCAGTCGCGCTGGACGGAAGCAGCGTCGTCGGAAAAAATGTCTTTATCGGGAAAAGGGAATACGCGATTACCTGCGTCTCCGTGGGCAACCCCCACTGCGTCGTGTTTATGGATAACGTAGACATCCTCGACATCGAGAAGGTCGGCCCTGAATTTGAGACGAACAGCCTGTTCCCTGAGCACGTCAACACCGAATTCATCCAGGTCATTAACCGCACAACGCTGAAAATGCGCGTCTGGGAACGCGGCAGCGGCGAGACCTTCGCCTGCGGTACGGGAGCGTGTGCGGCAGTGGTAGCGGCTGCGTTGAACGGCTACTGCCCGAAAAACCGCGACGTAAATGTCCTTCTCAAGGGCGGCATCGTGACCATCAAATACACCGACGAGGCCGTGTACCTCACCGGCGACGCGAAACTTGTCTTTGAAGGCGACGTGGAACTGTAAATATCTGCGGCAGTTGGGCCGCCGCTAAACGCGGCGGCCTCTGCCTTTTTTAGTTGCGGGCAGGTCGTCGTCTGTTCCGCTTTTCACAGCTTATGGGCTCCGCTTCATCCGCATATGCCTTAATTTGCGTCTTTACCTGTGAACTTTCTGTTAAAACCCGTGCAACGCCCTGCTTTCGCGCGCTTTTTCTTTTGCATATGGTATCTTTGTATGATATAATTTATTTGTTATACAATCGGATTTAATCGGATTTTATCCCACCTGAAAGGACGATTTTAACTATGGGATTCATGGATAAAGTATTCGGCACTTACAGTGAGCGCGAGCTCAAGGACATATACCCCACCGCGGACAAGGTCATGGCGCTCGAGGACAAGTATAAAAGCTTGTCCGATGCCGAGCTCAAGGCGAAAACTCCCGAGCTTAAAGAACGCCTAAAGGGCGGAGAAAGCCTTGACGACATACTTCCGGATGCGTTCGCTACTGTGCGCGAGGCGTCGGAACGCGTGCTCGGCATGCGCCCCTACCGCGTTCAGGTCATCGGCGGCATCGTCCTCCATCAGGGGCGCATTGCCGAGATGAAGACCGGCGAAGGCAAAACCCTTGTCGCAACGCTGCCCGCCTACCTCAACGCGCTCGCGGGCGAGGGCGTTCACATCGTCACCGTCAACGATTACCTTGCAAAGCGCGACAGCGAGTGGATGGGAAAGGTCCATCGCTTTCTCGGTCTTTCCGTCGGCCTCATAGTCCACGATATGGACAAGGCCGCGCGGCAGGCAGCCTATGCGGCTGACATTACCTACGGCACGAACAACGAGATGGGCTTTGATTACCTGCGCGACAACATGGCCATCTATTCTCAGGAGCTCGTCCAGCGCGGACACTCCTTCGCAATCGTCGACGAGGTCGACTCCATTCTTATCGACGAGGCGCGCACCCCGCTGATAATCTCCGGCATGAGCGACAAGTCAACCGCGATGTATGAGGCGGCCGACCAGTTTGCCTCCCGCCTTAAAAAGATGGTCGTTTCGTCCGTAGATACTAAGGAAGAAGAGTCAGAGGATATCGACGCCGATTACGTTGTCGACGAAAAATCCAAGACGGTCACGCTGACTCTGCGCGGCATAGCAAAGGCCGAGCAGTATTTCCATGTGGACAACCTTTCCGACGCCGAAAACAGCGAGCTTTCCCACCACATCAATCAAGCCATACGCGCGCACGGCATAATGAAGAGAGACATCGACTACGTCGTCAAGGACGGCGAGGTCATTATTGTCGACGAGTTTACCGGCCGTCTTATGTTCGGCCGGCGCTACAACGACGGCCTGCATCAGGCGATAGAGGCCAAGGAACACGTCGAGGTCGCGCACGAATCCAAGACGCTTGCTTCAATAACCTTCCAGAACTATTTCCGTCTTTACAAAAAGCTCTCCGGCATGACCGGCACCGCGCTGACGGAGCGTGAGGAATTTGAATCCATATATCGTCTCGACATTATTGAGATACCTACCAACAAGCCCATCGTTCGTATCGACCATCCCGACGTCGTCTACAAGACGGAGGCCGGAAAATACCGCGCCGTCGTCAATCTGGCGAAGGCGTGCCACGAAAAGGGACAGCCCGTGCTCATCGGTACCGTATCGATTGAAAAGAACGAACTGCTGTCCGAGATGCTCAAAAAAGAGGGCATCAAGCATAATGTGCTGAATGCTAAGAACCATGAGAAGGAAGCCGAGATAATCGCCCAGGCCGGCAAGCTCGGCACCGTGACCGTCGCGACCAACATGGCCGGACGCGGAACCGATATAATGCTCGGAGGCAACGCGGAATATCTTGCCAAAAGCGACCTTCGCAAGGCCGGCTACGACGAGGATATTATCAACGAAGCCACGGGCTACGCCGATACCGACAACGAGGACGTGCTCAAAGCGAGAAGCATGTTCGCAGAGTCGAATGAAAAATACCGCTCCGAGATCGCCATAGAGGCTAAAAAGGTCAAGGAGGCGGGCGGCCTCTTTATCATCGGCACCGAGCGTCACGATTCCCGTCGTATAGACAATCAGCTTCGAGGCCGTTCCGGCCGTCAGGGCGACCCCGGCGAGACGCAGTTCTTCGTCGCCATGGAGGACGATCTTATGCGTCTGTTCGGCTCCGATCGCGTGATGAACATGATGGACAACATGGGCGTCGACGAGGACACCCCCATCGACGCGAAGATACTTTCAAACGCCATCGAGTCCGCTCAGAAGAAGGTCGAGTCCAGGAACTTCCAGGTCAGAAAGGATGTCCTCGAATTCGACGACGTCATGAACAAGCAGCGCGAGCTCATATACGACCAGCGCCGCGAGGTGCTTGACGGCAAAGACATGAAGTCCAACATCAACACCATGATGCACAGCGTCATCGAGGCCGAAGTTCACACCGTCTGCTCGAACCGCGATTATATGGATCGCGAGGGGCTGGAAGCAATGATAAAGTCCTTTAATTCCGTCGTTCCCGTCAAGGTCAACATCGAGGTGACCGACCAGGAGCTTGAGGACATGGAGGAAAAGCAGTTCGCCGACATATTCGGCGAGGCCGCCGACAAGGCCTACGCCGCGCGCGAGGAAGAGCTAACCTCTCCCGTCATGCGCGAGGTGGAGCGCGTCGTGATGCTCCGCGTCGTCGACGAGTACTGGATGGATCACATCGACGCCATGGACGAGCTCCGCAAGGGCATAAATCTTCGCGCCTACGCCAATACAAAGCCTATCGACGCCTACAAGCAGGAAGGCTTCGATATGTTCGAGAATATGATAGCCGCCATACAGACGGATACAGTCCGCCGCATCTTCACCGTCCGCATACGCCAGAACGAGGAAGTCAAGCGCGAGCGCGTCGCACGTGAAAGCGGCGACAACGTTGGCGGTGACGACAGCGTCAAGAAAGAGCCGCGCAAGGTCAAGAAAGTCGGCCGCAACGATCCCTGCCCCTGCGGAAGCGGACTGAAATACAAGAAGTGCTGCGGCAGAAACGAGAAATGATGTTCACGACTCATGCGGACGGCGGCCTTATCTACATTACCGCCGATTCGCTCTCGCGTCCCGGCCTTGCCCATGCGTTTACAACGCGCGCCGGCGGGGTGAGCCGCGGCATCTGGTCGTCGCTCAATCTCGGCGTGCACCGCGGCGACGATTACGGCTCCGTCCTTGAAAACTACCGGATAATCTGTTCCGCCATAGACGTGGACGAAAAACGCACCGTGTTTTCAAAGCAGGTCCACCGCGACGACGTGAAAGCTGTCTCGGAAGCCGACGCAGGGTACGGCCTTTTCCGCGAGACGGATTACGAAGCCGACGCCCTTGTCACCGACATTCCGGGGATGACGCTCGTCGTATTCTCCGCCGACTGTATCCCCGTGCTTTTGTTCGACCCCGTCCGCCGTTGCATAGGAGCGGCGCACGCGGGCTGGCGCGGCACAGCGCTCGGCACGGCGGTCAGGGCCTCCGAAAAGATGTGCTCGCTCTACGGCTCAAGGCCGGAAGATATCGTCGCCGCCGTGGGCCCCGGCATCGGCAAATGCTGCTACGAGACCGACGGTGACGTACCGGAAGCTCTTATAAAAGCCCACGGTGTTGACGCCGAACCGTTTATCGAAAAGCGTGAGGGCGGAAAGTGGCACGTCGACCTGAAGGGCGTGAATGCGCAGATACTCCGCTCCTTCGGTCTTACGGATATTTCCGTCTGCGACCGCTGCACGCGCTGCGAAAACGATCTTTTCTGGTCTCACCGCGTCGCCGGAACCGCGCGCGGAAGTCAGGCCGCCATGATATGCCTCAAGCCCTGAAACGGGCGATGCGAAGGAGTCTCGGATGAAGAACCGCGGAAAAAGACAATTTATCGTTCTGCTGGCGCTCATCTTTTTGCTTGCAGGCTGCGCCAAAGACGACGTCGGCTCGACCGATGGAATAATATCTTCCGAACCGGACGACAGCTCTTCCCAGCAGACGGCGTCGGCCGCGCTCACCTCTTTTTCGCTGCCATACATAAGCGGCGAAACGTGGAACCCGACGGATTGCAGCGACGGGACCCAGCAGGTGCTCGGCTCGCTTCTCTACGAAGGACTTTTTGTTCTCGACCGCTCGTTTGCCGTGCATAACGTCCTTTGCGACAGCTATACGGTCTCCGCCGATTTCACGTCATACACGTTCAACATCCGCAGCGGCGTGACTTTCAGCGACGGCAGCGCGCTTTCCGCGTCAGACGTCTCCTCCGCCGTCAAATCCGCCATGAGTTCCGCGCGCTACGGCGCGCGGCTTTCATCGATATCCTCCGTCTCCGCCGGAAACGGCGCGGTGACGATAGCGCTGAAGACTGCGAACAACGATCTTCCCGCGCTGCTTGACATCCCGGTTGTAAAGGCCTCGACCGCCGACGACGACATTCCCGTCGGCACCGGACCCTACGTTTATGCAAAGGACGACGACGGGGCGTATCTTGCGAAAAACGCGAACTGGTGGCAGGGCAAATCGCTCCCGCTTGAGCGTATAGAGCTTACCTCCGTGACGGACAGCAGTCTGATGCCGTATCAGTTTTCCTCGCGCGAATTTCATTTTGTTACCACCGACCTTACGGCCACCGGCTCTCTGTCTTACAGCGGCGACGTTGTGACTACGGACGCGCCGACGACCATTCTCCAGTATATCGGCTTTAACTGCCAAAGTTCGCTGTTTTCCGACGCCGCCGTTCGCAGCGCGCTTTCTCTTGGCGTGGACAGAAATTATATAGTCAGCGCATTTTTGCTCGGCCATGCGCAGAGCGCCGCTTTTCCGGTGTCTCCCGCCTCGGCGCTGTACCCGTCCTCGATTGAAAAGACTTACTCCTCCGAATCCTTCGCCTCTGCCATGAGCGGCTGCGGCATGAACTCCGGCTCGAAACATAGGGCGACTATGATAGTATGCTCGGACAATAGCTTCAAGGTCTCCGCAGCGAAATATATCGCGTCGGCGCTCTCGCTGTACGACATAGACATCACTGTCGAGGAGCTGCCCTACGACCAGTACGCCGCGGCTCTCGGCGCAGGAAATTTCGACCTCTACTACGGCGAGGTAAAGATGACCTCGGATTTCAACTGTTCCGCGCTCGTCGGCACCGGTGGAAGCCTTAACTACGGAGGCTTTTCCGACGCCGCGCTCGATATGCTGATAAAAAGCGCCGCAGCAGCTCCGGACTCAAACCGGAGCACATCCTTCCTTGCGCTCCAGACTCGTTTTCAGAGCGACGAGCCGATAATTCCGATAGCCTTCAAGACGCAGTCTTATGTCATGCCTGACGGAGCCGCGGACGATATAACGCCCACCGCTGCCTGCGCCTTTTACGATTTCAGCAGCTGGAAGCTGCATATCAACGGGTAAAAATAAGTTTGGGTTAGAACTTGTTTTGATTTAATTGCAGCTGTCCGCCTGGGTCGGAAGCTGCGGACGCGAATCGAAAGGAATGGTCTTAAACAATGAGCAGGGTTTACAGATGTTACACTGAAAAAAGAAAGGGTTTTGACGTCGAGGCGCAGGCGCTTCTCAAGGATCTTGCCGGGACTCTCGGGCTTACCGGGCTTACTGGAGTGCGCATATTCAACCGCTATGATGTTGAAGGTATAGATGACGCCTCTTATGCTGCCGCACGCACGGAGGTATTTTCTGAGCCCCAGTGCGACGACTGTTTTGACGAGGAGCTTCCCGCGCTCGACGGCGCTGTCGCCGTTCTGGCCGTGGAGTCCGTGCCCGGCCAGTACAACCAACGCGCAGATTCCTGCGCGCAGTGCATCCAGATGATGACCTGCGCCGACCGTCCGCTTGTCGCCAGCGCGAAGATATACGCGTTTTACGGCGAGCTCTCTGGAGACGACATGGCGAAAATACGTTCCGACCTCATAAACCCGGTCGAATCACGCGAGGCTTCGATGGACAAGCCCGAGACACTTGAGCGGGAGTATCCCGTTCCCTCCGACGTTCCCGTTATAGATAATTTTGCCGCCATGGACGGCGCGGAGCTTTTCTCCGTGCACGAGAAATACGGCCTTGCAATGGATATGGACGACCTCGGCTGCTTTCAGGCGCACTTCAAAAAAATAAACCGCGACCCGACCGTAACCGAACTTAAGCTCATAGACACCTATTGGTCCGACCACTGCCGCCATACAACGTTTTCCACTCAGATCGACAGCGTTGATATCGAGGACCACGAGATACAGGCGGCATACAAAAGATACCTCGCCGTGCGCGAGGAGGTCTACGGCAAGGAAAAGGCCGACGCACGTCCCAGAACGCTCATGGACATGGCCACGCTCGGCACCAAGGTCCTAAAAAAGCGCGGCGAGCTGCCGCGGATAGACGAATCCGAGGAGATAAACGCCTGCTCTGTCCACATGGACGTTGCCGTCGACGGAAAGGCACAGGATTGGCTCCTCATGTTCAAGAACGAGACCCATAACCACCCGACCGAGATAGAGCCCTTTGGCGGCGCGGCCACATGCGTCGGCGGCGCGATACGCGACCCGCTCTCCGGCCGCTCGTACGTATACCAGGCCATGCGCATCACGGGCTGCGGCGACCCGACCGTTCCCGTGTCCGAGACCATTCCCGGCAGGCTGCCCCAGCGCAGGATAGCGACAAGGGCCGCCGCCGGCTACTCCTCCTACGGCAATCAAATAGGCCTTGCCACCGGCATAGTCAAGGAATTCTATCATCCCGGATATATAGCAAAGCATATGGAGGTCGGCGCCGTTGTCGGCGCTGCTCCCGCAGACCACGTCGTGCGCGAGCGCCCCGAGCCCGGCGACGTCGTGCTCCTTCTCGGCGGCCGCACCGGCCGCGACGGCATCGGCGGAGCCACAGGCGCTTCAAAGAGCCACAACATGACCTCGCTTGTGACCATGGCTTCAGAGGTGCAAAAAGGCAACGCCCCGGAGGAGCGCAAGATACAGCGCCTCTTCCGCGACAAGAACGTCACGCGCATGATACGCCGCTGCAACGACTTTGGCGCGGGCGGCGTCTCCGTAGCCATAGGCGAGCTGGCCGACGGCCTCGATATAGACCTCGACCAGGTACGCAAGAAATACGACGGCCTCGATGGCACAGAAATAGCCATCAGCGAGTCCCAAGAGCGCATGGCCGTCGTTGTCCGCGCCGGCGACAAGGATAAATTCATCGCCGCCGCAGACAGAGAAAACCTCGAATGCTATCAGGTCGCTACAGTAACGGCAGAGCCCCGCATGGTAATGCGCTGGCGCGGCAAGGTCATCGTCGACCTCGACCGCGAGTTTCTGTCCTCGACCGGCGCGGAAAAGCACGCCTCCGTATTTATTGCCGACAGAAGCGACGGGAGCAAACCCGAAAAGTCTTCTCTATCGGTAGGCGACCGCTTCTTCGCCCTTGCCAAAAACAAGAATATCTGCTCTCAGCGCGGCCTTGTCGAGCGATTTGACAGCACGATAGGCGCGAACACTATCCTTATGCCCTACGGCGGCAAAACGCAGCGTAGTCCCTCCCAGGTCATGGCCGCGCTTATCCCCGCCATGGGCGAGACCGAGGACTGCTCCGTCATGTCTTTCGGCTTTGATCCCGACCTTTCCTCCGCCGATCCGTTTACCGGCGCGAAAAACGCCGTAATCGAATCGCTGGCCAAGCTTGTGGCCGCAGGCTGCAGCCCCGAAACATACTATCTGACTCTTCAGGAATATTTTGAAAAGCTCCGTGACGACCCTGAGCGCTGGGGCAAGCCTTTTGCATCGATGCTCGGCGCGCTGGACGCGCAGCTTGGGCTTGGCGCGGCCGCCATCGGCGGCAAAGACTCCATGTCCGGCTCCTTCAACGACATGGACGTGCCTCCAACCCTCATCTCCTTCTCCATAGCTCCCTCAAAGGCTTCCTCCATTATTTCAGCTGACTTTAAGGGCGCCGACCATGCCGTGTGCATGTTCAAACCCGACAGCGAGTCCTACGGCGATATACGCGCCTGCTGGCGCGCATTCCACAGGCTGTGCGAGGGCGGGACCGTCCTTTCGGCCTGGGCCGTGACATCCGGCGGAGCCGCGGAAGGCCTCATGAAGATGAGCTTCGGCAACGGCATAGGCTTTCTCGCTTCCGGCAGCATAGACCCGGAAACGCTGTTTGGTTCCTGCCCCGGCGCAATAATAGCCGAGTGTACCGAAACGCCCAATCCAACTACAGGCGCTGTAGTGTTGGGCAACACCTCCGCCAAGCCGTCGTTCTATGTCACGGGACAGGAGTTTTCGATACAGTCCCTGCTCGACGCGTGGGAAGCTCCCCTTGAGAGCGTCTATCCGACCAAGGCCGGCATGTCCGTCCGCACGAACTCGATAACCTGCCACGAGTATTCGCCCCTTGTCGCCTCGCAGAAGTTCGCGAAGCCCCGCGCCGTCATCGCGGCGTTCCCCGGCACCAACTGCGAGACAGACACCGCCCGCGCCCTTGAAAAGGCCGGAATAGAGCCTGAGATTTACGTCATCCGCAACCTCTCCGCCCCGGCTCTCGAGGAATCCGTGGCAGAGCTTGAAAAAGCTATAAAAGGCAGCCAGATGATAATCATGCCCGGCGGCTTCTCCGGCGGAGACGAGCCCGACGGCTCAGGCAAATTCATCTGCAGCTTTTACCGCAATCCCCGCATTTCCGCGGCAGTCCACGAACTTCTTTACAACCGTGACGGCCTTATGATGGGCATCTGTAACGGATTCCAGGCTCTGCTTAAGCTCGGCCTTCTCACCACAGGCAAGATATGCGCCGTAGACAGCTCTTTCCCGACCCTGACCTATAACATTATTGGCCGCCACCAGAGCCGCTATGTCACAACGCGCGTGGCCTCGGTAAAGTCGCCATGGATGTCCATGTGCAAGCCGAACGAGCTCTATCGCGTACCCGTGTCCCACGGCGAGGGGCGCTTTGTCGCCGGTGACGAGGCCATAGTCGATATGTTCAGGAACGGCCAGATAGCCACCCAGTACGTCGACTGGCGCGGCTATCCGACGATGGACGTCGAGTACAACCCCAACGGTTCGGTCCAGGCAATTGAGGGCATTTTCAGTCCCGACGGCCGCGTGTTCGGCAAAATGGGGCATATCGAGCGCTGCGGCAAGTTCGTCGCCAGAAACATCCCCGGCGAGAAGTATATGCCGGTCTTTGAAAGCGGCGCCGCGTATTACAGATAATTCCGCGCATCACGCATTAAAAATCCGGCTGCTCGAAAGCAGCCGGATTTTTTTATTGCGGGCAATCGGAGTAGAATGTCCCTGTGTTTGCGCCGATTCCATATCGCCTTTATTCCGCTTTTCTGAGTATCCCCATCGGCGTCTGCTCGTGGCTCTGTCCAAGCGGGTTGTCCTTAAGCGCACGCACCGCCCATTCGCGGTCGATGCTCGAATCGGACGCTCCGAGGATATTTCCGCCGAGGTCGTTGAGGTCTATTATCATGACCTTCTGTCCGACGGCTTCCGCTATGCGCTTCGCTGTTTCGTCCGGGTCGGAGGGGCCCAGCACGACATAGTGGTTATAGGGCGGGAGCGTGTTGTGGCATGGGCCGTCGATGGACGAGGCTTTCGGCCCCGCGACAATGTAAAACCACCCGCTCTTGTGAAAGAGCTTGCCTATGACGGAGCAGAACGCGGCAAAGAGTATGCGGAGCGTACCGCATTCGCGCAGCGCCATCTCCATCGTCTCCGGTATGCCAAGCCCGATGCCGTGAGGCGTTTTCGTAACGTGCCTTGAAAGTATGACCGCGAGCTTCCTCGGCTTTATGTCCTCCATCTTTATCGCACGCTTCTGGGTGCATGCAACGCATTTTTCGGATATGAAAAGTATATCGCCGTCACGAAGTTCCGGCCCCGCGTATTTCGCGGCGACATCGGCTATATCGTCGGCGTCTGTGACTACGTGGGTCTTGATAGGAAGGCGGCTCCACTTTACGCCGTCCACCTCGATAATTTCGTCTTTGCCTTCGTTGCTCTTAAGTTCAGACATCGGAAAACCATTCCTCCCGCTTTTGTAATGACTTTGAATAGTATACACGCTGAGGCGAATAAAAACAATCATCAATTCGCTAAAATCATTGCTGTTATTCCCTTTTATCCGATATTTAAGACAACGGCAAAAACACGGCGGGCGGATAATATCCGCCCGCCGCAAATCCACATCAGTATTGCCGCACTACTGCGGTGACGCGTCCGAGAATGACCGCCTCCGTTCCGTCTATCGGGTCGAAATCCTCATTCTCCGGCAGGAGCCAGATCTCTCCGTTTTCGCGTGAAAAGCGCTTCACCGTGGCCTCCTCGCCGATGAGGGCGACGACGATCTGCCCGTTGTGCGCGTCCTGCTGCTTTTTGACGATAACTAGGTCGCCGGGAAGTATTCCGGCGTTCTTCATCGACAGGCCGCGCACGCGGAGCGCAAAATACTGACTCGCGTCGCCGCCGGTATCGAAAGTAAGGTAATCCTCAATGCACTCCTGCGCAAGTATGGGGGAGCCTGCGGCGACATTTCCCACTATCGGCACCCTGTCCTCGGTCGGTTCCGCCTCGTCGCCAATAGCCGTTATTTTTTCCTGCTTTTTCACGGGCTCCGTACGCTGCGCGCCGACTTCGCCAATATCTTTTATTGGCCTCAGGGCGCGGCCCTTTCCGGCGCCTTTTTCAATGTATCCGGCTTCCTCAAGATTTTTGAGATGAAAATGAACAGTGGACGGCGACTTGAGCCCCACCGCGAGCCCTATTTCGCGGACGGAGGGCGGATAGCCCTGCGCCTTTACGCAGTCCACGATATAGCGGTAAATCTGCATCTGCATCTTTTTATGCTCCATAGGAACTACCTCCCGTCTGCCTTTCGGCACGCCATGTTACATCTGTTCTATTTTTATAAGTATAGCATGCTCTTTTCCGAAATGCAAACATTTGTTCTTACTTTTTATAAAATTTTTCTGAGGTTTTTCTAGAGATTTACTCTTGAAATCCTCGTCCGTATATGGTATCATAAATATCTGTCGAATGAGTTTTTGCGCGCTTTCGCGCTTATATAACGCAAAATCAGGAGGAAATTTTATGGTTGCTACTATCGTTACCGTGTTGCAGGTTATCTGTGGCCTTATTCTTATTTTTATAATCCTGTTTCAGTCCGGCAAGAGCGCAGGCCTTTCCGGTGCTATCGCGGGCGTGGCAGACTCTTTCATGAGCCAGCACGAAGCCAAGACCGCTGACGCCAAGATGGCGCGCGCAACTAAGTGGATCGGTGCGGCGTTCATAGTGCTGACCCTTCTGCTAAGTATCCTCCACTGATATAAAAAAATAAACATACCGGGGCGCGGAACATTTCCGCGCCCCGGTTTTTGTCGCTCAAATCATCCTTTGACGCCCATTTTTCCTCGATTTTTCCCGCAGTTTTCAATGCGGGCGCGTCAGGATAGGTATCCAGTTGTTCACTGAGCATTTTTTACAATACCTTGCTTAAAAAATCCTGTGTCCTCTGGTTTTTCGGGTTAGCGAAAAACTCATCGGGCGAAGCCTGCTCGGCTATGACGCCGCCGTCCATGAAGAGCACGCGTGTCGCGACCTCGCGGGCAAAGCCCATCTCGTGTGTTACGACGACCATAGTCATGCCTTCTCGAGCGAGCTTCTTCATGACCTCGAGCACCTCGCCGACCATCTCCGGGTCGAGAGCGGATGTGGGCTCGTCAAACAGCATCACGTCCGGATGCATGGCAAGCGCGCGCACTATGGCTATACGCTGCTTCTGGCCGCCCGAGAGCTGCACGGGAAAGCTGCCAGCCTTGTCTGCAAGCCCCACGCGCTCGAGAAGCTGCATCGCCTCGTCCGTCGCCTCAGCCTTGCTTTTCAGCTTGAGCTGCACAGGCGCGAGAGTCATGTTGTCGAGGATATTGAGATTTGCAAAAAGGTTGAAGTGCTGAAACACCATGCCCATCCGGCGGCGCATTTTGTTTATGTCGGTCTTCGGCTCGGTCATCGACACCCCGTCGAACACGATGTCGCCGCTTGTCGGCGTCTCGAGCATATTGAGACAGCGCAGGAGGGTCGACTTTCCGCTTCCGGACGGGCCTATGACGACTACCTTTTCGCCCTTTTCGATGTGTTCGGTGATACCGCACAGAACCTCGGTCTTGCCGAAGCTCTTATGCAAGTCCTTAACGTCTATCACTTGCGCGCATCCTCCTTTCGAGCTTTGAAAGCAGCCACGACAGCAGCATTACCATAACGAGATATATGGCGGCCGCCGCCAGCAGAGGCATCATCGCCTGATAAGCAACGCCCTGGATTATCGTCGCGCCTTTGGTTATGTCCTTAAGTCCGATGACCGTTACTATCGATGTCTCCTTCAGCAGCGTTATAAGCTCATTGCCGAGGGCGGGCAGAATATTTTTGAATGCCTGCGGCACTATGATAAATCGCATCGTCTTTGCGTAGTCTAGGCCGAGCGAGCGCCCAGCCTCCATCTGCCCCGCGTCTATGGACATCAATCCGCTTCGGACTATCTCCGCCACATACGCGCCGGAATTTATTCCGAAGGTCAGCACGGCACAGCGTATCATATTCGCGTCGCTTGTTCTGACCGAGGCCATGACGACAAACCACATTATAAGCAGCTGTACCATCGTCGGCGTGCCGCGGATGACCGTAACATATACCCTGCATACAGCGTTTAGGAATCCGAGGAGGAAGTTGCTCCTGCCCGTTCTCTGCTGGTCATGCGCGGAGCGTATTACCGCCACGACGACGCCCAGCACTATGCCGAGCACGACCGCCATAAGCGTGACCTCAAGCGTTATCTTGAGACCGCGCACGAAATACATGTATCTGTTATCCGTTATGAAGGTCTGTATGAAATCGCTTTCCAGCTTGGCAAACCATTCCGACATTTTGGCAAACCATTCCGACATTTCTCCGCCTCTCTTTCTCTTTTCTTCCATACTTCGGCAAGGGGCGAAAAATCTTTGCGCCCTTTGCCGGAGCATGGCTTTTCGAAGATAAGGGGGCGGCAGAAAGCCGCCCCCTTGCCATTGTTTTATTTCGGATTATTCGTGGATATACTTGTCGAGCACGGTCTGGACGCTGCCGTCCTCGATGAGCTCGTTGAGCGCGGTGTTGATGGCGTCGCGGAGGTCGGGATTATCCTTGGACACAGCTATTGCGTAGTCCTCGGTGACATACTCGGTATCGAGTATGGTCAGGCCCTCGTTGGCCGCTACGAACGCCTTGGCAGGCTCGTTGTCAATGATGACCGCGTCTACTTTGCCGTCCTCAAGCGCCTGAACAGCCGTCGCGCCGTTGGTGTAGGCAACGACGTTCTCCTCGCCGAAACCGCCTTTTTCAACGGTATCAGAAGCGTAGATATAGCCGGTGGTGGCCTCCTGAGTGCCTATTATTTTGCCCTGGAGGTCGTCGAGGGACTTAATGCCGGAATCTTCCTTTACAATGACGACCTGAATTCCGGTGGCGTAGGAGTCGGTGAAGTCGACGTTCTCCTTGCGCTCGTCGGTAACGGTCATTCCGGCCATGCCGATGTCAATCTTGCCGCCCTGGACGGAGCTGACTATGGAGCCGAACTCCATATCCTGAATGTCGAGCGTCATGCCGAGCTTGTCGGCTATCATCTGGGCAATCTCTGCGTCGATGCCTACTATCTTGTCGCCATCGTAATACTCATACGGAGGAAAAGCGGCGTTGGTGCCCATGGTCAGAACGCCGTCGGTCACAGTGCTTACCTTCGATGTGGGAGTCGAACTGCTTCCGCAGCCGAACATCATTATGGCCATCATAGCGGCGCATAGAATAAGAGCAAATACCTTGATTCTTTTCATGTTGTATAATCTCCTTTTCAGCTTTTCGTGCAAATCTTCCAAATATACACGTTATTGATTATACACAACGTGAGCGAAAATGCAAGGGGTTTTCCATTTTTATTCCAATAATTTCTGTATAATTGGCCGTATTATTGTATAAACTCCAATTTTATTCAAGCTTTTATGCACAACGATATATTTTCCCACGCTGCGGCGTGATTTTTTTGAGTTCAAACAGCTCTTTTACCGTTACAAATTCATAGCCCTCTGCCTGCATTTTGTCGACTATCTCCAACGCCGCGTCGACGCTCGTCGGATAAAAATCGTGGAGAAGTATTATATCGCCGTCTCCCGCGTTTGCCAACACAGCCTTGACCACGGCCTCAGTATTAAGTTTTTTCCAGTCCTCCGGGTCGACAGACCACGCAATCATCGGAGTTGATACCAGTGAGCGGTACTTTTCGTCGATAAGGCCATATGGCGGGCGGAGCCAGTAGTCACCGTCGCCAAGAAGCTGGCGGAGAATGACGTCGGTCTTGTTTATCTCCTGAAGCACCGTGCTATAATCGGAGCCCTTAAGTTTTATATGGTTGTAAGTATGATTGCCTACCTGATCCCCCTGCGCGGCCATGCGCTTTATAAGCTCCTCGTTTCCCTCTATCTGCCGTCCGATTACAAAAAAAGTGGCATGCGCGTTACGCTCTGCGAGCCCCTCGAGCAGCCTGCCCGTCGTCGAGGCTCTCGGACCGTCGTCGAACGTCAGCGCGACATATTTTGTCTCCTCCGCGTTCTCGCTCGTCATAGCCGCGACCGCCTCAGTCGAGTCAGAGCCCGATAGCGCCGCTGTTTCGACGAATATGAAAAACAGCAGCGCGCACAATATTATCACTCTTTTTTTAACTGACATTTTTGCGTCACCCCGGTTTTTATTATGCCGGATACGCGCAAAAAAACAGGGCGCGTGTTCTTCCAAATACGCCCTGTTTTTGAAATTTGTTCTTATTTTTTTGTGTAGTGGTTCACGCCGTTGACGCGCGCTATCTCCACGCTACCAGTGTCCGCAAGCCAGCATGTGAAGCTGCGGAAATTGCGGTCGTACACTCCGCAAAGCAGCGGGTGCGTCGTCCGCATACCGGCGGCGCGGTAAAAGGCTTCCTCCCACTCACCGAAGCTCATTCCGTCTTTAAGTGTGCAGAGCAGAAATTCCGCACGCTCGTCGAGAAACGCAAGATTTTTGTCAATTAGCGCGCCAAGGTCGTCCGGCACTCCCTTGTGGGCTAGGACGTACTTGTCGTATTTCAGGGCACGCAGGCTCTCCTTAGTCCTTCGGTCTTCGGCGTGGTCGTCCACGGTCGGCAGCTTGGCAAAGTCAAGCATCGTCTGGCCCATGAGGGCGTCCGCAAGATACGCGACGCCGTCGGGCGTGACTATACCAATCTGTCCCGGCGTGTGCCCCGGCAGCTGTATTATCCCGAACTCCACACCGCAGAAGGAAATCCTGTCCTGTTCCGGCGCTATTGCGACGTCTGCGGTGTATAAAAAATCCCTCAGCACGGCGGCCTCGCCAATAGTCATCGAACCGTATGTCGGTCTGCAAAGGTTGAAATCACTCGCGACCTTCGCCTCGTACTCTCCGGCGGCCGTGAGGGAGCCATAAAGTTTTTTGAAGTATTCGGCGTTGCCCGAGTGGTCACGGTGCGTGTGCGAGATTATGACGCCTCTAGGGCGCAGTCCGTGCTCTGGCAGGAACTCCGCAAACTCCTCGCGCTGCGGGCGTGCGTAGCCTGTGTCCAGCATGACAATATCTCTGTCGCTGAGCTTGTAGAACGGGATCGTCAGCCCCTTTGTGTCGGCCGCCCATGTGTCGCCCTTTATATGTATGAGCTCCATCCGTCAGTTCTCCCCGCTCGTGTTTTCTTCTTTCGCCATTTTCAGCGCGGCGGCGCGGTCGGCGGCGCGGTCGAGCCCCATGTTGCGAAGCAGTAGCAGGAAGTCAACGAAAACGACGGCCAAGTTAATAACGTACAGTATCAAAACGTAGCTAACGTTGTGGGTTATTATTTTCCCGATTATACCGCATATATAGCCGGAAAGGATCAGACATTCGAACAGCAGGCTCTTGCCGCGTGCAGTTCTCGAGACCCACGACTTTCTGACCGCCGACGGCCACGAGAGTCCAAAGCATATCATCATCACGGCTTCAAAAAGCTGTCCCATAAATTTATCTCTCCCGTCAATAAATTTTTGTTTTGTATCATATTGGGCTTTTTCATCCCCCGCATATCTATG
>JAYFRC010000009.1:0-4643 GCA_034926415.1 Oscillospiraceae bacterium
ATAAGAAAAAGCAAAAAAGCATAGAGGCAAAATTGGATAATGAAGATGAGTAAGCATAACAAAATATGGGCGAGCGTAATGTTAGTGGCAATGATTTCATTTAGTGTGACCGGACTTGCCAAAAAAAGCGCAGCACCCCAACAGGGGTTCTGCCTTTTTATATTGTCGTAAGTTTATTGAGATTTTTGGCCTTCTGGTCATGAGTTCTGCATTATCTGCGCTGATAAGAGTTATTATATGTATTGCACCGCTTTGCTTTTGCACCTTTTCCGCTCAGTTGGATTTTTATTTATATGTATATTCTTACATACCTATGCTCGCCATTGCGTTATCATTGGATTAGCGCACAGGATGCCCCGCCGTTTTATCGCTGCGGAGAATTTGCGAATAAAGGCGATGTTCTGCGCATAAACGAAGGCTTCGCGCGAAAGCTGACGCTAGACGCGGCGGCGGCGCGCCTCGCCTTGCCAAAATACGTTCCGCCGTGATATAATTTATCAGTTAAGAATATTTTTGATATACCAGAGGGAGCAGACTCCCGCCGCACACGCTTTTGCGCTAACGCCAGCGAATATTTTCCATAGAACAGCAGAGGTAATGAGATGAGAAAAAGCGACAAAACTCCGAAAAACACAGCGTCGGGACACGACAACGCGAACGTCGTGGGACTGCACGCCGAAGTGCTGGAGCAGCCGATAACCGACACGCTCGAGATAAACTATATGCCCTACGCGATGTCGGTCATCGTGTCGCGAGCGATACCCGAAATAGACGGCTTCAAGCCCTCGCACAGAAAGCTGCTGTACACGATGTACAAGATGGGGCTGCTGACCGGCGCGCGGACGAAATCCGCCAACATAGTCGGCCAGACCATGCACTTAAACCCCCACGGCGACGCCGCTATATACGACACGATGGTGCGCCTTTCTAAAGGCTACGGCGCGCTGCTGACGCCGTTTGTGGACTCCAAGGGCAACTTCGGCAAGGTCTACTCGAGGGATATGGCCTGCGCCGCCTCGCGCTATACCGAGGCCAAGCTCTCCGCCATCTGTGCGGAGCTTTTCCGAGACATCGACCGCGACACCGTCGATTTTGTCGACAATTACGATAATACTGCTAAGGAGCCGTCGCTCCTGCCGACCACGTTCCCGAACATTCTAGTCTCCGCCAACCAGGGTATCGCCGTCGGCATGGCGTCGCAGCTTTGCGGCTTTAACCTCGGCGAGGTCTGCGACACGGCGATAGCCCTTATAAAAAACCCGAAGCACGACATTGCGAGCACGCTGCTCGCGCCCGATTTTCCGACCGGCGGCGAGGTCATCTGCGACGACGCGTCTTTGCGCGAGGTGTACTCGACCGGCCGCGGCTCGATAAAGCTGCGCGCCAAGTACCGATATGACAAAGCGAACAACCTCATAGAGATATACGAAATACCCTATACTACAACGGTCGAGGCCATACTCGACAAGGTAGCGGAGCTTATCAAGGCAGGCAAGGCGAAGGAAATTTCCGATATGCGCGACGAGACCGACTTAAACGGCCTCAAGCTGACGATAGATTTAAAGCGCGGCATCGACCCGGACAATCTGATGTCCAGACTTTTCAAACAGACGACGCTTCAGGACACGCTTTCCTGCAACTTCAATATCCTCATCGCCGGAATGCCGCGCGTTATGGGCGTAGGCGAGATACTCGACGAGTGGACGGCCTGGCGCACGGAGTGCGTCCGCCGCCGCGTTTACAGCGTGATGAAAAAGCAGGAGGACAAGCTCCATCTTTTGAAAGGGCTTAAAAAGATACTGCTCGACATCGATAAAGCCGTGAAGCTCATACGCGACACCGAGGCCGAGGTCGACGTTGTGCCGAACCTGATGATAGGCTTCGGCATAGACGCGACGCAGGCCGAGTTCGTGGCGGAAATAAAGCTTCGCAACATCAACCGCGAGTATATATTAAAGCGCGTCGAGGAAGTCGACGCTCTTGCCGCTGAGATAGCCGACCTTAAGGAAATCCTAGCCGACCCGCGACGTGTCAAAAAGATAATCGTGGACGAGCTGACCGAGGTCAGGAAAAAGTACGCGGAGCCGCGCAGGACCGAGATAATTTACAGCCACGAGGTCGAGGAATACGTCGAGGAGGAGCACGTCGAGGACTACCCTGTGTTGGTCTTCCTGTCGCGCGAGGGCTATTTCAAAAAGATAACGCCGCAGTCGCTGCGCATGAGCGGAGAGCAGAAGTTCAAGGACGGCGACGAGCTGCGTCAGACGTTTGAGACGACGAATTCCGAAGCCGTTATGTTCTTTACCGACAAGGCCCAGGTCTACAAGGCGCGCCTGTCCGATTTCGAGGACGCGAAAGCGTCGGTGCTAGGAGACTACCTTCCGGTCAAGCTCGGCATGGACGAGGGCGAAAACGTGGTGTTCATGGCGCTTCCCGGGGAATACTCGGCGCACCTTCTGTTTTTCTTCGCAAACGGCCGCGCGGCGCGCGTGCCGCTGGCCGCGTACAAGACCACGTCCAACCGCCGCAAGCTGACGGGCGCGTACTGCGACAAGTTTCCGCTTGCGGGGATAATGCTGCTAGAGGGCGAGCGAGAAATTGCCATGTATACGAACGAGCCGCGCGCGCTGATAATAAACACGGCGCTTATCGCGCCGAAGGCTACGCGCTCGACACAGGGCGTGATAGTGTTTTCGATAAAGCCGAAATATCATCTCGAGCGCGTATGCGCGACTGAGGAAACGAGTATAACGAACATACCCCGCTACCGGGCGCGGTCGTTGCCCGCGGCCGGAGCGGTCGTAAAGGAAGAGGACAGCGAGGAGCGCCAGATGGAGCTTATGTAATTTGCGGGGCTTTCGCCGCGGGAGAGAGATCGAAATGAAAGTCAAGAATCCTGTTCTGAGAGTCATATACGAGTACGCGGTAATAATCGTGGGCTCGGCAATATACGCCGTGGGCTTCGATTGGTGCTTCGTGCCGAACCATATCGCTTTCGGCGGCGTGACGGGCATAGCGCAGATAATCAATGCGCTCGTCCCGGCGTGGCCGATAGGCGTTATGATAATCATCATGAACGTGCCGCTGTTTATCATCGGCCTTATCCTTCTCGGCAAAAAGGCGCTGATATCCTCGCTTTTTGCGATGTTTATCGGCTCGCTGATGATAGACGGGCTTGCCGCGCTGCACACGTTCCAGGCGATAGAGCCGCTGCTCGCATGCATCTACGGCGGCGCGCTGATGGGCCTGTCGGGCGGAATGCTGATGCTAGTCGACACGACGACGGGCGGCACGGAACTCGCCGCGCGCCTGCTCAAATTCAAGTTCGGACACCTGTCGATAGGCAAGCTTTGCCTAGTGCTCGACCTTGTCGTCGTCTGCGCGTATGCAGCTGTGTTCAGCAACGTGCACAACGCGCTGTACGGCATTGTGGCGCTGTATATAACGTCCATAGTTATGGACGCCGTTATCTACGGGCCGAACAACGCGAAGGTGGCGTATATAATCTCCGACACGCCTGAGCCGATAATAACCGAGCTTCTTAAAATGGACAGAGGCGTGACGATACTCGACGGCGAGGGTGCATTCACGAAAAAGGAAAAGAAGGTCGTCATGGTCGCGTTCAAGCGCCGCCAGATAGTCGCCATAAAGCGCATCGTGCGCGATTGCGACCCCAAGGCGTTCGTCATAGTGTACCAGGCGTACGAAGTCCTCGGCGAGGGCTTCGGCGAACATTCGGAAAAGAGCCTGTAAAGCGGGTTCGCGTCTCCCCGGTTTTTCGTACAAATACTCAAAAGGAGGCCGCGCCATGAAAACGAAAAGAATACTTGCTCTAGCGTCGGCGGCCTCCATGCTGTTTTCTACGGGCTGCGCGTCGATGCTCGACCGCGATTATACCTCTGTGACGCCCCACACGAGCCAGTATTGGGAGAACGAGGACACGGACACACTGAGAGCCGAAGATTATCAGAGCCTTGTGAACGACCTCATGGTGCTTGTGGACGCGCGTACGGGGTCTGGAGTGGTGAGGTTCTACGATTACGAGGATTCCCCCGCGGTGACCGCAGACCTCGACAACGCATGCGTGGAGGTAAAGCTCGAGGACCCGCTGGGCTCGTGGGCGGTGAGCTACATAACCTATACCGTGGCTCAGGAGCGCACGTACTTTGAGGCGGCGATAACGATAAGCTATGCCGTGACCAAGGAGCAGATGGACGCCATCGTCAACACGACGACGAGCGACGCAATAGGCGGGCTTGTGGCGGACGCGATAGTCGGCGGCAAGAGCGGCGTCGTGGCGCACGTCAGTTATCTAAACGGCACGGCGGACTCGGTCCGCACCGACGTTGCGGCGGCGCTGGAGGCGTCCGGGAAAGGCGAAAACTTTACGGTCAAGTATTACCCCGACGAGGGCAAGACGGGCGATACGCGCATAATAGACGTTGAATGGGATCTCCCCGCCGAGGTCGGCGCCTGACCCCGCGTTTCACGGCATGGCGGACAGTATCTGCCAGAAAACACGCTTCCCGGCTCGCTGCTTTTCTCTTGACAAAAACCCGCGCATCTGGTAAGATATTTTCTGTTCCCTGCGGGCGTAGCTCATCTGGTAGAGCGCCACCTTGCCAAGGTGGAGGTAGCGAGTC
>JAYFRC010000032.1:0-14828 GCA_034926415.1 Oscillospiraceae bacterium
GAGCCGCTGATGTGATTCAGCATCCCCGCACCCATTGAGGCGACGAACACCTGATCAATGACGTTGCTTTTTCCGGTTCTTGCTCCCGCGTCGTCCATTGCCTCGATGCCCGCGTCGCAGAGCATATGCAAAAACGGGACCTCAGATTTCCCAAATTTCGTATGGCCGACGCCGACGATGCCAACTTCTCTCATGGCTTGGTTCTCACTTCCTATAAGTTTCTGCCTCTCTCCGTTACCGGCCGGCGGCCTGTGTCCTGCGCGGTAAGGAGCCACGCCTCTCGACACAGACCGCCGCGCCGTTCGCTGTGTACCATTTTACTACAATTTGGCTGTAAAATCATGCCAATACTTCATAAATCTGGCATATATCGTTGGAATAGACGTTTTCAAAAGGAAAATAGGCCGGCGGCGTCTGACAATGCGTAGGCGAAAACGACCCGGGCCAAAAGCCTATTGCCGGGACGGAAGCCCCGGAGTATACTGGAAACAGCAGGCGCAACTAAAGGCGCAGGGAACCGATCCCCGTCTTCGTTGGCGCAAAGCAGCTCACAGACGAGAAAGGGGAAGTGCTTTTGAAAATCGCATTTGTCTTTCCTGGGCAGGGCTCTCAGTATGTCGGAATGGGCAAGGATGTGTTTGAACGGTATGAGGCGGCCCGGGAGGTCTACCGCGCCGCAGACAGGGTGACGGGCAAAAACATCAGCGGCATGTGCTTTCAAGGGCCCGATGAGGAACTGATCAAAACAGTCAATCAGCAGCCGACGATACATACCACGGAAATCGCGATTTTGCGTGTGGTCGAGAGCTATGGAATCCGCGCGGATGTGACGGCGGGCTTCAGCCTCGGCGAATACGCGGCGCTTGTGTGTGCCGGCGCCCTGAAATTTGAGGATACGGTTGGGCTGGTCGTGAAGCGCGGCACGCTGATTCAGGAGTGCGTGCAGATGGGGGTCGGCAAGATGGCCGCTATCTCCGGGCTGCAGCGCGCTCAGGTGCAGGAGATCGCGGGCCGCGTTACCGGCTCGGGCGTCGTCGAGTGCAGCAATTATAATTGCCCCGGCCAGGTCATCATTTCCGGACATAATGCGGCAGTCGACAAAGGGGTGGAGATGGCGAAAGCGCTTGGCGCAAAAGTGACGTTCCTGAAAGTCAGCGCCCCGTTTCACACGAGCCTTCTGAAAGAAGCTGGCACGAAGCTCCATAAGGAACTGAATAAGGTCGATGTGCTGGAACCTAGGATCACCTATATTCCGAATGTGACCGCAAAGCCTTATCGGAAGGGCGACGATATCAGAACGCTGCTCGATCAGCACGTGGCTCATGCCGTCATGTGGGAAGATACAGTATATACCATGCTGGAGCTTGGCGTGAACGTGTTTGTTGAGATTGGTCCGGGACAGGGTATCTCCAAATTCAACCGGCGGACGATCGATGCGGTGGGCGGAGACGCCGAGGTGTTCCATATCGAGAATCCGGACGACATCGAATCGTTTGTGAGTTTTATGAATAAAAACAGTTGAAACCATGGACTGGAAGAACGAGTGAGAATGACCATGGGACGCGCTGCCAACAGAAATCGCTAAGCGATTAAATGATTCCGCCGCTGGCCGAGGCGAAATTATCAGATAGAGCCCCCATGTCGTGACCGATCGCCAAAAGACTATATGTCGGCAGAAAAAGATTATGAAGGAGACGGCCTGTGCGGAATTGGCGTCCCCTTCATAATCTTTTTCTTTTATGGTATAAAAAGTAGTTTATTAATCCTCAACTATAATTGTTACTGCGGCAAATTTCGTTGAAGTACTGTATGATCCATAGGCAATGATACTGTCATTTTCTTTAAGCGATGAAAGCGACAGCGATGTCCCTGTGCTGGAATCTACAATTCTTGCAACATGTGATGTATCAATATAAATGAGTTTGGAGGATTTGTTAAGCAGGGTGATAGTATGATTCGATGTATCAATAGCCAGCACGGTCCCCGTCAGTTTGGTCGTCGAGGCAAGTGCGCTTTCCAAATAAATTTCCGTTATGGTACTGCCATAAACGACGACAGAAACCGTATCCCCCACCTCGATATCGGATAATAAAATTGCTTTGTCTTCTTCGTCGTAAACGTCCGCGCTTTCATCGACCGTTAACGTTTTCATAGTTCCGCTATCGAGTGTTAAAATCCATGTTGTCCCGTTGGTCGTTTTAGTAATTGAAGTCAATTCTCCTGTTATCTTATCCGAGTTGTCTCCCACTTTGATTGATGTGATATCACAATTTTTTGTGGAAACGGTCACTTCATCACCAACACTCAAACGGTCTATGCTGATTGTTGTGTCTCCGCGTTTAATAGTCGGCAAATCGGATATATCCAACAAAAAGCGATATGTACTGCCGGCTTTGTCTTTAATTTTAAATGTTACTTCTGTCCCGTAACCGATTTCCGTAATACTGCCGCTCAATTCACTGTCGGTGTTTATGGCGCGGACTTTAGTGACTTTATCATTCTCCAGTTTCAGCGTGACAAAATAATTTTTTGTAAGCGCTGAAAACACTGCATTGGAATTGTTCTGCGAGATTTCCGCATTGCTTGGTACTGTATATTTTGTATCCGTACCGCTTTCTAAATCTTCTACGTAAAGTATATTTGTAGAATTTGATGTGTATAACGAGTAGATTTTCCCCTGAACCCATTTTGCATCGGAATCACTTTCGATTGAAACAGCGCTTACAACCCCATCTTTAACGGTTACCAGCGCATAACATCCGTCATAAGTGGAACTAAGAGCTTTTTTAGTTTTATTAACCGTGATATCAGCAGAGCTCGTTATCGTATATTCTCTTACAAACCCATCAAAACCGGATATTTCAAGGCTGCTGCTGTTGGCCGATGCAATAATGCCTTCTGTCTGATAAAAGTCGTCATAAGCATCGATAGTAAGAGATATATCCGATGTTTTGAGATAGCCGAGAGCCCTGGAAACCATAGTGGCGGCCACAGCCCTTGTTACACTTGACTGTGGATTGAAATTGTTATCATCGTCTCCTTGTATAATTCCAATGGAAACCAATTCCGCAATATCACTTCGATAACTTTCGGTGATCTTATCGGTATCGTTGAAAGTCAGTTTCGTATCTGAGAGCTCGGCCGCTTTATCCGAAAGCTGCATAGTACGAACAAGAAAAACCGACAACTGTTCCTTTTTAATTTTACTGGTTAAATCCATGCTGCTGAGGTCACTTTCGGTTATAATACCTGACGCGAGACAAACCGTAAGGTACTTGTATGCCCATGACAAAGAGGACGGGACTTTTTCCGTGACTATTTCTTTATAATCTGAATAAATAGTATCCGACTGAAAATCACTGAGCGAATAGAACCTTGACAGGAGAACAAGCGATTCACAAGCGGTAATCATATTATCAGGCCGCATGGTTCCATTGTCATAACCGGTCAGATACCCTCTGCCTGCCAGATCCTCCATGTATTCCTGCGCCCAATGCCCATCTAAATCAGTATAATCTGACGCCAATGCAGGAACAGATACTGAAAATATCAAGATAAAAACCAAAATTATTGATACAATTTTCTTCTTCATATTTACAAAAGATACCACCTTTCATTCTGACAATTTATATAAGTTGAATTGTTATTATCATATTATATAAAATATTTTACTACAAATAATATTATACAGTCAAGGATTCTGACGCGGGGCGGGGATAGACTATTCTTTATGAGCGCCACGTTTGGAGTGAACGAGCGGCTGGAAAAAGTACAGTAAATGAGCTGCCGGAGAGGTATTCAGTTCGAATCCGGGTAGCAGCTCCAAAAATAAAGACACCCTTTCGGGTGTCTTTATTTTTTTTGCAAACGAGACCGTTTTGCGTGTATTTGCTTGTGCGGAATTACTTTTTGCAGTAATATTCAATGACCTTTTCCGCAAAAGCGGCTGTGCCAGCGCCGCCCGCGCTGTCAATATTCTCGGTGAATTCGCCACCGACGGCGTACATCTTCCCGAGCCCGGAGAGTATCTCCGGCGTGCACTCATAGAAATTTTCCGTGATAAACTGCTGAAGCGACCGTATCTGCGACTGCGCCGCCTCGGACGAAGGGTCCGTGCCCCTCAGTTTTCCAAGCTCCTCAAAATGCGCCATCAGTTTTCTGCTAATGATCTGCATGTCGGTCTTGCTTCTTCCTTTGCTTTTGAGCTCAAATTCCCTGTACGCCGGGGTATCGCCCCAGCGCTTTTTGGCCGCCTCAGTGTACTCGTCTATCTTCTTCGTATCAAACGCTTCAAAATTCATTGCTTTTCCTCCTGTCGACTTTATATCGCGCGCGAAGGCTATAAGGTTATCGAGGCGCTCTTTTTTCAGCGAGAGCAGCGCTATCTGCTGCTCAAGAGCGCTGTCCCTGTCAAAATTGGGGCTGTCAAGAATTTCCCGTATTGCCTTAAGAGAAAATTCAAGCTCCCGAAACAGTAAGATCTGCTGAAGCCGCTCCAAGGCCGTATCGTCATATAGCCTGTATCCGGATTCAGTAATCTCGGTCGGGTGAAGCAATCCGATTTTGTCGTAATAATGCAGAGCGCGTATACTCACTCCCGCCAATTTGCTCACTTCGTTTACTGTTTTCATATAAACCTCTCCTCCTCGCGCAGCTTTATTATAAACTATGACGCAACGTCAGAGTCAAGTATAAGAATAAATTTTCGTACGCGCTGCAAAGACACGGCCATTTTTGTTGCACGCCGACAAACGCGGGACTATAATGCAGACAAAGAGTACATAATGCGTGAAGAAGGAGGCGTTTTTTATGGGTATTGTAAATGCGGTAATGGTTCCG
Source organism: Oscillospiraceae bacterium (assembly GCA_034926415.1). Lineage (GTDB taxonomy): Bacteria > Bacillota > Clostridia > Oscillospirales > Oscillospiraceae > JAYFRC01. The sequence continues at coordinate 4,840 of JAYFRC010000032.1, forward strand.
CACCCGCCTATAATTATTCCCGAAGTCGGGCGCGGTGAGGAAAAGAAAATACAGGCGACGACGGAAGCGTATCTTGCCGCCGCGAGGTTTGTTGCGAATGCGCGGCCCGAGACGATAATCGTGACGACGCCGCACAGCGTGATTTACGCAGACTGGTTCCATATATCCCCCGGCGAGTCGGCAACCGGGAACTTTGCCGCTTTCGGAGCCGGCAAAGTTGAATTATCCGTCGATTACGATGAGGAGCTGAGGGATGAAATATGCAGCATGGCGCGGGAAGCGGAATTCCCCGCGGGAACCGAGGGCGAGAGGGACGGATTCCTCGACCATGCGACTATGATCCCGCTGTATTTTCTCAAAAAAGCCTATGAACAGGAACCGCTCCCGCCTATAGTCCGCGTAGGGCTTTCGGGGCTTTCGCTTGACAGCCACTACGCCCTCGGCATGATGATCCGCGCTGCCGCCGAAAAGCTTGGCAGGCGCGTATCCGTCGTTGCGAGCGGGGACCTGTCCCACAGGCTCAAAAGCGACGGGCCCTACGGGTTCAATTCCGCCGGGCCGAAATACGACGAAAAGATAATGGACGTCATGGGCCGCGCTGCCTTCGGCGAGCTGTTCTCGTTCGGCGAAGCGTTCTGCGACGCTGCGGGCGAGTGCGGCCACCGCTCATTCACGATAATGGCCGGGTGCTTCGACGGCGCTGCGGTCAAATCAGAACGGCTGTCTCACGAGGACACGTTCGGCGTGGGCTACGGCGTTTGCCTGTTTACACCGGAGGGACGGGACGAAGCGCGGTGCTTTCTCGAGGCGGAGGAAGAGCGCGAGGCCGGGGAGCTGCGCAGCAGGAAGGAAAACGAGGACGAGTACGTCCGCCTCGCGCGGCTGTCGGTCGAGACGTAGACAAAGACCGGAAGGAAAGCCGCCGAGCCGACGGGGCTGCCGGAGGAGATGACCGGGCGGCGCGCGGGGGTTTTTGTGTCGCTGCACATGAACGGGCAGCTTCGGGGCTGTATCGGGACCATCTCCGCGACGACGGACAGCGTTGCCCGCGAGATACTGCAAAACGGCGTCAGCGCCTGCTCCCGCGACCCGCGCTTTGCGCCGGTGACGGAAAAGCAGCTGCCGCTGCTCGAATATAGTGTGGACGTCCTCGGAGACTCGGAAGACGTCGGCTCGCCGAGCGAGCTCGATGCCAAGCGCTACGGCGTGATAGTCGAAAACGGCGGGCGGCGCGGGCTGCTGCTGCCAGACCTCGACGGTGTGGACACACCGGAGCAGCAGATCGCGATAGCGAAGCGCAAGGCCGGCATAGGAGAGGACGAGAGCGTGAAGCTTCAGCGATTCGAAGTTGCACGCCATGTGTGAAAAAACAGTCTGCGGAACGTGTTTCCGCCGCTGCTCTCTGTCCGAGGGGAGGACGGGCTTTTGCCGCGCGAGGAAGAACGAGGGCGGAAAAATCGTCTGCGTCAATTACGGGAAGATAACGTCGATGGCGCTCGACCCGATAGAGAAAAAGCCGCTGGCATGTTTTTACCCGGGGAGCAAAGTGCTGTCGGTAGGGAGCTTCGGCTGCAACCTCGACTGCCCGTTCTGCCAGAACGCTGATATATCGCGGGATTTTGAAGATGAAATAAATTGGAAATTCATTGCGCCGGACGATTTGGCGCGCCTTGCCGCACAATACGCACCGCGCGGGAACATCGGCCTTGCATTTACCTACAACGAGCCGATGGTCGGCTGGGAATACGTCCGCGACGCGGCCCGCTGCGCAAGAGCGCTTGGATTTAAATGCGTAGTCGTGACGAACGGCACGGTGTCTGCCGCGGCGCTTTCGGAAGTGCTGCCGTACATCGACGCGTTCAATATCGACCTGAAGGGGTTTACGCGCGAATGGTACCAAAAGATAGGCGGAGACCTGGATATGACGCTCGATTTCATACGCGGGGCCGCAAAGAGCGCCCATGTCGAGCTGACGACGCTAATCGTCCCCGGCAAGAACGACGGCGGAGACGAGATGCGCGATCTCGCCGAGTGGGTCGCGTCGGTCGACAGGAGCATTCCGCTGCATATAACGCGTTTCTTCCCGCGCAGGAATATGAAAAACTCGGAGCCCACCGATATAGCGCTCATGCGCCGGCTAGCCGGGATTGCCGGGCATAGCCTTGACACGGTGCTGCTCGGCAACGTGTGACAAAAGACAAGCGCAGGCCGCTGCAAAGTTTGCAGCGGCCTGCGCTTTTTGTGTTAAGCCGCGTTCTATTGCGCCTTGTCGATGCTCTTTACCGTCAATTTGTCGTCTGCGACGGTGAATTTTATCTCAAATCCCGCGAAAGCGAAGCCGTAGACGCGGGTCTCGTCGCGCTGATACGACGGTCGCGGGTCGTGCGACAGTACGCCGAGCAGGGCGTCGAGCTTGTCCCCCGGGAATTTGGACAGAAGCTCCGGAGGAAAATCCACGGACAACAAAAAATCCCCCGCGCTGCTTGTGAAGCCGCCCGACGCGCCCACGTGACAGTCGGCGTAGGGAATGTAGGGTTTGATGTCGAATATCGGCGTTCCATCCATAAGGTCGGCGCCGGAGACGCGAAGCACGGGGCCGTCGGGAGTTGCAAGGTCGACGCGCTCGAGCTTCACCGAGGACAGGCCTATCGGGTTCGGGCGAAACGGCGAGCGCGTTGCGAACACGCCGAGACGCCTGTTTCCGCCGAGGCGCGGAGGACGTACGGTCGGCGACCACTCGCCGCGCGCACTTTCGGAAAACTCCCAGATGAGCCACAGGTGCGAAAACCCCTCTATGCCGCGCAGCGCGGAGGGATCCCTGAATTCCGGCTCGAACACGACGTCGGCGGACAAAGCCTCGACAAGCCCGCTCTGGCGGGGGATTCCGAACTTAGTCGGGAAGTCGCTTCTTATGCGTGCGACTGGACGCATGGCGCAAGCTTCACTCATTCCGCGCTCCTCAAACTATGAAGCCGCCGTCGATGGTGAACACCTGCCCCGTGATGTAAGAGGCGTAGGGCGACGATAGGAATGCGACGGCGTGGGCTATCTCGTCTGGTTTGCCGAGCCGCCCCATCGGGGTGCGCTCCTCGAGCGAGGACATGGTCTCGCTGCCGAGCGCCGTGAGCATATCGGTCTTGATACAGCCCGGGGCGATGGCGTTGACGCGTATCTGCGACGGTGCCAGTTCCGCGGCCAGCGACCGCGTCATGCCGATGAGCGCGGATTTGCAGGCGGAGTAGGCCACCTCGCAGGACGCGCCGCGAAGTCCCCATATGGAGGCGATGTTGATGATGCAGCCGTTCTTTTCGGTAAGCATGGAAGGCAGGGCGTTCTGGATGCAGTTGAACGCGCCGCCGACGTTGACCGCGAACATGCGGTTCCACATCTCCTCAGTGGTATCCTGGAACTGTCCCTCAAAGGCGATGCCCGCGTTGTTTACGAGCACCGAAACCGCGCCGAGATATCTGTTTATCTCCTTAAACATGGCTGCGACCTCGGCGCTGACGGCGACGTCGGCCTTTACGGCTATCGCGTTGAAGCCGTCGGCTCTGAGCTCCTCGGCAAACTTGGAAGCCTCCGCGAAATGGGAGTTGGCGTGTATCGCGACGCCGTATCCTATCTCCGCGAGATCTTTTACGGTAGCGCGCCCTATACCGCGCGCCGCGCCGGTGACAAGTGCGATTCGTTCCATAAAAACAGCTCCTTCCGAAGTATCTCTTTTATCGATTTTAAGTATATCATGCCGCGAAGGAATTTCAAACCGTAAAGCAAAAATTTTGCGGTTAAGTATTGACAAAATGTGCCCGAGTTCATATAATAATAACGCTGTCCAAACGGCAGTATGGAGAATTAGCTCAGTTGGCTAGAGCATTTGCTTGCCGTGCAGGGGGTCACAGGTTCGAGTCCTGTATTCTCCACCAACAACAAAGACGCCCGTACGGGCGTCTTTCTTTTTTGCCGGGAAATTGAATGCGAAAGGGAACACGGGACAGTTGCCTTTCGCGCTTTTCTTGCGTTCAAACGATAAAACCCATGTATTCTTTGCCCTTGGATTTTGCGATTTGACAATAGCACGCAATCGCACTATTCTTAATATCAGGGAGAGAAATTTCATATGACGAAAGGATGAGTATGCCATGAAAAAAATATCAGCCGTGCTGCTGTCGCTTTTGCTTCTCGGGCTCTGCGCCTGCGGGAGCGGCGGCGGGACAACTACGAAGGAAGAAACGCCGAAATACGACGACAGCCTGATAACCGAGACCTGCTCCGATGAGGGAAGCTACACTGACGACACTGGCTATGAGGAGGACTACTCCTATCACGTCCCCGCGCTCTCGGCTAACAGCGCTGACGCTGAGACCATAAATTCCGCGATAGAGGACAAATTCGGCAGCGCGGTCGAGGAAAACAAGAAGAACATGGAAGACAAGCTCAGCCTTTATATACGCGGCGTTTCGTGGAAGACCTACTGGCACGACAGCGTTGTGTGCCTAGTGATCCAGGCCGATTACGATGCGAGCGACTATGTGGACTACGGAGTGTACAGCTATGATTTTGCTTCGAATACCGCCGTTACGAACGCGCAGCTCTTTGATATGGCGGGGCTGACGGAGGACGAATTCCTGACCAAAGCCCGCGAGGAGGTCGGAAAGGCTTTCGACAGCGCGAACAGCGAGATAAAGGACAGCTTCGATGGCTACGACGACCTGCGCGAATGGACGCTGTCGGATGAAAACATCAACGCCGACATGATGACTTATGTCGACGGCGACGGCGCTCTAACCGTCATAACGCCGATAGGCGTGCCCGCCGGAAGCGGCTGGTACTACGACAAAGTAACCGTTAGCGAGCCCTGACCGCAGACCAAAAAAACGGAGCGCAATCGGCGCTCCGCTTTTTATTTTTTGACGCCGTTTCTAAGCATGGGCATAACCGTGCGGCGCATCGTAAAATAGCACAAAAGCCCGCCGACGGCGTTCGAGATCGGCTCCGCGAGAAAGACACCGTTAACTCCTAGACCGGCGACGTAAGGCAGCAGCAGCGTCAGCGGGACGACGATTAGCACCTTTCTGAAAGTCGAAAAGAAAATGGCATATTTTACCATATTGAGCGACTTGAAGGCGGTCTGACCTATCATCTGGAAAGCCATCATGATAAAGCCTGCGAAATAGATGCGCAGAGCGGGAACGCCCGCCGCGACGAGCTCCGGCTCCTGATTGAATATCATTATGAAAAGGTGCGGCAGCAGCGTTATAGCAAGCCACGGCAAAATAACGCAGAGGAAGGCGAGAAAGGTAAGATATCTTATCGCCTCAAGCACGCGCTTGCATTTTCCTGCGCCGTAGTTGAAGCTGATCACCGGCGACGCGCCCTCCGCCGCGGCGAGAACGGGTGTCTGCACTATCTGGCGAAGCGAGCTTAGGATTGTCATCACGCTTATGTAAAGGTCGCCTCCGAACAGGCTGAGCATCGAGTTGCAGGCTATCTGGACGAGCGAGTCGTTGGCCGACATGACGAAGCTCACCGCGCCGAGCGCGGATATTCTGCGTATGCAGGAAAAGTCCGGGCGGAAACCGCGAAGGGATATCGTCAGCTCCGCTTTTTTACCGGTGAGGAAAACGAGCACCCAAGCGGCGGACAGGAACTGGGATATGACCGTCGCGACGGCCGCGCCGCGAATGCCCATGCCGAGAGCGAAGATGAATATCGGGTCGAGGATTATGTTCGCCGCCGCGCCGAGCAGCACGGTCTTCATGCCGGTTTTCGCAAAGCCCTGGCAGTTGATATAGGGGTTGAGGCCGAGGGCCGTCATGACGAACAGCGTGCCGACAAGGTATATGCGAAGATAGCCCTGCGCGTAGGGTATCGTCACGCCGCTGGCGCCGAAAAGAAAGAGAAGCGGGCGGCAGAATACTATGCCGGCCGCCGTAAGAGCCGCTGCGAGGATGAGCAGCATGAACCAGGCGTTGGCGATTATTTTACGCGCGGCGTCCTTTTCACTCCTGCCGCGCTCTATAGCGCACAGCGGCGCGCCGCCGCCGCAGAGATTAGTGAACGCCGAAACGAACATGATTATCGGAAAGCAGAGTCCGAGACCGGCAAGCGCGACCGTGCCCTCGCCGGGTATCTGTCCTATGTATATGCGGTCGACGATATTGTAAAGCAGGTTGACGAGCTGCGCCGTCACAAGAGGCAGCGCCGAGCGTACGATTCCGTTTTTTATCGGGCCGGTCGAAAAATCTATCTGCTGGGAAGCCGTGCGGCAACATCTCCTCAAAATGCGGTCATAACGCCATTATAGGGTTGCTTTCCCGCTGCGTCAAGCGTAGGAAAAACAGGCTCCGCTTTTCGGTGCTGACCGGAAAAGCGGAGCCTGCTGCAAATTTTTATGAAATGTACAGCGCCGGAAGAGACGCGTCAGCTTTCGGCAACGTCGTCGCCGATGGCTTCAGTTGCCTTGACGCGGGATGTGCGTTCGTAGCAGGCGAACATATCGCCCACGGTTTTTTGGTCGGGCTTTTTCGTAAACGCGCTGACAAGCGGCACTATGGCAAGACCCGCCATCATCGCCACGGCGCCGGAGCGAACGGACGACGAGAACAGATAGTGCAGAGCTCCGGGCATGAAGTTGTTGCCGGAGAGCGATATGTAGAGCTGGAGCAGCATGAGAGCGCAGCCCGCGAAGAAGCTGACCCAAACCGCGGCCTTCGTCGTCTTTTTCCAGTAGAGGCTGAAAAGGTACGGAGCCAGGAACGCGCCGGCCAAAGCGCCCCAGGAAATGCCCATCATCTGCGCGATAAACGTAAATCCGAACGCGTCCTTGACTATCGCGATGACGGCGGAAACGATGATGAAGAATACTATGAAAAGACGGAGTATGATAAGCTGCCTTCTGACGCCCACGTCTTTTTTCATCGCCGGTATGATGACGTCGAGCGAGAGCGTCGAGCTAGAGGTGAGAACCAGCGACGAAAGCGTGGACATCGACGCGGAGAGCACGAGCACTATAACTATCGCGATGACGCCGGGCGAGAGAGACGAGAGCATCGTCGGCACTATGGTGTCGTAGTTCGGCGAGCCGGAGGGGGTGTAGGTTATGTTCTGAGCATAGAGCCGTCCGAAACCTCCGAGGAAGTAGCAGCCTCCGGCGACGATTATCGCGAAGAAGGTCGATATGACGGTGCCCTTTTTTATGGACTCTTCGTTTTTGATGGAATAGAACTTGCCGACCATCTGCGGCAGGCCCCATGTGCCGAGGCTCGTAAGTATGATGACGAAAAGGAGCGATAGCGGCTGTGCTCCGAAAAACGACGAATACGCGCCCTGCATGTCCGTGCCGGAGTCGACCTGCGACAGCGCCGTGACGGCTGCGGAAAACCCGCCGTTGTCCGCAAGCACCGCGGCTATCACCGCGACGATGCCGAACAGCATTACTATGCCCTGAATAAAATCGTTTATTGCCGTCGCCATGTATCCGCCGAAGATGACGTAGAGCGCAGTGAGCGCCGCCATTACGACGATGCAGACCCAGTAGGGAAGGTCGAACGCCATGTGGAACAGGCTTGACAGGCCGTTGTAAAGCGAAGCTGTATAGGGTATGAGGAATACGAAGACGATGAACGATGCGGCGACTTTTAACGTGTCAGAGCCGAAGCGCTTGCCGAAAAAGTCCGGCATGGTGCGGCTGTCCAGCTTCTGTGTCATAAGGCGCGTGCGGCGGCCGAGTATGTTCCAGGCGAGCAGCGAGCCGATGAACGCATTGCCGAGGCCTATCCAGGTCGAGGCCAGACCGAAATTCCAGCCGAACTGTCCGGCATAGCCGACGAAAATGACCGCCGAGAAATACGACGTGCCGAATGCGAACGCCGTCAGCCAAGGCCCCACGGAGCGCCCGCCGAGGACGAAACCGTTGACGTCGGTCGCGTGCTTTCGGCAATACAGTCCCACCGATACCATCACCGCGAAAAATACCGCGAGCAGAATAATTTCAATCGCCAAACCATATCTCTCCCTCTAATGATTTAATGCGTTAAGCTTTAATGCGTTACGCTTTAATCCGTAAATGAACTGCAGTAATAAATTGAACTTTAACACCGCGGATGGATAATGTCAAGGTTTAACGATACTGTTATGCGGAAAATCGGAGAAACTTATTGGTGCTGCACTAAAAGGCTGAATTATTTGGAGCGCAAAAAAGCAAAATAGCCCCGGCCTGACAGGCAAAGGCTATTTTGCGGTTAAAAAAATATAATAAAACAAAATCATTCGTCGCCGAGTTTTATACATTTGTCGAGAAAAAGTTTCGCCTCGGAAACATCAATATCATTGCTGAAATCAGATACGGCTTGTTCAAGAACCCGCCCGTCATACTGGGTCACGCCTCGGGAATTTCTGCCTGACCAATGGCTGATTACTCTTGTTCCCGATAATATTTGCCTGCTGAAGGGCGAGCAAAGCCTGGTATATATTGATTTATCTTTTCCGATGGCAATTATATATATCAGATACACACTTTTTTCTTTTGATAAAAACGAAAGAAGCTTATCTACGTTATATCCCTTTGGATTGCTGGAAAGAAAAAGCATTTTTGTTTTTATATCTGTTTCAGTGACGAACATGTCGGATTCCATATGATAATCGCCGAGCTTATCGGCTGTAAACATCTGGGGCAGCGGTTTTCCTTCGTGCAATGCCGAAATAAGCACGTCCTTAAAATGATCGGATGACGTTATAAGGCATTCGATAATCCTTCCCCTTAAATTAACGTTATCAATAAAAGCGGCGATTATAATCTCTGAAGCAACGGATTTTACCCGCGAAATTAGATCCTTATTAAGAATTTCATATTCGTCGGATGATAGGAATTCAATTGTCCGATAAACGGAGTCCGTGATACACCGGCGCTGCTCCGCCGTTGGCAGAAACCGTTTTCCTTTTGGGCAGATGCCGTTTGTGGCCGCGACAAGCCGCGCAAGATTTTCTCCAAAGGGATAATTTTCATGTGATGTGAAAAGAAAGTCAAAATTTTCGGGACTGTTGGCAATACCCTCAAATTCGCGCAGAATATCGCTTCCGTTAAAGCTGCCCTTAATATTGTCGACCCGCAGCGCTTGAGAAGAATGGCTGATTTTGCGCAAAAAAGTCGAATTGGCGAGAAGCAGATAATTTTTGCGGGGAGTTACCAGACAAACAACAAACGGCAGCGAATCGTATTTTTGTAAGACTGAGAGAGCCAGCACGGTGTTGCTGAAACTTTTCGATTTGGATCTGCAAAATCTTACTGCAAAATAACGGCCGTAAAAAACGCTTCTGTCCCGCACAAGATTGAATTTTTCCTTTACCAACGCTGATAACAAAGATTTGTCCGCAATGCCGTTTTTGCCGTCGATAAAGGCAGCAAGCTGCTTCAAGGCTTCATCGCTGTACAATCATGTTCCTTCTTCCTTGTATGTGAAAATAGGTGGACGCGCTACTATTTTTTCACCTTGCCCTTACTTTGCCGCGCTTTCTGCGTGGAAAGGGTATTCCTTTCCCAGAATACGCCGTCGACATATCCTTGTATTTTCGGCTCCTTATCTGCCGCCTCGAGACGCTGTTCGGCCCAGACACAGTACTGCTGTTCAATCTCAATCCCGATGTAATGCCTTTTTAATTTTTTTGCCACAACGCTGGTCGTTCCCGAGCCCAAAAAAGGATCAAGGACTACGTCTCCCTCATTGGAACTTGCCAGAATGATTTTCGCCAAAAGCTTCTCGGGTTTTTGAGTCGGATGGGCGGTATTTTCCGGCATTGACCAAAAAGGAACAGTAATATCATCCCAGAAATTTGAAGGGCACGTATCGCGAAAATTGCCGCTTTCCGTTTCGTTCCAATCTTTAGGCTGCCCGTTGACGCGGTAGGGAGCGATAACCGTTTTGCGTATCTTGACCGTGTCCAGATTAAATGTATATTCGCTGCCCTTTGTTGCAAACCATAGATCCTCAAGA
>JAYFRC010000102.1:0-9251 GCA_034926415.1 Oscillospiraceae bacterium
CATTTATAACTGCTCGCTCACCATGCGTTTTTCGGGCCAGCACCTTTCCGGCATCAGCGGCTATTACGTTTCCTCTTCAAACGCGGAAAGCAGTACCGGAGACGGCATTTCCGCCGTCAACGCGCTTGTCAGCATGCTCGATTACTGCACCCGCGAGGGAACAATCTGCAACTCCATAACCGACATGAGCGTCGGCTATATCCTCCAGTCCACGGCCTCCACCCCCCTCGCCCTCGTGCCGGTCTGGAAAATATCCTCGGATTCGTATACATATTATGTAAACTCATCCGATGGTTCCGTGGAACTTGCCTGACAGATAATCTGAAAATCCGCGCTTTGCAGAATTTCTGTTGAATTTAAAATTTTCATAATTTTGGTAAAAAAATTCATCTGTTGCCGCATTGTCATTGATTTTGGACGATTTCATGGTATAATATATTTGTGATTGTTTAAGCTCATACAGCGGCAATTTTTACAAATTGTTTCCGTTTTTTTCTTATATTGACAAAAGAGGGTGTCACATGACAAAATATATCGTCCACGGGGGAAAACCTCTGCATGGCGAAGTCACTATAAGCGGCGCGAAAAACGCCGCGGTTGCCATAATTCCGGCCGCGCTGCTGGTGGACGGCGTATGCCGCATCGAAAACATCCCGCAGATAAGCGACGTTACTCTTATTCTCGACATACTTCAGGACCTCGGAGCAAAGGTAAACACTGTCAATTTGCACGCGGTTGAGATTGACTGTTCGCATATTCATTCGACCCGCACTCCCTATGAGTTGGCGCGCAAAATACGCGCTTCATACTACCTCATCGGCGCGCTGCTCGGCCGTTTCGGAAAAGCGGAAGTCACGATGCCCGGCGGCTGTAATTTCGGCGTTCGTCCAATCGACCAGCACATCAAGGGTTTTACGGCTATGGGCGCTGAGGTCGAAGTCGACGGCGGATTTATACATGCCCGAGCTAAAAGCGGGCATCTCAAGGGCACACAGATATATCTTGACGTCGTCTCTGTAGGCGCGACGATGAACATCATGCTCGCGGCGGTACTCGCCGAAGGCACCACCTTCATCGAAAACGCGGCGAAGGAGCCTCATATTGTCGATCTTGCGAACTTTCTAAACTCCATGGGCGCCAACGTCATGGGCGCCGGAACCGATTTAATAAAGATACACGGCGTGCCGCGTCTTCGCGGCGGAAGCTATTCGATAATTCCCGACCAGATAGAGGCCGGAACATATATGGCGGCCGTCGCTGCGGCCGGCGGTGAGGTCCTCATAAAAAACATCATTCCGAAGCACATGGACTGCATTACCGCAAAGCTCGTCGAAATGGGCGTTTCCGTCATTGAAAAGGACGACACGCTGCTTGTCTCGCGCACCGGCCCTCTTCGCAGGGCAAATATCAAGACCCTGCCCTATCCCGGCTTCCCCACGGATATGCAGCCGCAGATAACCTCCGTCCTCGCCCTTGCGGAAGGGACGAGCGTCGTTACGGAAAGCGTCTGGGACAACCGCTACCGCTATGTGGACGAGCTCAAGCGTATGGGCGCTCATATACAGGTTGACGGCAAGGTCGCCATCGTTGAGGGAATAAGCCACTATACAGGCGCGCCTATACAGGCCTGCGACCTGCGCGCGGGCGCGGCTATGGTAATCGTTGCCCTTGCCGCTTACGGCACGACCGAGATAAGCCACGTCGAGTATATCGAGCGCGGCTATGAGGACATCGTCGGCAAGCTCCGCTCTCTCGGCGCGGACATCACTTCTGTCGACGAGCCTGAGGATTCCCGCGCGTCCCAGGTCGGATAACGATATCAAAAGATAGCGTCCACTACACGCGGCGTCCATCATATGCGCCGCTGTCGCGGGCGTTTTCTTCTGCTACAGGAAAAGCAAGAGGTGTCTCGATTTGATTTCAATCTGCACATTTGCAAGCGGCTCGTCCGGCAACTGTATGCTCCTCCGCGGCGATGATACCAACATACTCATAGACGCGGGAATCTCCGCGCGCCGCATTTGCGCCTCGCTCGCGGCCGTCGGGCTCTCCGCATCGGATATGGACGCTATACTCGTAACGCACGAACATTCAGACCACATATCCGCGCTTCCAGTCTTTCTCCGAAAATTTCCCATGGAAATTTATGGAAGTTCCGGCACTCTTTCGCGCCTCGGTTCTGCAGTACAGGAGCAATCGCTTCTTTGTCCCTTTTCTCCCGGAGAGAGCTTCCGCATCGGAAGCTGCGTGATAGAGAGCTTTCGCACCTCACACGACGCGGCGGAGAGCGTCGGCTATCGCGTTGAATGCGGCGGCTCAGTCGGAATCCTTACCGATACCGGTTATGTCACCGACGAGGCTGCGGACGCACTGCTCGGCTCTTCGCTTCTCGTCCTCGAAGCTAATCACGACGTCGAATGTCTTGAAAGCGGGCCGTATCCGTACCCGCTCAAACGGCGGATACTCGGCGACCGCGGCCATTTATCAAACGGCGACGCGGCGGAGTTCGCACTTAAGTGCGCGGAAAGCGGTACGCAGGATATAGTCCTCGCGCACCTTAGCGACAAGAACAACACGCCCTCCATGGCGCTTTCCGCCGTGAGGCACAAGCTCGACATACACGGTTATCCGAGCGTGGACGTATCCGTCGCCCCGCGAAGCGCGCCCGGCGAGATACATATTGCGCGGGAGAAAACATCATGCAGAAAATAAATATTATCTGCGTTGGAAAGCTTAAGGAGAAATTTTATATCGACGCGGCCGAGGAATATAAGAAGCGGCTTTCCCGCTCCTGCTCTCTTATTATTGACGAGCTTCCGGAATCACGGCTTCCATCAGAGCCTACTCCCGGCGATATATCCAGGGCTCTCGAGGCTGAGGCGAAGTTGATCGCATCAAGGCTGCCGAAAGGCGGAGCGGTCGTCGCGATGTGCGTGGAAGGAAAAGAGATGACGAGCGAAAAGCTCGCCGAAATACTTTCGCGAATGGCCTCCGGCGGACTGAGCCAGGTAACGTTCATCATCGGCGGGAGCTTTGGCCTTTCAGATAATATAAAAAATATCGCCGACATCAGACTGTCCATGTCACAGATGACGTTCCCTCATCACATGGCGCGCGTCATGCTGCTCGAGCAGATTTACCGTTCATTCCAGATCCTGGAAGGAACAAAATATCACAAATAATTCCATATCTGCGGCGGAGCCCCGCAAGGGTTTTAAGTTTCAGACTGATATCAGTAATAGATAAAGGACGAGGTGCATAATCGTGTTTGGTAAAAAGAAAAACGAAAAAGAGCCGGAGCTCACCTGGGGCAAAAGCGAACATTCCGTTCTGGATAAATGGCCGCTCGACGAATACGGAGAGCCGGAGCTCGCCGTACCTGTGGCTTCCGTCTCCGATATGAACGGCGAGGCGGAAATGAAGATCAGCCTGCTCAACGCTTACGGCATTCCCGTCAGCCAGCGTTACAACAACGCCGGAGATATAGGCAAGGTCATAAACGGTTTTTCCGCGTATGGCATGACGCTGTTCGTTCCCGAGTCCATGGGCGACGACGCGAAGGCGCTCTTGGAAGCTCCGGTCGACATGAGTGAGGCCGAGGAAGCGGCCGATGCTTCCGAGAGCGGCGACGAGCAGGAAAGCGGATCCGACGACAACTGACATAATTTTCCATATGCCTTAAGATTAAGGAAAGGATGGTCATGAATATGGATTGCATGAGCGAATATAAAAAATGGATTGAAAGCCCGGCGCTGAACGAGGATGAAAAGGCCGAGCTGCGCGCTATCGGCGGCGATGCGAAAGAGATCGAGTCCCGATTTTACGGGCCGCTCGAATTTGGCACGGCCGGACTGCGCGGAATGATGAAGGTCGGGCTTCATCAGATGAATATCCATGTCGTGCGCCACGCCACGCAGGGCTTTGCCGACATTATTGCCCGCGAAGGCGACGACGCAAAGAAGAAGGGCGTCGCTATATGCATGGACTGCCGCAACCACAGCATGGAATTTGCAAAAGCCGCTGCCGGTGTCATGGCCGCCAACGGAATAAAGGTCCGCATCTTTGAATCCCTTCGTCCCACTCCAGAGCTGTCATTCGCAGTGCGCGAGTACGGCTGCCAGGCGGGCATAAACATAACCGCGAGCCACAACCCCAAGGAATACAACGGCTACAAGGTCTATTGGAGCGACGGAGCTCAGCTTCCGCCTCAGCACGCAGACGCAATAGCCGAGAAGCTTACTAAAATCGACATATTTACCGGCGTTAAGTACATGGATTTCGACGAAGCCGTAAAGTCCGGGATGATAACCTGGCTCGGCGAGGAGTGCGACGAGCGCTTCATGCGCCGCGTGATGGCGATGGTCAACGACACTAAAACCGTCGCTGCGGTTGCGGATCGGTTCACGGTCGTCTACACGCCGTTTCACGGCTGCGGATACAAGCTTGTGCCGCTGGCTCTGCGCCGTCTCGGGATAAAGAACATCATCTGCGTCCCGGAGCAGATGGTGATTGACGGCAATTTCCCGACCGTCGAGAGCCCGAACCCCGAAAACCCAGAAGGCTTTTACCTCGCGATCGATCTCGCCAAAAAGAACAACGCTTCCTTTATCGTCGGAACCGATCCCGATTCCGACCGCGTCGGAATAATGGTGCGAAATGATGACGGCGAGTTTGTTCCCGTCACCGGCAATCAGACCGGGGCGCTGCTTTTGGACTATCTAATCGGCGCGAAAAAGCGCGCCGGCACAATGCCGGAAATGCCCGCCGCGCTCAAGACGATAGTCTCCACCGAGCTCGTCCGCACGATAGCGAACAGCAACGGAGTCAGCTGTTTCGATACGTTTACGGGCTTTAAGTTCATGGCTGAGAAAATAGGCCAGTTTGAACGCGAGCATTCCTACAACGTCATATTCTCGTTTGAGGAATCCTACGGCTATATGCTCGGAAACTATGTACGCGACAAGGACGCGGTAACCGCGTCGATGCTGCTCGTCGAGATGGCCTGCTGGTACGAAGCGCGTGGTATGACCGTTTGGGACGCGCTTAAGGCGCTCTATGAAAAATACGGTCACTATTCTGAAAAAACGCACAACCTCGTCATGCCCGGGCTCGACGGCAAGGAGAAAATGGATAAGCTGATGAGCAGCCTGCGCGAGAAGCCTTACACGGACATAGCCGGAACGCGCGTCATCCTGTTCAAGGATTACAGCGACGGAAGCGTTACGAACGTGGCTACCGGCGAAAAGGGCGAGATGGAGCTCTCGGGCTCAAACGTCCTTCGTTTCGAGCTCGACGACGGCACGTCCTTTATCGTTCGCCCGTCCGGTACGGAGCCGAAGATAAAGGTCTATCTTCTCGTTCACGGAAACACCGAGGCGGAATGCGCGGAACGCATAGAGCGATACGGCACATTTGTAAAAACAATGGCGTAAATGCGCAAAAAACTGCGCGGCAACAAATGTCGCGCAGTTTTTCATTTTGTTTTACAGGCTCATCGCCCTCATAGCTTTCTCAAAACATTCCATAGGCGGATATACTATACCCGCGCCTATCTGCCCGACTCCAGGCTCCCTGTGCGCTATTCCGGTGTTTATGACAGGCAGTATCCCGGTCCCGGCGACCTTGCGTATGTCGATGCCGAGCGGAGTTCCTCTGTAATTAAGGGACGGGATTTTGAATCTCCCGTGCTCGGCGACGGTTATCCTGTACATCTCGAGGCTTACGTCCACGGCTTCTTTCGCCGTGATGCCGATAAACCTCCCGATGCCCGGAGCCGCGCCCATGGCGAAACCTCCAAGTCCCGAAGCCTCGGATATATACGAGTCTCCGAGCGTAGGGCTTGCGTTTTCGGCGCCGTAGCCGTCAAAATAATTTCCCTTTGCATACGTCGACGGCGCGGTGAACCATGTATCTCCCGTTCCGGCGACGCGCAGTCCGAACTCGTGTCCGTTGGTGCACATACACGAAACTATCGTGCTGTCCTCCACGCCGATAATAGCGTCCATCGTCGCCTTGCACACGCCCATCGAGAGATTCAAAAACGTGTGGTCGTTGCCGTCAAAGAATCTCAGCACGTCGAAGATGTCGCCGCGCGAAGCGTCGGTCTTAAGAAAATACGGGGCTATTGCGCGGAAAAATATTCCGGTGCAGGCTTTATTGCGGTTATGCGCCTCGTCGCCGCGCTGCACTCCGCGCGCTATCATCGCACTCAGGTCAAGCGGCCCCGATGCTTTCAGCGCCTCCGCCGTTATAGGGCCGAGCGTTGTTTCCATCCATTTGAGCCGCGCGAGAACGTCTGGAGTATTGGCTCCAAAACGCAGCGTCTTGCCAAGCCCCTCGTTGAACGTGACGCAGGCCGTCGTTCCGTAAGCCGTATTCTCAAACATCCACACCGGCATCGACGGCGATATTATACCGGCCATCGGGCCGACGGCGCGGTTCTCGTTCGCGCTGCCGAAAGCAACCGCTCCGCTGTCCGCGAGCTCAGCAGCTTCATCAAGAGTCTTTGCCCAGCCCTCATAGACGATCGCGCCGAGCGCCGCGTTCTTCATCGCGCTGCACGCGTCGCTCCACTCGACCGGCGGGCCGCTGTGGAGCAGAGCCCTGCGTCCGCCGAGATACGATATCTCCCTGCCCGCCGTCGAAACGCCGGTGAGAAAGACCCTCGCTTTCTGTATCCGCGATATTACTTCCCTGTTGGCTGTCTCCGTCTTGCCCATAGCCGTTCCTCCCGCAATTTCCATGCCGCTTCGGTGCAGCTCTTATGCCTGAATTCTACCATACGCTGGCGCTCAAAGCAATGAAATAACCGCCGCGAAAGCGGGAAACGTCCTTCCCGTTTTCGCGGCGGCTTTATGTATTTCTCTTACACTATTCCTGTGTGCTGGAGCAGTTTATATACGTTAAGGAACACGACGAGTGCGCCTACGATCCCAAGCATCTGCCGAACCGGTATCTTCTTGCACAGCACAGCGCCGATCGGCGCCGCTATCACGCCGCCTATTATAAGTCCGACAATGATCGTCGTATACGCGCGGAAATCGCCTATCATGGCGACGAAGGTCGTAGTCTCAGCTATGGTGACAAAGAACTCGGCGGTATTGACCGTACCTATCGTCTTTCGCGTATCATGCCCGGAAGCGAGCAGTGTCGACGTTACTACCGGCCCCCAGCCTCCGCCGCCCATCGCGTCGGTAAAGCCTCCGGCAAAACCAAGTCCATAGGCATAGTTTCCATACTCGCGCGGTGGTTTTGGTTTTTTGAATATCTTGGAAAATATCACAACGCCCATGACGATAAGATATATGTCTATTATCACGTCTATCGTGTTGCTGCTGAATGAAACGAGCAGATACGCGCCAATCGCGCCGCCAATGCAGCCCGGAACAAGCAGTTTGAGAAACAGTCCCTTATCGACGTTTTTGAGCTTCAGGTGCGACAGCCCCGATACAAGCGTAGTGAAAACTTCCGAGATGTGAACGCACGCGCTCGACACCGCCGATGGCACCCCAACACTCCGAAGAAACGTGTTGCTCGACACGCCGTAGGCCATACCCATCGTTCCGTCTATCAGCTCGGCACAGAAGCCAAGTATTATAAAGATGATTATTTCCGCCATAAAGACCTCTCCCTTGGTTATTGTCGGGATTTGACCGTACCTTCCACAATTTCGCTCCGGTTTTGAACAAACGATTGCGCTGCTCCGCGCTTTCAGGTATTGTTATTAATTCGAATTTGCGCTATAATTTTTTTAACAACAAAATTTATAATAGTGCGCTCGCGTTTTTTGTCAACGGAATTTGACGCAAACGATTGCTTAAAGGAGCGGCAAATATGTCTCTTAAAGAAATAGCCGATATCGCCGGAGTCTCGCCTTCCACAGCTTCGCGCGTTCTCAACAACCCCAATTCCACCTGCGCTTCCGAAGCCGTGCGCCAGCGCATCTTCGACGCAGTGAGAACTACCGGCTATGTTCCCTCCTCCGCCGCGAGAGCGCTCAAGCGCGGAGTCTCCGCCTCCGGAGACTCGCCGCTCATATCGCTCGTATTTGCCCGCATAGCCTCTCCCGACGCAGACCCTTTCTTTTCCGAGCTGGCGCGCCACGTGGAATCGGAGCTTCTCGGAGCCGGGTTTCGGCTCGGCGAGCGCATCTTTGCCGAAGGCGACGCGCTTAAGGTTTCGGAGGCCGACGGATTTGTGATCCTCGGACGCTGCTCGGACGCTTTGCTCAGGCGGATTTCGGCGAACACGCAAAATCTTGTCGGACTGTGGCGGAATCCTGCGCATTTTTCGATAGACGAAGTCGTTTGCGACGGCAAAATCGCCGCCGTCAAAGCCGTTAATCATCTTCTTTCGCTCGGGCACAGAAACATCGCCTATATCGGGGACTGCTCATCGGAGGTCCGCTATCTCGGCTATTGCGAAACGCTGATAGGAAGCCATATTCCGATAAACTATCCGCTTATAATCGAGGTCCCTCATACGCGCGAAAGCGGCCGCTCCGCGATGGAATCCCTTCTTGCTTCTGGAAAAGCCACTGCCGTCTTCTGCGCCAGCGACTCTCTGGCGTTCGGCGCGCTCGATGCGATAAAACACCACAGGATAAGCAAAAAAGCGGATATGTCCGTCATCTCGATAGACGATGTTTCCGGCGCCGAAGCCGCGCGGCTCACTACCATACACATACCGCAGCACGACATGGCTCATCTGGCCGTACGGCTGCTCGCCGACCGCATTTCCGGCGGGCACTACGAATGTGCCAGAATCGAATTTTCCTGCCGTCTCATAGAGCGAGACACCTGTTTTTACTCCGCCGGCTGAAGCGGCGGAGGTCTTCTTACGCGCGACAAAAAACACCCGCGGAACGGGCTTTTCGTTCCACGGGTGTTTTTATTATTTTTCTTCGTAAATCGGGTGGACGTACCTTCCGCGCTTCTTAGTGGCGCTGCCGTATTGTATCGATTGCTCAGGGCAGCGGTTTATGCAGCCGAGGCACATAACGCAGCGCGGTTTAGTCCATTCCGGTTTTCCAGAATCGGTTATGCGTATCGCCTCAACCGGGCAAACCGCGGCGCAGAGGCCGCAGCCAACGCAGGTGTCTTCGGCGTAGAACTTTTTTGTTTTGCGTCCGCCGTGATACATGGGCTGGAGCACTTTTGTCATCGCAGCGTCTGTCGCGCCGTGCTTTATCTGGCATTTCCAGTCCTGCTTTATCTTTGCCGCAACGATGGCGAGTTTCGCTTTCGACGAGG
>JAYFRC010000108.1:0-27579 GCA_034926415.1 Oscillospiraceae bacterium
GGTCCTGGTTTAGTGCGGAAAAGTCAAAGCTCGGAAGAATGCGCAATTCAGTGATTTACATTGACAAAAACGACGGGCCATCCTATAATAAATAATAAATTTTACGGCAATACATTAAAATATAAAAAATAGAGGCGCGGCGATGATGAGTAGGCTCCTGAGACAGGGTGGTCGATGAGGGAGAGACGAAAGGCGAAGCCGCCGAAGCGAAGGGCGTCCCCGGCGCTCTTCAGGCTGGGACTCGTCCGAACAGGACGCGTACTCTCACTGTACGGTGAAGGAGCTATGTATACTTTTGTTGCATACAGCGGCTTTTGCCGCCGTATGCATTTTTTATTTTATTTCACGCGACCGACATTCCGCGCATTAACGTGTTGTTTTGAAAGGCGCTGATCCACTTTGCTCAAATACGTCATAAAACGTATTCTCCAGCTCATTCCCATACTGCTCGCCGCGTCGATACTTATCTTCGTGTTGGTGCGCCTGTCGCCGTCCGACCCGATAGCGTCCATGACGACCGGAAAAGCCGTCAGCGCCGAAACGCGTCAGGCTCTGACGGAACACTATCATCTTGACAAATCCTATCCCGAGCAGTACGTCATCTGGATAACCGGCGCGCTGCACGGCGACCTCGGCGAGAGCTTCATACATAAGCAGTCGGTCAACTCGCTCATCGCGGGCAGACTGCCGACAACGCTCCAGCTCGTCTTTATGAGCGCGGTGCTGGCTCTGCTTATAGCGATACCCGTCGGAGTTATAAGCGCGGTCAAGATGAACACGCTGCTCGACCGAACGCTGTCTATACTGACGCTTATTTTCGTCGCCTCGCCCGTGTTCCTGACAGCACTGCTTTTGATGCTGTTTTTTGCACTCAAAATACCGCTATTTCCCGTGTTCGGCACCGGCGGCGGCTTTATCGAAAATTTTCGCTATCTGTTCCTGCCCTCCGTCGCGCTGAGCCTCAATATGGTCGCGCTCATCGCGCGCATAACGCGCAGCAACATGATACAGGAACTCAATTCAAACTACGCCACCACCGCGATCGCAAAGGGCGTGCCTTTCCGCAAGGTCGTTATGAAACACAGCCTTAAAAACGCGCTCATCCCCGTCATCACCGTAACGAGCATCGAGTTCGGCACGATGATAGTCGGCGCGGTGCTGGTCGAGAACGTCTTCGCGCTCGGCGGCATAGGCGACGTCCTGCTCGAGGGCGTCAAGTCCGCGGACTACCCTGTCGTGCAGGGAATAACGCTCCTGCTCGTTGTGCTTTTCCTTCTTATAAACCTGCTGGTCGATATAATCTACGCCGCCATCGACCCGCGCATACGTCCACAGTAAGGGGGAAGAGCGGAATATGAAAAGCAACGAAAAGTTTTACAGCTCTCACTTCCCGCTGTTCCGTAGCAAACGGAAAAAGCAGGAGGGCGTGTTGTTCACAGTCCCAATGATAATTTCGCTCGCGGTGCTCGCGGCTATAATTTTCTGCTGCGTGTTCGCCACGGTAATCTCGCCCTACTCGCCCACCGAGCAGGACCTGGCAAGCTCGCTCGCGCATCCTTCACTGGCGCACCTGCTTGGCTGCGACAAGGTCGGGCGCGACCTGCTGACGAGGCTTTTCTACGGCGGGCGCACAACGCTTTTAAGCGCGCTCGGCGTCGTGGCTCTGTCCATCGTCATCGGCGTGCCGCTCGGACTTCTGTCAGGCTATTACGGAAAGATGGTCGACACGATAATAGGGCGCGTGTGCGACGTGCTGCTGGCTTTCCCTTCACTGCTGCTGGCGTTCGTGTTCGTGGCTGGGCTCGGCCGCGGCCTCGGCAACGCGGTCATCGCCCTAGGCATAGTTTACGTCCCCATGCTGACGCGCCTTGTGCGCTCACTGACGATGGTGGAAAAGAACAAGACCTACGTCGAGGCTATGAATTCCATCGGCTACTCCGACGCGCGGATAATGTTTCGGCACATTCTTCCCAACTGCATATCCACGATAACGGTGCAGATAACGCTCGACCTCGCCTACGCTATACTCGACCTCGCGGCTCTGAGCTTCCTCGGCCTCGGCGTCCAGCCTCCCACGGCGGACTGGGGCGCGATGCTGGACGAGGGCAGAAACTTCCTGCTTCAGACCCCCATGCTCGCCATAGCTCCTGGTCTTGCGATAGTCGTGGTCGTAGTTTCGCTCAACATATTCAGCGACGGACTGCACCAGTATTTCGAGCCCATACAGCGCAAGCTGCCGTCCTTCAAAAAGCTCGAAAAGCGCGAGGCGAAAATGCGCGCAAAAAATGAAAAGGAGACTGCCGGGGCATGAGCACTCTGCTTGAGATAAAAAACCTAAAAGTAGACCTGATGTCCGTACGCGGAATCGTGCACGCTCTCAGCGGCGTCGACCTTTCGATAGAAGAAGGCGAGATACACGGCCTGGTCGGCGAGAGCGGCTGCGGCAAGTCCATGACCTCCCGCGCCGTGATGCGCCTGCTGACCCCCTCGAGAAGCCGGATCAGCGGCGAGGTCCTATTTCGAGGACAGGATCTTTTGAAACTTTCCGAGCGTGAGATGGGAAAGATACGCGGCGACAGAATATCGCTTATTTTCCAAGACCCTATGACCTCGCTCAACCCTCTGATGACCGTCGGCGATCAGATAGGCGAGGTGTTCCGCCTTCACGAGAAAAGCTCAAAGGCGGAAGCCCGTGAAAAGACGCTCGCCATGCTCGAAAAGGTCGGCATCTATCCGCCCGAAAAGCGAATAGACCAGTACCCTCACGAGCTATCCGGCGGACTTCAGCAGCGGGTCATGATAGCCATGGCTATCGCCAACAAACCAGACCTTCTCATAGCGGATGAACCGACGACCGCGCTCGACGTGACGATACAGGCGCAGATACTGGAGCTGCTCAAATCGCTCCAGAAGGACACGGGAATGTCCATACTCATGATAACGCACAACTTCGGGGTCATCGCCGAGGTCTGCGACCGTGTCTCCGTCATGTACGCGGGGCGCATAGTCGAATCGGCCGGCGCGCGCACTATCTTCCACAGCGCCGCCCATCCATACAGCAAGGCGCTCATAGCGAGCATACCCAAAGCCGATGAGAGCAGCGAATATCTCGCCACGATACCCGGAAGCCCGCCAGAGCTTTACAATATTCAGCCCGGCTGCCCCTTCGCACCGCGCTGCTTTTTTGCAAGCGAGGAGTGCAAAGCGCTTCCGCCCATGCGCAGCTGCGGAGGAGATCCGGGACACATTGCCGCGTGCTGGCATTCCCAGTGCAGATAAGGAACTGAATCTATGACAGATATGGAAAACGCGTTTATAGACACAGAGCAAGTCGTGCTCTCAGTCCGCGACCTTAAAAAATATTATCCGACGGGCTCCGGCGGAATGTTTGGCAAGCCGAAAAAGGTGCTTCACGCGCTTGACGGCGTCAGCTTCGACGTGCACCGCGGCGAAATACTCGGCATAGTCGGCGAGAGCGGCTGCGGTAAATCGACGCTCGGCCGCTGCGCGCTGCGGCTCATCGACGTGACCGAGGGCTCCGTCGTGTTCGGCGGGAAGGACATAACTCATCTTTCGTCCTCCGCGCTCAAGCCCATCCGCCGCGATATGCAGATGATATTCCAGAACCCGTTTTCGTCTTTCAACCCCAAGCAGACCATAGGCAGCGCGCTGCGCGAGGTCGGCCATGTCCACGGCATAAGCCCGGAGGATGCCGCATTAAAGATAAGCTCTCTGCTCGAAGACATAAGCCTGCCGGAGGACATCCTCTCGCGCAGTCCCGGCGAGCTCTCAGGCGGCCAGCTCCAGCGACTCGCAATAGCCCGCGCGCTGATACTAGCGCCAAAATTCATCGTCGCCGACGAGGCGGTATCCGCTCTCGACGTATCCGTTCAGGCGCAGATACTAAACCTGATAGTGGACCTTCGCAAAAAACTCAGCATGACAATGATGTTCATCTCGCACGAAATGACCGTCGTCGAGCACACATGCGACACCGTGGCGGTCATGTATCTCGGCAAGATAGTCGAGACAGCGCCCACCCGCGAGCTGTTTTGCAACGTGCTGCATCCCTACACGCAGGCGCTTTTGTCCGCCATACCAAAGTCCGACCCGGACGATGATAAAAAGCGCATTATCCTCGAGGGCGACGTGCAGAGCGCAATAGATCTGCCCAAAGGCTGCCGCTTTGCCTCCCGCTGCTCCCGCTGCACGGAAAAATGCCTTGAGTGCGAGCCGGAGCTCCGTGATTTTGGCAATGGCCACAGCGCCGCCTGTCACCTTATATGATCGGCTTAACAGCCTTCATAATGAAAAAGTAAATGGAAGAAAATGGAATGAAACATTGAATTGGAGGAAAGAAAATGAAAAAAGCGCTTAGCCTTCTTTGCGCCGGAGCGATGATAGCTACGCTGTTCGCGGGCTGCGGAAGCAGCGGCGGAAGCGGTACCACCACCTCGTCCGACGGGGACATCACCTTTACCGTCGCTCTCGACAGCGACATCGTAAAGCTCGATCCCGCCTTCGCCTACGACTTCACCACCAACCCCGTCGTCAACCAGATAACCGAGGGACTGCTCACGTTCAATGAAAACAACGAGCTCGTCCCATGCCTTGCAACCGACTGGTCGATGACCGACGACAAAACATATGTCTACAACATCCGCAGCGACGTCAATTTCTCCGACGGTACGCCGATGACGATGGACGACGTGCTGTTCTCGCTTGAGCGCACCGCCGACGACGCCACTGCGTCCTATCTTCAGTGGATGTACAAAGATGTCGATTCCATGGAGCAGACCGGCGACTGGCAGCTCACCGTTCATCTGAAAAAGCCCTCCGCCACGTGGAAGTATGTCTTCGGCACAACCGCCGGGCACGTAATCAGCAAGGCTTACTATGAGGCTCACAAGGATAATTTCGGCACCGCCGAAGGCGGCCTGCTCGGCACCGGTCCGTTCGTGTTTGACAGCTGGACCAGCGGCCAGGAAATAGTCCTCACCCGCAACGACAACTACTGGGACAAGGACGCCAAGGTCGACATCGCCAAGCTCGTCTTCAAGATCATCCCCGAAGATACGACCCGCGTCGCGGCGCTCCAGTCCGGGCAGGTCGACTTCACCCCGAACACTCCGCTTGATATGCTCGACACCGTCAAGGCAGACAGCAAGCTGTCCGTTCAGGGCGTCGACACCATGGGCATTACTTTCCTCGCCTTCAACACCCAGCGCGCTCCCTTCAACGACGTCAACGTCCGCAAGGCCATTGCCTGCGCGATAGACCTGACCTCTCTTCACGACAACATCGTCAAGGACGCCGGTAAGGCGGCCGACGGCCTGCCTCAGGGCGCCGCGCTCTACGGCGCCAACCCTTCCGACTGGGAGAACTACGCGTCCACCGCCAGCGTCTGCACCTATGACCTTGAAAAAGCCAAGGAGTACCTCGCTCAGTCCGCGTATCCCAACGGCTTCGACTGCAAGATGCTCATCTCCGAGTCCTCGCTTCGTTATTCGATGGCTCTCGCCATTCAGGAATACCTCAAGGAGCTCAACATCAACGTCGAGCTTGTAAAGCTCTCCTCCGACGAGCACACCAACTATCAGTTCGGCGGAGTTATGGACTCAAACGGCGTGCGTGATTACGACATGATAATGGCCGGCTGGGAAGCCGACTATCCCGACGTCTCCGGCAACATCCAGCCCCTGCTCGAAGGTTCCAACGCCGGCGAGGGCGGAGCAAACTCCGCCGCTTACGTCAACGACCAGGTGGACAGCCTCATCTCCCAGCAGTCCGTGCTCAGCGACGAGAGCGCGCGCAACGCGCTGCTGTTCCAGGCGCTCGACATCGTAAACGAGGATGTGCCCTATGTGTTCCTCGATTACCCTGTGAAGCAGGCGACCATCAACGCTAAGTACACCGGCTTTACCATGAACGCCTCCTGGATATGGAATCTGTACTTCAAGAACATCCATCCCGCAGCATAAGGCCGGGAGAGCCCAATACTCACCCTTCAGCCTTAACATAAAGCCATGATAAGAGCCCGTGGGCGGATTCGTCCGCGGGCTCTTTCAATGCAAAACTGCTTTCCCGGAGGAATGACCGATCATGAAACAGGCCGACTGGATACTTTACAACGGAACGATACATACCCTGTCGCCGCTAGGCGACGCGGAGGCGCTGGCCGTCGCGGACGGGAAGATTCTTGCCGCCGGAGCGAAGGACGAAATCTTCGCGCTCACGGGAAACGTGACGAAAACGACCGACCTCGCGGGCGCTTGCGTACTGCCCGCGTTCAACGACAGTCACTGCCATCTCCGGTTGACCGGAGAAGGCTCGGAGCGCCTTGACCTGCGCGGCGTGCGTTCCCGTGATGAAATAATTGAGCGCGGAAGAAAATACGCCGACGAGCACAGCTTCAAAAACGGAGAGTGGATAGTCGGATACGGTTTCGATCACAATATTTTCCCCGACCATGCTCTTCCCGACATTGAGACGGCGCAGGCTATATCCGACAGCGTTCCCGTCCTGCTCGACCGCGTCTGCGGTCATGTGGGCGCGGCGAACCTGCCCGCGCTTAAAACAGCCGGCTTTGACGAAAACACCGTTATCGCCGGCGGCGTGCTCGATAAAAACAGCGGCGGCAGTCTTAACGGAATACTGCGCGAGGCCGCGCTCGACCAGATAAAAATGAAAATGAAAAAGCCCGGCGTCGGGACGGTGATGAACGAGCTGCGCGCAGCGATGCGGACTTTCAACAGCTTCGGCGTGACCTCCGTCCAGACCGACGACCTCGAGGGCTCCGACCTCGACACCCTGCTCGCGGCGTTCGCGGCTCTTGAGGAAAACGGTGAGATGACGCTCCGCGTGTTCGAGGAAGTGCAGGCCGCGCGCATGCCGCTGCTTGAAAAGTTCCTCGCGCACGGAAAACGCACAGGCGACGGAACCGAATGGTTCCGCATAGGCAACATCAAGCTGCTGACCGACGGCTCGCTCGGCGCGCGCACAGCGTCCCTGCGGTCGGATTACTGCGACGACCCGGGAAACAGCGGCGTCGCGGTTTACACCCAAAGTGAGATAGACGAGATAGTTCTCTCCGCGCACCTCGCCGGTATGCAGTGCGCCTTCCACGCCATCGGAGACGGCGCGGTCGAACGCGCCGTGACCGCTGTAGAGCGCGCGCAGAGCGCAGAGCGGAAAGACCTTCGCCACCGCATAGTCCACTGCCAGTTTGCCGACGAAAAGATTTTCGAGCGCATGGCGCGCGCGGGAGTATGCGCCGACGTGCAGCCTGCGTTTACGGCCTCGGACTGGCCGCTCGTGCGCTCGCGCCTCGGCGAAAGCCGCGAGGCGGGAGCATACGCGTGGAACTCGATGCTTCGCCTCGGCGTTCATGTTGAAGGCGGCTCCGACTCTCCGGTCGAAGAGCCCGACGCGCTTTTCGGAATCTTCTGCGCAGCGGCGCGCAAAGACCGCGGCGGTAAGCCCGAGGGCAGTTGGCGCCCCGAGCAGCGCGTCACCGTCGAACAGGCCGTGCATATGTACACGACCGCCGGAGCCTACGTCTCCTTCGACGAAAAAAAGAAAGGCACTCTCGCACCCGGGATGTTGGCCGACATCGTCGTCCTCTCGCGCGACATACTCGAGATACCCGCCGAAGACATTCTTAAAACTAAGGTGCTTATGACGGCCGTCGGCGGGAAGATATGCTATCAGCTCTGACCGCCAGCAATCTTTTCCGCAAGAGCAATCCTTAAATCTCACGCCGCGGCGAGACAAAATTTTTGTATATTCGGCAATCCGCGCCATTCGCAGCGGGCGGGTTCCCCGGCGCAAATATTTCATATTTTCGTATCATGTGTACAAAAATGTGGTACAATCCCATTTACAGGGGAGGCGCGGGCATGGAACGGGTCTATTGTCTCATTATCGGCTACTGCTTCGGCATGGTGCTCTTTGCCGAGATAGTCGCAAAAGCACTGACCGGACACGGCTGTGCGCGCCTTGGCACCGGCAATCCCGGCATGACCAACGTCATGTCGCAGCTTGGCTTCAGGGCCGGGCTTGCCGTGCTTGCCGGAGACATCGCAAAAACCGCCGCCGCCTGCCTGATATGCTATTTCATTTTTCCTTCGGTCGGGCGCATCGCCATGTTCTATGCGGGCTTCGGCGCCTGTATCGGCCATGATTTTCCCATCTGGCGCAGCGGGCGCGGAGGCAAAAGTGTCACTACCGCCTGCGCCGCGATAATCGTCTTCTCGCCCCTCTGGGGCACACTGTCCTGCATCGCCGGTATGTTCGTCGTGCTCGCGACCGGGTATCTTCCTGTCGGCGCGGTGGCGATAACCTCCGTATTCGTCGTGCTTGCGTTTTTGTTTCACGGCGCGGAAGCCGGGATACTCGCCGCGTTGCTGTGCCTTTTGATGATAAGCAGGCATTACCGCGGCATAGTACGCGTTATGCGAGGCGAGGAGCCGCAAAAAATGAAGAAATTCGGAAAAAAGAAAACGGGCGGATAATATCCGCCCGTTTTCTTTTATAAAAGCCTCGCAGAGTTTCGCAGCGCGCCCGCTGCAACTCGAAAATCATCGATTTTAGAGGCAATAATTATACGCTGAGAGAGTCCGACAACACGAGTCCGGGATTGTGCTTGAGCAAAAAGCCCACTGACCACTCGCCGCCGAAGGCGATGAGGTTCCTGCCCTTGAAATCCTCGAGCAGCTTCGCTCCGGTGCACAGCGTAAGGTCGCGCACATCGCCCGCGCACTCGCTGATCAGGCGCAGATGCTCATACGGCAGCGCCGTCATGTAGAGCTCCACGCCGTACTCGCTGCGCATTCTGTATTCGAAAACATCAAATTGGAGCGTACCGACGACGCCGACGATTACCTCCTCGAGACCAAGGTCGGGTATTTTGAATATCTGTATCGCGCCCTCCTGGGCTATTTGCTGCGTGCCGGTGATGTACTGCTTGCGCTTCATCGTGTCCCGCGGGCGGACTCGGCTGAATTGCTCCGGCTCGAACGTGGGTATTCCGGAGAATTTGAACTTCTTTTCCGGCACGGTTATCGTATCGCCTATCGAAAAGATGCCAGGGTCGAAAACGCCGATGATGTCGCCCGCGTAGGCTTCATCGATTATCTCGCGCTCGGCGGCCATGAGCTGCTGGGGCTGGCGCAGACGTATCTTTTTGCCGCTCTGCATATGGTAGACCTCCGCGTCGCGCTCAAAGCGTCCGGAGCATATGCGCATAAAAGCTAGACGGTCGCGGTGCGCCTTGTTCATGTTGGCCTGTATCTTGAAAACGAAGGCTGAAAAATCCGGCGAGAATACTTCTATCTCACCGCAGTCCGCAACGCGCGGCAGCGGCGGCGGCGTCAGGCGCAGAAACTCCTCGAGGAACGGCTCTACGCCGAAATTGGTCAGAGCGGATCCGAAGAACACAGGGCTGAGCGTTCCGCCCCTGACCGCTGACATATCGAAATCACGGCCCGCGCCGAGAAGCTCGACCTCGTCCCTGAGCGTCTGCCAGCGCTTGTCGCCTATCATCTCGCCGACCGTCGGGTCGTCTAGGTCGACCTCGGTAAAAGCCGCTTTTTTAGCGTGACCGGCGGCGGTAAAGAAAAGTATATGCTTTTTCTCGCGGTCGTAAACGCCCTGGAATTCCCTGCCGCAGCCTATCGGCCAGTTCATGGCGTAGGTGTCTATGCCGAGCTCGTGCTCGACCTCCTCGCAAAGCGCGAGCGGGTCCTTGGCCTCGCGGTCCATCTTGTTGATGAATGTGAAAATAGGAATGCGGCGCAGGGCGCAGACCTTGAACAGCTTGCGCGTCTGGGGCTCGACGCCCTTCGCCGCGTCTATTACCATGACCGCGCTGTCCGCCGCCATAAGCGTGCGGTAGGTGTCCTCGGAGAAATCCTGATGCCCCGGGGTGTCGAGAATGTTGATGCAAAATCCACCGTGCTGGAACTGCATGACCGACGACGTGACCGAGATGCCGCGCTGTTTTTCTATCTCCATCCAGTCGGAGGTGGCGGCTTTGGCGCGCTTGCCCTTGACCTCGCCGGCCTGGGCTATGGCCCCGCCGTAGAGCAGGAATTTTTCCGTCAGCGTCGTTTTTCCGGCATCGGGGTGCGATATTATCGCAAACGTGCGGCGGCGCGATATTTCTTCGATAAGGTCGGACATGGTTTTTTCTCCTTGCATCTCAAATCAATGTGTGTATTAAACTTATTAAGTATAAACCAAGGCTTTTGTTTTGTCCAGCGGCTTTCGCGCTTATCGCGCTGTCGTCCGGGGCACAGAGCCCCTTGCCCTTCTTCATTCCTCGTGCAGATATATCCATAAATCATTTGCATAGGATGTCGTATAATGATATTATTTATATGTGCTCCCAAATCATTCGGCGGCGGCTGCAGCGTGCCGTCCGCCTTTTACGGCGAAAGGGAAGGTGAGGACGACATATGTATCCGAACAAGAATATTGCGGAGGCGATTGCCGCCCTTCTTCCGGTGAGCGTAGCCGTTTCCGACGAAAGCCGTGAGCTGCACTGCAACGCGTCTTTGCTGTCGCTGTTGAAGGAGCACGGGATAAGCAGGAACGTGTTTCTTGAAAAGATGCTGTTTCAGGTGCGCGATGATAAAGAGCCATGCGAGATAAGCTTCGGTGATGTCGTCTTTTCGATCTATTATAAAAAAGATTTCCTGTTGGGGCATGAAATACACACTTTTATCATTCAGGACCGCACCGAATATCACGAAAAGCTTGACGAGCTGCAGATATACAAAACGCTTATGGAATCCACAAACGACCAGGGTTTTATGGTCTGCGACGCAAATCACAAGGTGCTTATTTACAACAAGCCCGCCGCCGCCGCTCCGGACGACGACACAATCGCGGACTCAGTGATAGGGAACCGGTATGAGGACGTGTTTCCGCATCCCGAAACAAGCAATATGCTTAAAGTCCTGAAGACCGGCGTGCCTATAATAAACGAAAAGAACATATACCTCACGCCGTCGGGAAAGACCATCACCGCTTTCGGAAGCTCTTACCCTATCAAAACACGGGACGGAAAGATCATCGCCTCGGCCTCGGTCATACGCTGGAGCAATAACATCGTTCCGCTTCTCAAGGATATTCTCGAATTCCAGAACCAGTTCTTTTGTCAGGGCAAGATGAATAACAACACGCGTTATACCTTTTCGAGCATTATCTGCAACAGCGACATCATGCGCGCCGCTATTCAGAAAGCAAAGAAAGCTGCTTCGTTCACGCTTTTGCCTATCCTCATTTACGGCGAGACCGGAACGGGCAAGGAGCTGTTCGCCCAAAGCATACACAACGCCAGCGCCAACAAATCCCATCCGTTCATAGCCGTGAACTGCGCGGCTATTCCGGAAACGCTTCTTGAGATCACACTGTTCGGTTCAGTAAGGGGCGCGTTTACCGACGCGGTCAACGCGACCGGCCTGTTCGAGCAGGCGGGGAGCGGCACGATTTTTCTCGACGAGATAAACTCCATGCCCATGAGCATCCAGCCGAAGATCCTGCGCGTGATTCAGGAAAAGAGCTTTCGAAAGCTCGGCTCCTCGTCGGAAATCGCAGTTAACTGCCGCATCATCGCGTCCATGAACAGACCTCCTCTCGATTGCATCGCAAACAACACGCTCCGCGAAGACCTGTTTTACAGGCTGTCCGCGATAACCATCGAGGTCCCGCCGCTCAGGGAGCGGAAAGAGGATATTGAAACCCTTGCGAATTATTTTATACAAAAATATTCCGCGACATATGAGGTCGCGCCGATAGTAATGCCACCGAAATACCTCGAAATGCTCCGCAAGCATTCGTGGCCCGGAAACGTCCGCGAACTTCAGAACACTATAGAAAGCTCGCTCGTCATGCTCGAGCCCAGCTCGGGCTCGTTTCCGACCCCCGACATATTTACCCACTACGACGCCGAAATGAGCGGCGGTCCTTCAACGACGGATAATTTTTTGCCCTCGGAGGAGACCAAAGTTGCAAATCTCAAGGACACTCTATTTTTCACCGAAAAACAGATGCTGGTCACTGCACTCAACAAATATTCCTGGAACATTTCAAATGCGGCAAAAGCGCTTGGGATAAGCCGCTCGAACCTTCAGTACAAAATTGAAAAATTCGGATTGTCCCGCAAGTAACGGGCAGGCCGGCGAAACGGCGGAGCGCTTCTTTGCGAAGCGCTCCGCCGTTTTCCTGTTTTCCGCGCCGGCTCATCTGTGCGGGTATATCTTTTGAGGAGCTGCCGGCGCGGCCTGTTCTATATGATCCGCGGAAAGAGGGGCATCCCGCGAAAAATATCAAGGCATCGGCATTATCTCGCCGCCGCCTACATAGATAGTCTGTCCGGTTGTGTTGTAGCAATTGGGAGAAGCCAGCCACGCGACGCACTCCGCGACGTGTTTTGCCGTCGCGTAATGTCCCGATGGTGCCTCGCATATCTCGTCCGTAGGATCGGCTTTGGCCTTGCTTGAAAGCGCGTGCGCGTCCTCCGAGGTGAGGCCTCCACTCTCGCTGACTATGCGGCCGGGGGCGATGCAGTTGACCATTATGTTGTCCTTTCCGACTTCCATTGCGAGCGTCTTTGTAAATGCGTTCAATCCGGCCTTCGCGCAGGAGTAAGCGGAACCGCCCTCATAGAAGCGCCTGCACATACCGCCGGAGATGTATATGATGCGCCCGTACTTGTTGGCCTGCATATACGGAACTACGTGTTTGCAGATAAATACGTGTATCTTGATAGCTTCGATGTGTCTTTCCCAGTATTCCCAGGTCTGATTGACAACATACTCGGGAATAAATTGTCTGTGTATGCTGCTGACGCAGATATCAATCTTGCCGTACGCCTTTTTTACCGCGGCAAGAGCGGCCTCGAGACTGTCCTCTTCATCGGCTCTGCACGGGAAAACAGCGGCCTTGCCTCCGGCGCTCACGATCTCGTCGACGACCTTCTGAGCGGGCTCCGCGCACATATCCATTATTCCCACCGTCGCCCCGTTGGCCGCAAGGGTCTTGCTCATTGCGCTTCCGATTACGCCTGCGCCGCCAAACACAACCGCTACCTGTCCTTCAAGATTCTTAACCATGATATCTCCTCCTTAAAAATTTTTAGTTTGGGTTATCAAAATTACTGACTTGCTTTCTTTGGCTTTCCGGGATAGAATCTGGGGTTGCTGAAATAATCTTTGACGAGGGCGCGCACCTGTTTGCCCATTGCTGTTACGCACAGGACGTTGGACAAGACAACAAAGCCGAGAGCGATATCGACAAAATTCAGGAAGAATCCCATATCGCCTATCACGCCGAACGGAATAAGCAAAAGATAGACGACTCCCATAATCTTCGCGAACCGCTTGCCGCCCACATATTCGGCCTGCTTCTGTCCGTAATGTATCGCGACCAGAATAGTCGAATAGGCAAACAGGAACAGCGATATCGTCAGCACTATCGCTCCTATCTTTCCCGGATATATCATGGCGAACGCCATCGCCGGAATCTGCGACGCGCTGGAAGATCCGACCGTCCAGAGTCCTGTGACGAGTGCCAGAAGTCCCGAGGTCGTGCAGATGATAAAGCTGCACGTCATCTCAAACACGCCCCACTGCGCCTGCTGGCACGGATGGTCGGTGATGGCTGCGGAATGGGCAATGGTAAAATCTCCCATCCCTGCGCCAAAGGAATAAATCCCTCTTGCCATGCCCTGGCGAAGCGCCATTATTATGCCCGCACCGACAAATCCTCCGGTCGCAGACGCGGGAGTGAACGCGTATTGAAATACCATTCCGAGCGCTCCGGCAAGGTTCCCGCCGTTGGCGAAAATGATTATCCATGCCGTGATAAAATAGAACAGCGCCATAAATGGAACGAGTATTTCGGTAAATTTGGATATGCGCTTGATCCCGCCGTAGATTACAAGGGCCGTAGCGACAAACATCACAACCACCGTCACCCAGCTCGGTATCCCGGCGACGTTGGCGGTAGCTACGACTGAAGCCGTCTGCGCCGGCACGGAGACAAGGCAGACAAGCACGTACGCCACGGCCCAGACCATTGCCAGCACCCCGGCATGGAGGCCTTTTTTCATGTACATCTGCGGGCCTCCGACCCATTCGCCGTCGGCGTTTTTCTCTCTGTATTTTATTGCTATCGCTATTTCGGAATAGCGCATACCCATTCCGAGGAGGCAGGCCACCCAAAGCCAGAACAGTGCTCCGGGGCCTCCGATGGCGATCGCCGTGGGAATTCCTACTATGTTCGACGCGCCCACGCTCTGCGCGAGCGCGGTCATTGCGGCGGAAAACGGGCTGATGTTTCCCTCTCCTTCACGCTTGCCGAACATCTTTCCAAAGGTATTTTTCATTATGTATCCAAAATGCCGGAACTGGACAAAACCGGTCATTGCCGACATAATCAGATAGCAGCCGAGAAAAATAACCAGAATTGGAATTCCCCAGACCCACGCGCCGATTTGAGCCGCTATTAAACCAATTTGTTCCATCGTTTTGCTCCTTACTTAACGCGCCGTTCTTAAAGGCTTGCCGCAAAAGTCGATTATTGCTTCCGCGGCAAGCCCTCGTTTACGCCGCACACATCGGGTAAAAAACTACGAACAATATCCTGCCTTTGCTTATGCCTGCGGCTCTCCTGCAGCCACGGCCGCCTCGGCTTTTGGGATCCTCTTGTTTCCGATGCCGATAAAACTCAAAACAATGATAACTATGGGCGTCGCCCAGAACAGTATCGCATAGGGCGCAAAATCGAGCACCCCCACGCCGCAGATATAGCCCATGTATATCGCAAGGAACGACCACGGGCTGAGATAAGCCGTGCATTGTCCCATTGCAATTCCGATAT
Source organism: Oscillospiraceae bacterium (assembly GCA_034926415.1). Classification (GTDB taxonomy): domain Bacteria; phylum Bacillota; class Clostridia; order Oscillospirales; family Oscillospiraceae; genus JAYFRC01. The sequence continues at coordinate 14,887 of JAYFRC010000108.1, forward strand.
TCGCCGCCTTCGTTGGATCATACCCCGCTTCAACAATAGGCTTATTGATGACCTCGGAGGAAAGCATTATCGTCGTATAAGGCTCGCAGGCAACTATTGCGAAAATGAAGCTGCATACGGACGCCTTAAGCGTCGTCGTGCCCGCGTTTCCGGCCTTTTTGAACATGGACTCTTTAAGTACGTCGAACACTCCGATAGCATCGAGCACGGCGATGCAGGCCAGCATTATAAGGAAGAAAACTATACCGTCCGCCATGCTGTATATGCCGCCGCGGTTCAGCAGTCCCGCGACCTCCGTGGGAATTTCCACGTCGGGCATGAAAGTTGCCGTGGAGAAGCCGCTGTACGCCGCGTTTATGCACTTGAGGAACGGAAAGCCCTGAAGCGTGAAGCCGAGAACAAGCGCGGTGACGCCGGTGCCGTAAATCATAACGATAGCGTGCACCTTAAGCAGCGCAAGAATGACGGCTACAACAAACGGAAGAAGAATTATAATGCTCGTGTTGAAATTCTGCTGGACAAACGTGTTGATTACCGCAATGGAGTCCCCGCTCATTGAGCTTCCGCTGTAACGGATCCCCATGAGCGCGAAGAATATGATGCTGATGACATAGGAAATGCCGTACGGTACGCTGAAGCCCTTCATAAAGCGCTGCAGGCTTATTCCGTTGACCTGCGCGCAAAGATTTGTGGTGTCTCCGAGCGGCGAAAAATACTGCCCGAAGTTGCATCCGCAGATGCAGGCCGCCGCAGCCAGTCCAGCCGGTATACCGCACATCGTCGCAACGCTGAACATAACGATTCCGAGCGTTCCGAGCGTTGCAAAACTTGATATCACAGCCACGGAAAGTATACTCGGGAGGACAAGGCAGAGCACTAGCACTATGGAAGGATTGATAAGATCCGCGAGCCACGATACCAGCACGGGGATAGTCCCGGACATGATGCAGCACGCCATCATGAAACCAATGCCGAGCAGCACCAGCATAAAGAATCCAAGGCTTCCTATGCGGTCGCCTATCGCTTTCTCCATCGTTTTGAACGGGACGCCTATGCGCCAGCCCATAAACACGTTGAATACCAAAACGACGAGCAGGGTTATCTTCAGATCCCATCCGCCGACTGCGTACAGACCGATAAGGCACAGCAGCATAACCGCTACGGTAATATAGGCCTCCAGAATAGTCAGGCGGCGCTGTTTGCGCGGTTGCTTCGCTTGTTTTGCCATGATAACACCTCCGTTTTAACAATTTCGATTTGCAATGAATCAGCGAATATCTTCCGGGACCGGCGTGCATTTCATAACGAGGTCTCTCAGCACCTTGTCCTTGTTTACCGGTTCGATGGTGATGTCTCCTGTGAGCATCTCCGTGCAGGTGCGGACGACCTTGCCGTTAACTTTGGCCAGGCATCCCATGCAGTTGCCGATGCGGCATGACGCATAGTACGCAAAGGATGGGTCCAGATGCTCCGTGATGTATTCAAGCCCATTGTAAACGCTAAAGCCGGTCTGTGTCTCCACCTCAAACGTGTCGTAATGAGGTTCTTTATCGACTGTGGGGTCAAAGCGAAACGCCTTGATTTTTACTTTCATATCAGACATTGGACGGAGCCTCCTTCGGCGGTATCGTGCTTGTCACGACGACCGGCTCAAAATGAGCTTCAATCTTACCGCCCTTATTCTCAATAATGTTGTTTTTGGTAAAGTCCTTGTAGTTTGCTTCGGGGAAGTCCTGCCTGTAATGCACGCAGCGGCTCTCCTTGCGCTGAAGCGCGCTCGTTGCCACGAGCTCGGTCAGCGTTACAAGGCTCTCCAGCTGCAAAGAGTCGATCCATTCTCTATTGTATACCTTGTTTTTGGCTTTGCATCCGACCATCGGAAGCTGCTTTTTGAATTCGGCGACATTGTCAAGCACCCGCTTGATGGACTCCTCGGTGCGCACTACGCAGAGGTTGTCCCAACATACCTTCTGAAGTTCCTTGCGCAGCGTGAAAGAAGACAGCCCTTCGCGGTTCAGCGGCCCGAACACGCGGTCGGTATATCCGCTCATATCCTTCGGGAAGGAATCATATTCGATGGTCTTTGCATATTCGGCGGCGGCCGCGCCGGAGTCCTTGCCCTGGACGAGTATTTGAGTGAGCGCGTTGCCGCTTATACGGTTTCCGCCTTCTGTTCCGCCGCATACCTCGCCGGCGGCATAGAAGCCCGGTATTCCGGTGTATCCGTTTTCGTCGACGCGGACACCGCCGCAGAAGAAGTGGCTCGCAACGCCCATTTCAAGGGCTTTGCCCGCCTTGGCCTCCTGCATTATCTTTTTATAGTTGAAGCCCATGAAGTCCCAGTCCTTTGAAAGATACGGGACGTTCTTTGCCGCGGGATAATTGTCGATTATCTGGTCGGGAAGATGCGACACGGAAACGTATATGCCTCCGTGTTCGGCGCCTCTGCCCTCGAAAACCTCCGTCATCATTCCGACGGCCAGTTTGTCGCGCGTGACATGTTCCTTATGAACGGGATCCCTGTCCTCCATGAAACGATATCCGAACTTGTTCAGCATCCAGCAGTTCATGGAGTTAAGGTCGGCGCAGAGCGCGTAGCCGAGTCCCTGACCTTCGACCGCCGGAGGCGTCATCATAGTTCCGCCCATGAACTGTATCATTTCAAGGTCGATAAACGACGCTCCCGCGCGGAACGCCATGGCATGACCGTCGCCGGTGAGCTCATCGGGAGCGGTCGAGTACGGATACATCTGCATACCGCCGCCGGTAGCAAGGATGACCGCCTTTGCGCCGATTTCCACGAATTCACCGGTGGACATGTCAAGACCCACCACGCCGACGGCCTTTCCGTCCTTTTTTACGATGTCGGTCGCCATAAAATACTCATATACGTCGACCTTTTCCTCGCGGCACATCTTTATCAGAACGCGGCAGAATTCGGGCCCCGTTGTGAGCACGCTTCTCGGATATGTTTGCCCTGCCGCCTTGTCAGGCGTCTTAGCGACCTTCATGCCTTTGTCGATCATTTCTTTCGCGATTTCGGGAATCTCCTCCACATGGTGCTGCAGCATCTTCTGATTGCTGAGATATCCGCCGCTTATGAGTGTATCATCAAAGAACTTTTCCTTGCTGTCCCTGACATCTCCGTTGAGTCCGAGGACTTCCTTTATGCTCTTCGAGTCCACTTCAAAGTCGGCCATAGCCGTGACCGTCGCGCCGCTTTTGCCTATTTTGCCTTTGGTGAGAAGCAGAGGCTTCATTCCGTGTCTTGCAACTTCCACCGCCGCTCGCGCACCGGCGCCTTCGCTTCCTATGATTACCACATCTGCCTTTAGCATGTTTTCCCTCCTCTTAAAATAATAAAACAATCCTGCGTAGTAAATCGCGCATATATCGCCCCCAGTGCCCGTCAGGCTTTTATTGCTTCTTCTAATCATGTAATAAGCAATATTTATGCCACCTGCCCGCGCTGTTCCATAAAAATATGCAAAATATTGTTATAATTTTATTAACATCCCCCTAGAACGCTGGGGTTTAAGGGCTTTTTAGTGTCTTTGTGCTTTTCGCAATAATGCTGTTTTCAAACCGTTTTTTTACTCGCTTAGACGGCTTTCCGGCGGCAGGTGCCAAAATTTTGTCGGGCGCAGTGCTCTTGCTGCCCATTTTTTTGCGCAAAAATTTTGTCATCTTTATTGTTTTGCGGGATCTTACAGGCAAAATCGGGCAAAAGAGTTTAGTTGCAATTGCAATGGACATTTTCTGCTTCGTGAGATATAATTTAATAAATAAAATAAAACAATCCGTTCATATAAAAACATCTCCGGCGACGCCGGAAAAGAAAGGAGCAATATCATGGATTCCACCGCTTTTGAAAAAATGAACTACACACTCTCCCTGCTCTCCGCGGCTGCGGACGGAAAACGTCACGGCTGCATCATTAACTCGCTGCATCAGGTGACCTCCTCCAACCCGCCTAAATTTACCATTTCCGTCAGCCGCGACAACGAGACCTGCAAGGCAGTCGCAGCAGCCGGCAGTTTCAGCGTCACGCTTCTTGCCAAGGACTGCTCCGAGGATATCATCGACCAATTCGGCTACAAATCAGGACGCGTAGGAGACAAATTTGCGCCATACGCCGAAGTTAAAACCGACGGCGCCGGCAATCCCTACATAACCGAAGGTATGACCGCGCGCATAAGCTGCCGCGTCACTGACAAGGTTGAAATCGGCAACTACGTCCTCTTTATCGGCGAGGCTACCGAGTCCGAGACATATAACGATCAGAGTGTTCTCACCATCGAAGAATTTGCCAACCGCGGCAAGGCTATTCCCGCCGCCGCTACCGTCTACCGTACCGTGAAGGTCAACGCTTACCGCTGCACCGTCTGCGGCTACATCTACGAGGGCGAGTCGCTTCCGCCCGATTTCAAGTGCCCGATATGCGGCGCTCCCGCGGATAAATTTGAGCTCGTTAAGCCCGACTGATATTTACAATAATTAAAAAAGCGTCCCCGTATGCTTTGCATACGGGGACGCTTTTTTCTTTTTTACGGCGTCTATTCGCCCGAAGAAGCTCCGGCTAGACGCATCTCCGCGCCGCGCACAGTGTCGCGAACCATGGTGTCTAGATAGGAAACAATCTCCTCGGGAGTGCAGTCAAGCTCGCCGACGACCCACCTTCCTATAAGTGAAGTGAGCGACGAAGTAAAGTACGCGCAAAGAAAAGCGACGTATTTAGCGTTTGTTCTGTGCCCGGCGAAATAGTATGCCACGGCCTTTTCAATCACGCCGCTCAGCTCGCCGCGGTAAAAGCGTTCCACAAAACGACAGCCAACGCAGTTCACTATGCTGACGTAGCGCTTTTTGTTTTTGTCCATGAACTTAAGAAGCATCAGCACATATTCCTGCCAGCACAGAAGCTTTGTCTGTTCGCTGTTGAAAAGCGCCCTGTCGCGATCGAGTATCCATTCGAGCAGCGAATAAATGTCGGGAAAGTGATAATAGAACGTCTGCCGTCTGATCCCACAGGTATCGGTCAGTTCCTGTATGGATATTTTAGAAATGGGCTTATTTTCCATCGCCTTTATCAGCGCGGCAGCGAGAGCATTTTTCGTGCGGTCGTTTCTCTCGTTAATATCCATAAATATGCATCCTTTCATAATTGCTCTTCATATTTCGCACTATATCATATATTTTTCCCTCGTTCAATCCAAAAGCGTTGCACTAAAAACATGACAAAAAGATGTTAATTGTGAAAAATTATACACTTATCGCGTTTATGTCCGTTCAGATTTTGGCCGTTCTACGTTACAATTACAGCAGGAGGAAGATTTTATGAAGATTGAAAAATATACCATAACGGTCAAGAGCCAACTCGGCCTGCGCTCCGGAGCGGTTGATATCAAGACCGACGGCGCGGATGTCGCAGGCTGTCTTACGCTTCTTGGACATCAGAACTTTTTTGAGGGAAAGATGCTTCGCAAGGGACACTACGTTATTTCCTTCCATATGTGGACAACTGCGGGCGACGAGGACTGCGACGCTTTGCTGCTCGTACATAAAGGCGTTCTCTCAGGTGCGATAGTCTGTGCCAATGGAAACTGGCTGCTCGACGGAGTTGAGTTGGCCGACGAATTTATCAAGCCCAAGCCCGGAGCGTTCCGCAGTGCATGAAATACGCCGAAATTCTCCGCTACAGTGAAGAATTTGCCGGGCAGCCCATGGTATAGCGATATCGGTACCTGATATGGGCATAAAAATATGCAATGCAGTTGTAACACGAAGTCTTCCGGCAAAGATGGGAGAAAACGATGCCAAAATATGTCGTCCACCGTCCTGATGAGGCAGCTATGAGACGGGTCCTGGAAAAAAATCAATACACGGCTGCGGGCACTATAATACGCCTTGCGTGGCTCGAAGGCCTTATGCGCGACGAGATAGTCAATCTTACATGGGACAATATAGTGTTCTTTGATGCGCAGATCAGGCTCACCGGGCGCAGCGTCCCGCTTTGCGGGGAGATGAGCGATTTCCTGCTGCGCTTAAGTGAGACGTGCGCGTCAGATTCGCCAATTGTTGTGCTGTCGGACAGGGACGGCAGACCGCCAGCGCCGCAGAGCGTGTCGCGTCTTGTGCGTGAAGCGCTTGATGCCGAAGGGCTGAACGACATACGCCTGCTCGACCTGCGCCACGATTTTATAATCCGCGCGCTGGCGGAAAATGACTGGCAGTACGTCGCGCAGATAAGCGGAGTGGACGCGGTGACGCTCAACACGCATTTCGCGCTCTATGTTCCGCCCGGAAAAATATCGGCGCGCGCCGGCGGGAAGAAAAGCGTGCAGATAAACGAATTCAGGCTGATGCGTTTTTTACAGAAGGAAAAGAATACCATTTCCTCGGTAATACTGCTTCTCAGCTGGCAGGCGGGAATGGAACAAAAGGAAATCTCAGCTCTTACTTGGGAGCAGACCGACCTTTCGCGGCACGTCATACATCTTGGATACCGCGACGTTCCGCTTTCTCCGGGTGTCTGCAACACGCTGGAGGCCGTGCGCGAGGGGCGGGTAAGCGGGCGGGTGCTGCTCTCGCCCAAGGCCAGACGCGCCCTCACGCCCAACAGGATATCCAAAATAGCCCGCACCGCGCTTGTCCGCGCGGGCATGGACAACGTAACGCTGCGGGATTTAAGAATGGATTTTTCTTTTCACTCCGGAGGGGAGACGCGCGTGTTGAACTACGTTCAGGACAACGGCTACGTCACCCGCAGCGATATAATGTCGATGTTTGGCATATCGAAAGCCTCGGCGTATACGCGTCTTCGCCACATGACCGAGCGAGGAAGACTGGTAAAAATTGGAGCAAGGTATTATTACCCATCGACCGTAATTGCGCCGAAGGCTCAGCGCGAGACTATACTCGCCTATCTCTCGCGCGAAGGCTCGGCGTACCGTCAGGACATCGCGAATCTGCTTCGCATAGCTCCGGAGCAGTGTTATCCGATACTGCGGCGGCTTGTGGCTTCGGGAGATATTGTGTGCGAAAAGCAGAGATATTATAAGAAAGGCGCATAGGAAGCAACCGCGCCCCGCCCTGAAATCCCGCTGCGTTTCGCATGCTCACACACATATAAAATACCAAGCGCGGACGCATATGCGTCCGCGCTTGGTTACGCATGCATTGCATATCGCGGCGACGTAAAAATGCCGCCTAACGTTATCGTTACAAAACCCGCAAAAGCATAGACAGTGCGGGTTTCGGGGTATAGATTATGTCTTACAAAGCGGGGAGAAAACTATCCGCGCCCCGGCTCAGATACGGGACCGGCTAGCCACGGTATGTGCGCCGGAAGCAAGGACAGATGTTTTCCGCTTTGCAACACAACACGACCGAGGATAAAAAGCGAGGGCGCGCGTTTAGCGGACGCGGGCCGGAACAATAAAAACCGAGGCGTGAAAAACAAGGAGGAAAAAAACCATATGAAGAACCTGAAAAAGGTCCTCTCTCTGGTGCTCGCTCTGGCTATGACCCTCAGCCTTATGACCGTTGCGTTCGGCAGCGTCAAGAAGGCCAGCTCCATGACCAGCTATGACAAGACGAGCTACCAGGAGGCTATGGACGTAATGGTCGGCCTGGGCGTTATCGACGGCGTCTCCGGAGACCTGCAGCCCACAGCGAACGTCACCCGCGAGCAGGCGGCCAAGATCATTGCCGTCCTGCTGGAAGGCACGGATGCCAAAACCATGTACACCACCTCTCAGTATTTCAAGGATGTTCCCGCGACCCGCTGGTCTGCTCCTTACATCGCTTACTGCGTTGAAAAGGGCATCGTTTCCGGCGTCGGCGCAGGAAAGTTCAACCCGACCGGCAACGTAACCGGCTATCAGTTTGCAAAGATGCTGCTGGTCGCCCTTGGCTACGATGCTTCCATCGAGAGCTACACCGGCACCAACTGGGCAGTTAACGTCGCTACCGATGCGACTTCCGCTAAACTGTTCAAAGGTGTCAAGAATGCCAACAAAACTGTCGCGGCGACCCGCGAGGAAGTCGCTCAGTACGCTCTGAACCTCCTCAAGGCCACCATGGTTACCTATGACCAGACCGGAACCAGCATCACCATAGGCAATACCAGTGTAAACGTCGGCGCTTCCAAGGCTTCCAAGGTTGCAAGCGACGACACCTCAATCAATACCAAGATTAACAAGGGCGATAAGTTCACCGACGTCAACGGCGTTACCGGCTACTCCCTCGAGTTCGGCGAGAAGTATTTCTCCGCTGATTCAAGCGTGAAGCTTGCCAAGGCCGCCGACCACGACCGCCTCATGCGCCCGGCTCACACCTGGAGCATCAAGGACGGCAACATCGGCACCTATGCCGACAGCGCTGACCAGTCCTACGTTCTTGCCAAGAACGGCAAGAAAGTTGATACCATCCTGACCAACTCCGACTACATGGATTATGACAGCGACGACATCCTCGATTCCGCCGTTATCTACATCAACTCCGTGAAGCAGGATACTTATAAGAACGATGCCTCTAGCGACACCCTGCTCGGCGCGGGCGACGTCATCGAAACCTTCACCAATGACGACGACAAGGTCGACACAATTGTTGTCACCCGTTATACCGCCGCCAAGATCGACGACCTCGATACCAACCTGTCCTCCACTTACACTAAGAAGGACGCCACCGTCGGTATCACACTGAAATCGGTTGAGTCAAGCACCGTTCCCTCCAACACTCTGTATGACGCCTACACCGGCGACAGCACGAAGGTTCTTGCCGGCTTTAACGCCAAGACCTACACTGAGGGCACCGTCATTGCCATCGCTATGAACGGCAACAATGAAGTCCTCGACAGCCATGTCGCTGACGCTATGGAAGGCAGCACCATCAGCTCCTACAACAGCACAGGCGTCTATGTCGGCGGAACCAAGTATTCGTACGCCGCAACCGCTGCGGGCATAGATCGTGGGGCTTCTCTCGGCGTTGCCGGAAGCGTCTCTTACGACAGCAGCAACAAGTACAACATTTACACCGACAAGGACGGCTATGTCATCGCAGTTTCCGGAGCCAAGAACTCCATCAAGAACGTCTATTATGTGACCGGCATTTACGGCACTTCTTCTACCTTCGGCGCGACTTCTTACTACGCTCAGGCCGTCAATGTGACCACCGGCGAAGTCAAAGAGATGCAGCTTGAGAACAGTGGAACTTCTACTTACGATTCCCACACTAATTACGGTAGTTTCTTTCTTACCGGTAATACCAGCTGGAATCCCGATGTTGCTGGCCTGTACACCATGACCGATAATGTCGTATATGATGCAGTTGTTACCACTACCAAGGCTTCCAAGGCAGACAACGACAAGTACAACGCATATCCATACTATGGCGACAGCGATTACAGCGTATCCATCGCCAAGGATAGCAGCGGCAGTGAGAACAATTACACTGCTCTGGCCGCTGACGTCAAGTCCGATTCGACCGCCGTCAAACTGACAAGCGACAACACAATCACTTATACTGGAACTTCTACCCCCAAGCCGACCGTTGCAAGCAAGTACATTGCAAGCGACACCGTCTTCACGGCTGTTGAGGGCGTCAAGTCCGATATAGCAGCCAAGACCGCTACTGGTTCCATGAAGATGGCAATGGGCGATCCCAAGTTTGCTGCGATCGTATACAAGAGCAGCAGCAACAAGGCCGCGTACGTTGTCTATGCTGCTTCCGACCTCGGCGGCGCGGTAGGCTCTAGTAACTTTATCTACGTCGACGGTACTCAGAGCTTCACCAAGAACACCACCGATTCCACCACCAACGCAAATGTTTACGCGATGAACGACAACTCCAGCGAGAGCATTATAATCGACGGAACCGACAGCTATGCCGGCTTCTATGCTTACAGCACGACCTCCAAGAATTACTACAAGGTTACGCATAAGACCGGCACCAATATCACCGCTGCTACTGGTATCGACAACAGTACCGACGGCTATGTTGATGATATGTCCGTTACCTATTATGACAGCGACAGCAATATCATATCCGGCGACATTGGTAAAATCGACGGCATCAAGTACGGCGACGCCAAGGTCATCGACGTTCGTCCTGCCTCCGACAAGGAAGTCGACGTCTACACCGACAGCATCACTTCCGTCAACGCGCTGAACAACGCCATGAAGAAGTGCACCGCAAACGGCACAACCAGCGGCGTTACCCTCGACGTATATGTCAACGACGGCAAGATAACCTTCATCGCTGTTCAGGTGATTGCAGACGCTGACGGCCTTACGAACGCATCGGCTCCCGTCATTACTGGTCAGCCTGTGACTACGGGATCGCCCTACGCTGTAGGCGCGGTTGCAAACGATCTCAGCGTTATCGTTACTCCGCCTGCGTCCGGCTCTCTTAGCTATCAGTGGTACAAGGGCGGAGTTGCAATCTCAGGCGCTACTGGTACAACTTATAAACCCGCTACCGACACTGTCGGCACCACTTCCTACTATTGTGTAGTTACCCACACCGATAATAATGTAAGTGGAATAAAGACTGCCACTAGCGAGAGCGACCATGTGAATATCATTGTCAATCCTGTTTACTACACTGTCGAAGGCAATGTGAGCGGAACTGCTGCTGCCGTTACCTTCACTGGAGCTACTGGAGCTAACAGCGTACCGGCTAACACCAACGCATCCGTAACCATTGCTCTGAACACAGGCACCTATAGCGCAGCGGATGTTACCGTTACCAATGCAGCTACCGGCACCTCCTATGGCACATATAATCTTGCTAGTAACGGCTCTACGAGCGCGACGATTACCGTCCCTGTTGCTAGCAGCAATATTGTTCTTAACATTGCTGTAACGTCCGCAACTCCTGCTTAAGATCAGGTAAAGCTATCAAAAACACCTCTGTGTTGAGATAAGAAAGCAACCCCGCGCCGAAAGGCGCGGGGTTACTTTTGCGTTTTCATTTTGGTTTGTATTTCTGCGCGGAGATGCTCATGCCCTATGGGACAGCCCTGACCGCCCCGCTTTGCGGCGGCCTCTCCGCGCAATAAACTATTTGCCGAAAAACGCGCTCAGACTGCCTAGTCCCTTTATCAGCGCGTTCAGCTCCTTATCGCTGAGCTGCGACATTATCCCCGCGACCATATCGCGGTGGAATTTATCGTGCTTCGCTTTCGCCTTTCGGCCCCTGACTGTCGCGGCTATGCGCACGATGCGCCTGTCCTTTTCGTCGCGCGTGCGGATAAGGCAGCCCTTGTTCTCAAGCGCCGTGACCGACGACGTAAGCGTTCCCGCAGTGACATTGAGGCTTTTCGCAATTTCCGCCGCGCTGTTGCATCCCGCGTCCTCGGCCGCGCAGACAGCTTCGATAACGTGCATCTCGCGAAGCGTCAAAGCGCCGAATTTGCTGACGCTCTCCTCCTCCGTGCGAAGTATCTCGTTGAATACGCCGACGAGAAAATCGTTGAGTGCCGCGCCTTTCTGGTTTTCAGTCACTGTCAACGCCTCCTTTTGGCAATATTATACTCGCGCCCGCGTATCGGTGTCAAAGCCTTTGCGTCATTCCTCGAAATACGCCACGCCGAACGCGCCCGACCCGGTGTGCGTACCGATTACCGAGCCTATGACGCTTTCAACGACAGGGCATGCCGCGGAGGAAATGGCCTCGGATTCAATAAACGCGTCCATGTTTGCTCGCTCGCCCGCGTAACCGCAGACCATGGACGCTCCCGGCTTCGGCGGAAACGCGCGGAGCTTCCCGGCAATCAGCACGAACGCGCCTTTTCTCCCGCGCGCTTTTCCGGCGACGGTCAGTTCCCCATTTGTGAGACAGATCACCGGCGTAACGCCGAGCAGCGTGCCCGCCGCGCTTGCCGCGGCCGAGAGCCGCCCGCCCATACGGAGATACCTCAGCGTCGCTACCATCGCGTATATGCGTACTTTTCCGGCGAGAGCGTCAAGCGTCTGCGCCATTTCATGCGCCGACATGCCCGCGTCGCGCAGACGCACGGCCTCCGACACGAGCAGCCGCTCGCCTATGCTGGCCGTCCGGCTGTCGATCACCGTTATGTTCGCATCCGGGAACATCCCTGCGGCGATGAGCGCGGACTGGCACGTTCCGCTGAGCTTCGACGCAACAAGCACGCAGATTATCTCGTCGCCCGCTTTAGCGTAGGGCGCGAATATCGCGGCAAACGTATCCGGCGACGGTTGGGACGTGCGCGGCAGCTCGTCAGCCGACGCAAGGCGCTTATAGAATTCCTCCGCCGTAATGCCTATTCCGTCCATATATACGGCTTCGCCGAACGCGACGCTCAGCGGCGCGACGTCTATTTCAAGAGCGCGCGCTTCCTTCTGCCCTATGTCCGAGGCGCTGTCGGTCACTATCCTTATCACAATAATATTATCCTTTCGGGTGAAAAATTACTTTGAAAGTCAAAGTGTTTTACATTATAGCCGGCCCCGGGGCGCATGTCAATATTATTTTGATATTCAAAATAATATTGACATACAGCGTTTGACAATCGCGCCGCACGAGATGGCGCGGATTCAACATTCCACGAATTACAGAATAAAAGGCCGCATCCTTTTAGGATGCGGCCTTTTATCTTTTTTATTCTTTTATTATGGAGCGGACGACGAGGCTCGGACTCGCTACCTCCACCTTGGCAAGGTGGCGCTCTAC
>JAYFRC010000098.1:0-2251 GCA_034926415.1 Oscillospiraceae bacterium
TTAAGGCCGAGAATCTGACGGGCCTCGCCGGGAGTTGCGACATCGCAGCCGAACTCCTCTATTACGCGGCGGGCGCGGGCGATGAGCTGCATATTGCTCTCGGCCAGAACACCTTTATGATAAACTACGTTGTCCTCCATGCCGACGCGGATATTTCCGCCGGCAGCTATCGCCGCGTACATTATCTCAAGCGCGCCGTGGCCTACGCCGAACGCGCTCCACGTCGAGCCGGGCGCCTCGCGCTCGACTATGTTGCGCAGGAATACAAGGTTCTCAACCGTCGCCGTTATGCCGCCGGCGCAGCCCATGCAGAACTGAAAATGCACGGGCGCCTTAAGTATGCCCTTTTTCAGATAATACATTGCCTCGTAGATCATTCCCGCGTCGAATACCTCGACCTCGGGTTTTACTCCCGCTTCCTGCATCGCAAGACCCATCTTCTCAAGGAACGGGGGGTTGTTATTGAACACACCAAAATGCATCCAGTTCATGGTGCCGCAGTCAAAGCTCGCCATTTCCGGCTTCAGCGTTTTGAACGGAGCCATGCGGCCTTCCTCGGTGTTGGCGATGCCGCCCGCCGCGGTAAGGTTCAATATTATGTCGCAGTCGGGATGCGTGCCGTGAAGCGTATCGATGACCTCCGCAAACGTCTCGACCTTCATCGAGTCGTTGCCTTCCTTGTCTCTCACATGGATATGAGCGACGGAAGCGCCGATTTTCCAGCACTGATATATCTCCTCCGCTATCTCGGGAGGCTGCAGCGGCACATTCGGATTGTCCTTTTTCTTCGGCCACGCTCCGGTCGTGGCTACCGTTATTATTCGCTTGTTCTTCAAGTCTGACATTCTTCTCTACCTCGTTTCAAAAATACCCGTGTTCCGCGCCGTCAGACCGTGCAGCCGAAGATGTATATCCAGGCGAGCAGGGACAGTACAATAATGATGCCGGTGAAAATCAGAACGACAACACAGAAACCCATAATATCGCGGACCTTGAGTCCGGCAATGCCGAGAGCGGGCAGCGCCCAGAACGGCTGGATCATATTGGTCCATGTATCGCCCCAGGTGAGAGCGACCGTCGTTATGGCCGGGTCGACTCCAAGTATCTTGCCGGCTGGGAACATGATAGGAGCCTGAACGCCCCACTGTCCGCCTGCCGACGGAATGAACATATTGACAATCGCCGCGCTCAGGAACGAGAACATCGGGTAGGTGTGCACAGTGGCTATCGAAACCATCGCATCGGAGATAGTTGCTGCAAGAGACATTCCGGCAGCATTCACACCGACCATCATGCCCATGATGCCCGCGTAGAACGGGAACTGCAGTATGATGCCGCTGGCATTTTTCGTCGCGTTGCCGAGAGCGCGCACATATGCTATCGGCGTCCTGTGCAGCAGCATGCCGACCGTCAGAAGCATGAGGTTCATTATGTCGATATTGAGCGCCCAGCCGTTGACGGCGAAGTAATGGATAAGATACACGGCGCCAAGCACGAACGCAATTATGGAAACTATGCGGCTGTTCTCTATCTTTTCCGCAGGAGTTAAGCTCTTGCGGTCGAGATTTGCTTCCGCTTCGGCGGCAGCCTTTTCAGCCGCTTCTTCTTTTTCAAGTATCACCGGGTCTATGCAGAAGGTCTCGTCCGGCGACGGATGCATATTCGCGTTCAGTATGATAAGGCCGATGAACATGACGATAAGCGCTATCATCGTAGGAGGATAATATGCGGTTCTGAATATGCTTATAACCTCAGTAACCGCACCATTCGTTACGACAGCCAGATCGTCCGGGTTGCTCGCCGCCTTGAGTATCATCGAACTCGTCGGAACGGTCAGCATGAACGTCGAATACGCCGCAGCAATGAGCAGGCGATAGTCTACGCCGCGGACGCGTTTCGCTAGTTCCTTTGCAAACAGAGCGCCGATGACAAGACCGAAGCCCCACTGTATCATGCAGGCGATGCCGGCGACAAGCGTGCAGAACGCGACGGCCTGCTTCGGGCTCTTCGGTATCTCCGCCAGCCTCTTCAGCAGACGCTGGAATACGGGCGCCACAGCCAGCACGTTTCCCAGCACGACAACCAGCACCATCTGCATTGAGAATGCCAGATACTTCCACAGGCCGTCGCCCCAATGAAGCACCATCCCCATGGGGGTATCGTGGTTTACTGCGATTCCGAGCAGAAAAGCTATCGCGGTCAGTATCAGCGCAAACAGAAACGGATCCGGCAGATACCTCTGCACCATTCG
>JAYFRC010000075.1:0-26300 GCA_034926415.1 Oscillospiraceae bacterium
GAAAACTCTTTTATCCAGGCCGGGCTTGCTACCGTCATCTGTCTTGCGATAGGCTATCCGTTCGCATATATACTATCGCGCGAAAACGCACTTATTCGCAAGGTCGCGATGCTGTTCGTCATGCTTCCGATGTGGATGAACTTTCTTCTGCGCACCTACGCCTGGATGTCCATACTAGAAAACAACGGCTTTCTCAATCAGTTTTTTGAAAAAGTCGGAATAATCAATCTCATCAATTTTCTCGGTCCGCATATAATCTCGAACTGGCGGATGATAACGTTCATTCCCATGATAAACACGGACGGCGCTGTCATTCTCGGCATGATATACAACTATCTCCCGTTTATGATACTGCCGATATTCTCTGTGCTTGAGGGGCTTGACCGCCGCTATATCGAGGCGGCGCAGGATCTCGGCGCCAACAGATTCGAGACCTTCCGCCGCGTTATCTTTCCCCTGTCTCTGCCAGGCGTGCTCTCCGGCATAATGATGGTGTTCATTCCTTCGGTCAGCACTTTCGCAATATCGAGACTTCTCGGCGGCGGACTCAAGCTGCTGCTTGGCGACGTAATCGAAATGGAATTCCTTGGCAGCGCCTACAACCCTCACCTCGGGAGCGCGATAGCTCTCGTAATGATGGTGATAGTACTCGTATGCATGGGCATTATGAACCGCTTCGGCGAAGGTGAAGATGAGGCGGTGGTGCTGTGAAAAAGCCGTCTGTATTCGGAAGAGCCTTCAATCTCCTCGTTTATATTTTTCTCTATGCGCCGATAATTGTGCTCATCATTTTCTCTTTCAACGCATCGAAAAGCCGCACCATCTGGGCAGGCTTCACGCTCGACTGGTATATAAAACTGTTTTCTGACGATACTGTCCTCAAAGCCTTCGGCGTCACGGTCGCGGTCGCTGTCATAGCGTCGGTAATAGCGACGGTGATCGGAACGATGGCTGCGATAGGCTTCTTCTCTATGCGCCGCAAAAGCCGTTCGCTGTTTATGAACATCAATAACATCCCGATGACGAACGCAGACATCATCACCGGCGTGTCGCTGATGCTGCTGTTCGTATTTTCGACTCAGGCTCTCAACGCATTTGTCGCTTTGATAATTCCTGAGAGCGGAATAGAGTTTCAGCTTGGCTTCGGCACTCTGCTAATATCGCATATCACCTTCGACGTGCCGTACGTCATACTGTCAGTCATGCCGTGTCTTTACCACCTCGACAAAAACCTCTCCGAGGCGGCGCAGGATCTCGGCGCGACGCCGTCGCAGGCTTTTTTCAAAATCATATTGCCGCAGCTTCGTCCTGGCGTCGTCAACGGACTTATCATCGCGTTTACGATGTCGATAGACGACTTCGTCATATCTTACTTTACCGCCGGCTCCAGCGTCTCAACGCTTGCCATGGTAATTTATTCCATGACGCGCAAGCGCATAAGTCCTGAGATAAACGCCATATCCACTATCCTGTTCGTCAGCGTGCTTGTGTTGCTGATAGTCATCAATGCGCGAGAGATACACCAGCAGAATGCGGAGCAAAAGCGCCTGACAGCGCTTAAGCGCGACGCAGCGGCGCATTAAAATCACGGTAAAATATCTGTCGCCGCGAAACATATTATATTTATCAAGCGAGGCTATTGAAATGAAAAAGAAAATCTTTTCCGCGGCTATGGCCGCCGTCATGCTGTTTTCCGTTTGTCTTACGGGATGCGGAAGCAGCTCTGCAAAGGCTACCAACGGTGTCGTCAACGTGTACAACTGGGGCGAATATATCGACGAGAGCATATTCGACGAATTTACAGCCAAGACCGGAATCAAAGTCGTCTACACGACCTATGACAGCAACGAATCAATGTACGCGAAGCTAAAGAGCGGCTCGGTAAACTATGACGTAATCATACCGTCCGACTATATGATAGGCCGGCTCATAAGCGAGAACATGCTCAAGGATCTCGACTTTTCGAAGATACCCAATTACGCAAATATCAACGACAGCTACAAGAATCTCGAATATGACCCCGACGGCAAATATTCCGTCTCCTATATGTGGGGCACGACAGGTATAATATATAACTCGAAAATGATAAGCAAGCCTCTTACAAGCTGGAAGGATCTGTTTGACGAAAGCAAGGTCGGCACCGGCAATGTTCTCATGTTCGACAACTCCCGCGACAGCATCGGCATTGCGCTGATGGCTCTCGGCTACCCGCTCAATACCACCGACGCATCCCAGATAAAGGAAGCTGTCGATCTTCTCATATCTCAGAAGGAGTCCGGCATCGTTCAGGCTTACGTAATGGATCAGATATTCGACAAGATGGAAAACGGCGAGGCTGCCGTCGGCGTCTATTACGCGGGCGACTATATCACCATGGTCGAGGACAATCCCGACCTCGTCTGGGTTCAGCCCAAGGAAGGCTCCAACCTGTTTGTCGACGCGATGTGCGTCCCCACATGCTGTGAGAATTATGACAACGCGATGGCGTTCATCAACTTCATGTGCTCCGACGACGCTTGCCTCGCCAACTGCGATGTCACCGGCTATTCAACTCCGTCCTCAACCGCATTAGCGCTTATGGACAGCGACATCACCAACAACACCGTCGCCTATCCCTCCAATGAATTCCTCGCAAAATGCCAGACCTACGTCAACCTCGACGCCGACACTCTCGCGCTTTACGACAGTGAGTGGACACGTCTCGGCATATCGTCTGCTGGATAATCAAATATTTCCATAAGGAGAAAAAGCATGATAGAAATCGGAATGAAAAACAAAGCTGAGACAGTCGTCTCAGACGCGAACACCGCCGCCACCGTCGGCTCCGGCGCGCTGCGTGTTTTCGGCACTCCATACATGATAGCGCTCATAGAAAGCGCAGCGCTTACTCTCATGCAGCGCGAGCTTCCAGGCGGCAAGGGCTCCGTCGGCACGCGCATCGCGGTATCGCACGACGCGCCAACGCCAGTCGGCATGAAGGTTTGGGCAGAGGTCGAGGTCACGGGCGTTTCCACAAGCGGCAAGATTGTCGATTTCTCCGCAGTCGCATACGACGAGGCCGGCGTCATCGGACGCGGCACGCACCAGCGCGCTGTTATAGACAACGAGCGTTTTCTCGCTAAGACCAACGCGAAGACCGCAAATTAAAAAGGCAAAAAAACCTCCGGCTCTAAGAGCCGGAGGTTTTTTATTACGAATTTTTGTCATTAGTATGGAATTGCTTGAGATTGCCTATCTTGCGGCTCCTGTTCTCAAGTTCCGAAAACACGTCTTCAAGTGGTATCCCCTGCTGCGCCATCATCACGATGAGATGATAAATCAGGTCGGATATTTCGCACACAGTCTCGGAATTATTCCCGTTCTTCGCGGCGATGATCGTCTCCGAGGATTCCTCTCCGACCTTTTTCAGTATCTTGTCTATGCCTTTGTCGAAAAGGTAGCAGGTGTACGAACCCTCCATCGGATTCTTTTTTCTGTCCTCGACCACATCGTAAAGATCCTTGAGCACATTGTCGTTCATAATTGCACCTCACACTATCTTATTGAAAAAGCAGCTTCTTCTTCCCGTGTGGCAGGTCGGGCCGTCCGCGTCGCAGATGTAGAGCAGCGTGTCAGTGTCGCAGTCGGTGTATATCTCACGCACATGCAGAAAATTTCCGCTTGTCTCACCCTTGTTCCACAGCTGTTCGCGGCTCCTCGACCAGAACCATGCGGTCTTCGTCTCAAGCGTCATACGAACGGCCTCCTCGTTAGTGAAGCCGAGCATCAGAATGTCCTTTGTCTCCCTATCCTGAATTATGACCGGTATGAGCTCTGCTTTTTGAAAGAGATTTTTTATGTCGATATTTCCAATTTTTCCCATTGTATCACAACCTTACCGGAATATTGCGCTCATGCAGATGTGCCTTGACCTGCCCTATCGTGAACTCGCCGAAATGAAATATCGACGCGGCCAACGCGGCATCGGCGTCCGTCTGCTCGAACACATCGGAAAAATGCTCAAGCGTCCCGCAGCCTCCGGACGCTATAACCGGTATGCGTACGGCTTCCGTAACGACATTGAGCATCGGGTCGTCGAAGCCCGCCTTCGTTCCGTCGGCGTCCATGCTGGTGAGCAGTATCTCTCCCGCGCCAAGCTTTTCGGCGCGTGTGACCCACTCGATGAGGTCGATGCCGGTGCGTTTTCTTCCGCCCTCGACGACTATCTCATAAGTTCCGTCGCCCCGCGATCTGGCGTCCGCTGCAAGCACGACGCACTGACTTCCGAACTTCTCAGCCGCTTTTGATATAAGCGTCGGGTCGGCGACGGCTGCGGAGTTTACCGATATCTTGTCGGCTCCGGCGCGAAGCAGTAGTCTGAAATCCTCTATCGTCCTTATCCCCCCGCCGACCGTAAGCGGTACGAAGACCTGCTCCGCCGTCCGTGCCACAACGTCCGCAACGGTCTTGCGCGCCTCGTGCGTCGCGGTTATGTCCAGAAACACTATCTCATCCGCCCCTGCGTCGCTGTAAAATTTTGCCAGCTCGACAGGGTCGCCCGCGTCGCGGATATTGACAAAATTAACGCCCTTGACGACGCGTCCATCGCGCACGTCTAGACAGGGTATTATACGTTTTGCAAGCATTATCGTCCCGCCTCCCTCACAGCCTTGGCAAGGTCTATCGTTCCCGCATAGTACGCTTTGCCTATTATCGCGGCGTACAGCCCCATGTCGCGAAGGCGCCTCACATCTTCTATCGTCGTCACTCCGCCGCTTGCGACAATATTGCACTTCACAGCTTCGCTCAGCTTTTCAAGCTGTGAAAAACTCGGCCCGGAGAGCATGCCGTCCGTGTCGATGTCCGTGTACACTATCGTCTTAACGCCGAGGCTTTCCATGTCCTTTGCAAACGCGATATAATCAAGCCCGCTGCCCTTTTCCCAGCCGGAGACCCTGACCTCACCGTCTAACGCATCGATGCCTACGGCTATGCGGTCTCCGTATTTTTCAACAGCCGCGCGCACAAAATCCCGACCGCCCACAGCCGCCGAGCCTATGACCATGCGCGCAGCGCCGTTTGCCGAAACAAGTGCGAGCTGCTCCATGTCGCGCAGACCTCCGCCGAGCTCTATCTTGAGCCCGCTGTCGCGCGCGACGCGCGCGACGATGTCGCCGTTGACGCGCTCGCCGCTCCTCGCGCCGTCGAGGTCTACCATATGTATCCACTCCGCTCCGGCGGCTCTGAACTCCGCGGCGACGGCAATCGGGTCTTCGGCCACCTTGTGCGCAGTGTCAAACTCGCCTTTTTTCAGGCGCACACACATTCCGTTTTTAAGGTCTATTGCAGGCTCGATTATCATTTTGAAATCTCCATAAAATTCTTAAGTATCGCAAGCCCGACGTCTCCGCTTTTTTCCGGGTGGAACTGCGTACCGTAAACGAACCCGCACCCGACGGCGGCCACGACTTCGCTTCCGTAATCGGTCGTCGCATAAACGTCGGAATCATTGTCCGCAAAGCCGCAGTAGCTGTGAACGAAATAGACGCAGCTCCCCTCGTCAACGCCGCGAAACAGCGGCGAAGGCGTCTTAAAGCAAAGGCTGTTCCAGCCAATATGCGGAAGCTTGTATTTCGTTCCGATAAGTCCGACATGTCCCGGTATCAGCCCAAGGCCGCGGCACGGCCTCACCTCGTCGCTGCTGTCGAAAAGGAGCTGCATCCCGAGGCATATCCCGAGCATGGGCTTTTTCGCGCTCTGCTCTTTTAGCAGAGCCGGAAAGCCGCGCGCTTCAAGCTGCGCATATGCGTCGGGGAACGCGCCGACTCCGGGAAGTATTATGGAATCCGCGCGCGCTATCGCGTGCGCGTCCGCAGTTATCTCCGCGTTTTCGCCGAGGAATTTCAGCGCATGTGTAATGCTCGCTAGGTTCCCAACTCCGTAATCAATTATCGCCGTATATCCCATCACAGCTTGCCCTTAGTCGATGTGACCTTTCCGCTTTCGACACGCTTTGCGTCGGACATCGCGAGTCCGAGAGATTTGAAAAGTCCCTCGCATATGTGATGCGCGTTGTCTCCGTAAAAGCACTTCTGGTGCAGCGTCACTCCGGCGTTCATTGCGAAAGCCCGCATGAACTCAACGGTTAAGCAGGTGTCGTAATCTCCGCAGCGTTCCTGAGGCATTTTCGCGTCGAACACGAGATACGGCCTTCCGGATACGTCGAGCGCGGTGAAGCAGAGAGCCTCGTCCATCGGGACGTAGGCCGACGCAAAGCGGCGTATGCCGGTCCGCTCGCCGAACGCTCCGCGCACGGCCTGTCCGAGGACTATGCCCACGTCCTCTACGGTGTGGTGCCCGTCGACGCTCAGGTCGCCCGCGGCCTTGACCGTGAGTCCTATTCCCGCGTAAAACGCAAAAGCATTCAGCATGTGATCGAAAAAGCCTATGCCGGTGTCGAGCGTTATATCTCCCCCGTCGAGGTCGACGCAGACGGTTATTTTTGTCTCTTTCGTCACGCGCTCGACCTTTGCAAGACGTGTTTTCATTTTGCCGTCCTCCTTATTTCGTATCCTCAAATCTTACCTTCATCGAATTGGCGTGCGCCGTCAGGTACTCGGCTTCCGCAAACGCGACGACGTCCTTCCACTGCTTTTCGAGATTTTCGCGCGTGTACTCAATGGTGCTCATCGTCTTTAAGAAGCTGTCGACCGACAGCGGCGAGAAAAACCTCGCCGTGCCCGAGGTCGGAAGAACGTGGTCGGGGCCCGCCATGTAGTCTCCGAGCGGCTCCGGCGCGTTCTCACCGAGAAACACCGCGCCCGCGTTTTCTATCAGCGGCAGGAGCTCTCTCGGATTTCTGGTACAAATTTCCAAATGCTCCGGCGCTATTTCGTTTGCCGTATCGGCTGCCTTTTCAAGGCTTTCGCACACAATGGCCGCGCCGAAATCGGCGATGGATTTTCTGATGATTTCCGCTCTTGAAAGATATGCCGTCTGGCGTTCCATCTCGGCATCCACAGCCTTCGCCATGTCCGCGCTCGTCGTAAGCAGCACCGCCGACGCGAGCACATCGTGCTCCGCCTGCGACAGCAGGTCTGCGGCCACATATTTCGGATTCGCAAACTCATCGGCGATGACGAGCACCTCCGACGGACCCGCTACCATATCAATGTCGAGCGTTCCGTAAGCGAGCCGCTTGGCCGCCGCGACGTAAGCGTTGCCGGGACCGACCAGCTTATCAACTTTAGGTATGAAGCCCGCGCCATAGGTCAGCGCGGCCACGGCCTGCGTACCGCCTACGCCTATCACCCTGTCCACTCCCGCTATCTTCGCGGCAGCGAGAACGGCGTTGTTGAGGTTTTTCGTCGGCGGCGTCACCATGATTATTTCCTTCACTCCGGCTACTCTTGCCGGAACGGCGTTCATGAGCACAGACGACGGATATGCCGCCGTTCCGCCCGGAACGTATATCCCGACGCGCGAAAGTCCGCGCACGATGCGCCCGACCTTTCCTCCGGCGGGGTTTTCCCACTCCTGCGATTTGACGAGCAGCTTTTCGTTGTAATCGCGGATGTCATCGGCGGACTTCTCCATGGCGCGGATGAGCTCGGGAGAACAGGCGGCGTAGGCCTTGTCCAGTTCGGATTTTTCAAACTCCCTCGGCTCTGCGCCGTCGAACTTCACGGAATACTTCCTGACGGCCTCCAGGCCGTTTATCCGCACGTCCTCCATGACGGCAGCCGCGGTCTTTACAATATCTTCGTTTGTCTTCGCGGCGCGCTCGCGCATACCGGCTATCTGCTTTTTATCGGCCATGCCGTCGGCCACTACAATTTTAAGCATAGGTTCTCACTTTCTCAGCTCGTTTTCGCACTTTGCGATGAACTCCTCTATACCGCTCTTGTAAAGCTTCATGCTGGCAGTGTTGACTATAAGCCGCGCGCTTATCTGCGCCACGTCCTCTATCGGCACAAGGCCGTTGGCCCTGAGCGTCGCGCCGGTCTCCACAATATCGACTATCGCGTCCGCGAGCCCGACTATCGGCGCAAGCTCGACGCTTCCCTCTATCTTTATTATCTCGACATCCATGCCTTTTTTATCGAAAAAGGCGCGTGTCACGTTGGGGTATTTGCTGGCGATGATCTTCGTCTTGTACCCTCCGTAAAAATCGGAGCCGTCTTTAACGGCCAGCGCGAAACGGCATTTGCCAAAACCGAGATTGAGCACCTCGTAAAACGAGCCGCCTTTTTCCATGATGGTGTCTTTTCCGACGATTCCCATATCGCACACGCCGTGCTCGACATAGGTGATGACGTCGGGAGCCTTTGCGAGCACCGCGTCCATAGGGTAGTTCGGTATCTTATGTATCAGGCGGCGGCCGGGCTCCTTTATCGGCGAGCAGTCAAGTCCGATGCGCTCGAACAGCTCGACCGAGCTGTCCTGAAGTCTGCCCTTTGTCAGAGCAAGCTGTAAACGGTGGCTCATAGGCTCACCTCCCGTTTTCCGTTTCCGGAAAGAACAATGAGCGTCTTTATTTTCTTCTCTTTCGCGAGAGCCGCGCTCTCATATTCCGTATCGCAGCAGGAAAGCTCGCACTCTCCGCGCTCAAACGTCTGCTGAAGCGTCAGCGCCTCCGACAGTCTGTCCATGTCGTAATGTATCATGCACTTCGGTCTTTTAAGCTCGCTTTGCGGAAGCGACGACGCGACGCCGTCAACGTCTATCGCAAAGCCGGTCGCCGGCGCGGGACGTCCGAACGACGCCAGAAGCCCGTCGTAGCGTCCTCCGCTCAAAACGACGTGTCCCGTTCCCTCGATATAACCCTGAAACACCAGCCCGGTGTAATAATCTATCTGATGCACCATGCCGAGGTCGAAGCCTATCTTTTCGCCGTAACCCGCGTTTTCAAGCCGCGCGTACACCTCAGAAAGATAGTCGAGCGCCGCGAGCGCCTCTTCGTTTTTCGTGAGCGAGCGCGCTTCGCCTATGACCTCGGAGCCGCCGAACAGCCGCGAAAGACGCGACAGAGCGGCATATGACGGCCTGTCCCTGTAAGCGGAGAGCAAATCGTTCAGCGCTGCGAAGCTCTTTTGCTCCGTCAGCGTTCTGACATTTTCAAGAGTGTCGGCGTCGGCCATAAGCTCGCGGGCGAGCGCCTTGAAAAATCCCGCGTGGCCGAGTTCTATGCGAAAGCGCTCCGCGCCGCAGTTTTCGATCGCCTCGACAGCGATCACCACGGCCTCGACGTCTCCGCGAATGCCCTTGGCGCCGATGAGTTCGATGCCACACTGGGCAATCTCGCTGCTGCGTCCGATATGCGCCGCGGTCGAGCGGAATATTGTCTCGTTGTAAAACAGGCGCTGCGGAAGCGGCTCGTCCCTGAGCTTCGTCGCGGCGACGCGCCCTATCGGCGTCGTACAGTCAGGGCGCATGACCGTTATCCTGCCGTTCCTGTCGACGAGCTTAAGCAGGCTCTCCTGCGGTATCGCGCTTCCCGACTGTGTGAACACGTCGTAATACTCGACGGCCGGCGTGCTTATCTCGCTGTACCCGCGGCGTTTGAAAACGTCGGTTATCTTTCCCTGCACCCGGCGTCTGCCTCGGCAGTCCGCGTAAAGCAGATCACGCGTGCCCTCGGGCGTATTTGTAATGGTTCTCGGCATAGTCTGTTCCCTCGGCTTCACTTTAATTCGCTAATATGGTAATATGGTAGCATAGTAAATTATATCTGTCAACCGCAAAGATACCAAAGAAGCGCGCAGCGAAGCCGGAGGTTTGACAAATCATCTAAAAAGCGTTATCTGGCTCGTGTCCGGCATCCCCGCGAAGGAGCCGAGCTCCTTCAGCTGCTTTATATGCGTCTCGGACAATTTGTTGCAGCAGTTTGAAAATTCCTCGACCGATACGAAGTGTTTGCCCTTTCTCTGCTCGACAGTCGCGACGGCCGCGGCCTCGCCGAGACCGTGTACGGCGACGAACGGAGGAATAAGGCCGTCGTCTCCTGAGATGACGAACTTCGTCGCGTCGGAGCGATAGATGTCGACGGTCTCGAAATGGAAGCCGCGCCTGCAAAACTCGTAGCACACCTCAAGCGTGACGAGCATTTCCTTTTCCACCGCCGTGGCATCCTTGTTGTTTTCTATCTCGTGTATCTTCTTCTCCGTCTCCGCAAGGCCGAGCGTCATAATCGCCGCGTCGAACGCCTTTGCGCGTATCGAGAAAAACGTTGCGTAAAACGCGAGCGGCCTGTGCACCTTGAACCACGCTATGCGAAACGCCATCGTGACGTAAGCAACGGCGTGCGCCTTCGGGAACAGGTATCCGATTTTTGCCAGCGAGTCGATATACCACTGCGGAACGCCATGTTCCTGCATGGCTTCGACCCAACCGTCCTGAAATCCGCCCTTTTTGACCTTACCCTTTCGGACGGCCTCCATTATCTTGAACGACATCTTAGCGTCCATGCCGACAGAAATGAGGTACAGCATTATATCGTCGCGGCAGCCGACAGTTTCGAGAACCGTCGCCGTCTTATTCAATATCAGCTCGCGCGCGTTGCCGAGCCAGACGTCGGTGCCGTGCGAAAATCCTGAAAGACGGACAAGGGTGTTGAAGTCCTTGGGCTGCGTGTCAACAAGCATCTGGCGCGTGAAGCGCGTGTTGAACTCGGGTATCGCGACTGCTCCCGTGGGGCCTAGCACCGGATCGTTTTCGTAGCCCAGCACCCTGGACGATGTAAATATGCTCATTGTGTCCTCGTCGTCGAGCGGTATCTCGCGCGCGTTGACTCCCGTGAGGTCTTCGAGCATCTTGACCATCGTCGGGTCATCGTGCCCGAGCATGTCGAGCTTTAACAGGTTGTCCTCCATGCAGTGATACTCGAAATGCGTCGTTATGATGTCGGTTCCGGTCGCCTCTGCCGGGTGCTGCACGGGGCAGAAATCTTCTATGTCGAGGTCGTCCGGAACAACAACAAGTCCGCCCGGGTGCTGTCCCGTCGTACGGCGTACGCCGACGATGCCCTTTGTGAGCCGGTTCTCCTCTGCGCGTCCGACCGTCATGTCGTGTTCGTCCAGATATTTTCTGACGTAGCCGTAGGCCGTCTTATCGGCGAGCGTGCCTATCGTTCCCGCGCGAAAGACCTGCGTTTCTCCGAACATCTCGATGGCATGCCTGTGCGCGCGTGCCTGATACTCTCCTGAAAAATTCAGGTCGATATCCGGCACCTTGTCTCCGCCGAAGCCGAGGAACGTCTCAAACGGGATATCGAATCCTTCCTTTTTGTACTGCGTTCCGCAGACCGGGCAGACTTTGTCTGGCATATCCGCACCGCAGCCGAAGGAATGGTCGGTCACGAACTCGGTGTTCTTGCATTTCGGACAGCGGTAGTGCGGCGGGAGAGAGTTGACCTCGGTTATCCCCGCCATGTATGCAACCAAGGAAGAGCCGACTGATCCACGCGAGCCGACGAGGTATCCGTTTTCAAGCGAACGCTGAACGAGCTTCTGCGCGCTCATGTAGATGACGTCATATCCGCGCGCGAGTATCGGCGTCAGTTCGGTGTTTATCCTGTCGACTATGAACTTGTCCGGATTATCGCCGTAAAGCTCATGGCAGCGGCCCCAGACCAGGTTTTTAAGGTCTTCGGAAGAGTTTTCAAGACGCGGCGGAAAAAGCTGCCCCTTCGGCAGAAGCTGTATGTTCTCCACCATGTCGGCAATCTTGTTAGTATTCGTCACGACTACCTCGAACGCTTTTTCCTTTCCGAGATAGGCGCACTCATCAAGCATTTCCCCGGTGGTCTTGAAGTATATCGGAAGCGGCGCGTCGGCGTCGGCGAATTTCTTTCCGGCCAGAAGTATGCGTCGGTAAAGCTCCTCCTCGGGGTTCAGGAAATGCACGTCGCCCGTCGCCACGACAAGTTTTCCGAGCTCCTCTCCGAGCGCGACTATTTTCCTGTTAAAATCTTCCAGTTCTTTTCTGCTTCGCACCATGCCGTTTCGGAGCATGAACATATTGTTGCATATGGGCTGTATCTCTAAATAATCGTAATACGACGCTATCCTGACGAGCTCCTCATGGCTCTTTCCGTCAATCACGGCCTGAAACAGCTCGCCCGCTTCGCAGGCAGAGCCGATGATGAGCCCCTCGCGGTGTTTGTTCAGCTCGGTCTTCGGTATCGTCGGAACGCGTTTGAAATATTTGAGGTTCGACGCGGAGATAAGCTGATAAAGGTTCTTCATGCCGGATTTGTTCTTCGCTAGGATTATCATGTGTTTCGGCCTGCGGTTTGCGTTTCCGTTAGGCCGGAGCGTCAGCATCAGATCGTTTATCTCCTGAACGCGCGATATTCCCTTTTCGCGCATCATTTTGAAAAATGGTATGAGCATATAGCCCACCGTCGCGCCGTCGTCGGAGGCGCGGTGGTGGTTGAAATCCGGGAGATTGAGATGGTCCGCGATATTGTCAAGCTTGTAGCGCCCGAGCTGCGGCAGCAGATTCTGTGCAAGTATGAGAGTATCTATGTATGTCGGCTCGAACAGTATGCCGCATTTTTCGCAGCCAACGCGGATAAAGCCGATGTCGAAATCCGCGTTGTGCGCGGCTAGCGGCCTGTCCCCTGCAAAATCGAGGAACGCCCTGAGCGCCTCCCTCAGCTGCGGCGCGTCTTTCAGCATATCGTCGGTTATCCCGGTCAACCCGATTATATCGGGCTTTTGCGGGCGGTTCGGGTTTACGAATGTCTGGAACGTGTCGGTTATCTTTCCGTCTTTCAATACGACGGCGCCTATCTCGGTTATCTCTTCGTAGGTGGCCTTGAGGCCCGTTGTCTCGATATCGAAGCAGACTATCTCGTTTTCAAAGCCGCAGTCGCGCTTTCCGTGCACGGCTATGCGGTCGTCGAGATTGTTGACGAAATAGGCTTCAATTCCGTAGATTATTTTTATTTTTCCGCCCGCGGCGCTGTTCGCGTCCGGAAACGCCTGCGCCACGCCGTGGTCGGTTATCGCTATCGCGGAATGTCCCCAGCGTATCGCGGTCTTGACCGCGGCTTTTGTCTCGGTCAGCGCATCCATATTAGACATCTGCGTGTGCAGGTGCAGCTCAACGCGCTTTTGCGGCGCGTCGTCCATGCGCAATGCGTGTTCGGCCTTTTCTATGCAGTACGGGTCGAGCACGAGGTCGCTGCCGTCGCGCGTCAGCTTCATGCGCCCCTGGACCGCAACGCACATTCCCTCTTCGATTTTTCCGCGCAGGGGCGCTATCTCGTTTTCCTTCATGTACTTGACGATCCTGACGGAACCTATATCGTCCGTCATGTCGAAGGTCAGGCACCATACGCCCTCGCGCTTTGTCTCGTATATCTCGGTTGAAAATATCTTTCCTTTTACAGCTACGGAGCTCATCTTGAGGTTCAGCGTATTCATCGGGACCGTCTCCGCCGTTATCTCCTTGCCATATATGACGTTCCCGGAATCCTTTTCATTTTCCTTAGTGTTCTTTCTCGGTTTCGGCTTTTCGACGCTTATATCGATATGCGCCTCGGACAGAGCGTAGAGCTCCTTTATATCGGTCTCGAGCGCGCACACGGCCTTTTTTGGTATCGCCGCCGGAGCCGTGGCATGTATCTCCATCGTTCGCGATTTTCTGTCGAGCGTCGCCGTATCGACGGCGACGTCTAGCAAAAGCACGCGGAGCTCCCGCGGCGGTATATACTCCGAAAACATATCGAAAAACGGTATCTTACTGTACATGAAAAATATTCTCCCCCTGAATTGCCGTTGTTGCGTATGACAATTTACAGTTTTCCAATTTCCTCCATAAGCGCGTCCACTAGCCCGCTTTGCGGAACCTTGCGCACTATCTTTCCGTGGCTGAACACTATGCCCTCGCACATTCCCCCGGCGATGCCCACGTCCGCTGCAGAAGCCTCTCCCGGGCCGTTCACAGCGCATCCCATGACCGCGACCGTTATGTTTTTATCGCAGTTTGAAAGCCGGCGCTCAACCTCGTCCGCTATGGCGATAAGGTCAATATTCGTTCTCCCACAGGTCGGACACGCGATGAGATTTACTCCGTCGTGCCTGCATTCAGCCGCGCGCAATATGTTCTTCGCAGCGTAAATCTCCTCGACCGGGTCCGCCGTCAGCGTGACGCGCATCGTGTCTCCGATGCCGAGGCACAGCAGCCCCCCGATCCCCATCGCGGATTTTATGATGCCCATCTTCGGCGTTCCAGCCTCCGTCACGCCGAGGTGCAGCGGATAATCGCAGCTCTTGGCAAGCAGTCTGTACGCAGCCATTGTCGTCGGAACGGACGAGCATTTTACGGAAATGCAGATGTCGTCAAAATCGAATTTATTCAGCAGCGCCGCCTGGCCGAGCGCGCTCTCAACGAGCGCCTCCGCCGTGACTCCGCCGTATTTCTGAAGCAGCGGCTTTTCGAGCGAGCCGCCGTTGACGCCGATGCGGATAGGTATCCCGGCATTCCTGCACGCGTCCGCCACGGCCCTGACATTGTTCTCTCCACCGATGTTCCCGGGGTTTATGCGTATCTTATCGATGCCGGAATCTACGCACTGAAGCGCGAGCTTGTAGTCGAAATGTATATCCGCGACGAGCGGTATGTTTATTTTTGAGCGTATTCTTCCGACAGCTTTGGCCGCTTCCATGCCTGGAACGGCCACGCGCACGATCTCGCAGCCGGCCTCGGCTAGCTCGCCTATCTGCGCGGCCGTCGCATCCACGTCCTCTGTCTTCGTGCTGCACATCGACTGTATGGCGACCGCCTCGCCTCCGCCGATATACATGTTTCCAATTTTCATGCGTTTGGACACGGCGAAGCCCCCTTTACTTTATGAGCTTGAACACGTCGCTGAACGTAATAACCGCCATCAGCAGCATCAGCGCCGCGAAGCCGGCTGTGTTGATATAGCCCTCCCACTTCGGGTTGAGCTTCTTTTTCGTTATTGCCGTTATCGCTGCGCTGACGAGCATAAGGAAGATTTGCCCGCCGTCTAGCGCGGGTATCGGCAGCAGGTTCATCACCGCGAGGTTTATCGCGATGAGGGCCGCGAGATACGCGATATTCTGCGCCGCATCCGCGACAGAAGCCGACTGTTGCCCGACGTCTGAAATAGTCGTCACTATTCCGACCGGGCCGCTCATATCGTTCAGGCCCACCGCCCCGGTAACGAGCTTTCCGAGGCTGTACCATACAAGACGCACAAAGTCGATGGAATTGAGCGCCGTCATCTCTATCTTTTTGCCTATAGTAGCTTTTTCCGTCGCTCCGAAGAATATTCCGTGTCCCTGGTAATCTTCCCCGTTCGTGCTCTTGTACGTCGCCACCGGCATATACACGTCGTTAAGCACGACGCGAGCGCCGTTTCTTTCGACGACGAAATCGTACGTCTCTCCGTTGCCCATGGAAAGGAACAGGCTTATGTCGCTGTAAATATATATCGGCTCGCCGTCGAT
Organism: Oscillospiraceae bacterium; assembly: GCA_034926415.1. Lineage (GTDB taxonomy): Bacteria > Bacillota > Clostridia > Oscillospirales > Oscillospiraceae > JAYFRC01. The sequence continues at coordinate 15,462 of JAYFRC010000075.1, forward strand.
GCTCTTTACTAGGTCTCCGGTCATCAGCCCGCTTTCGCCCTGAGACGGAAAGCCCTCGGCAAGCCCCGTTATCTCGCTCGTGTAGAACGCGCCGGCGGACGAGAACAATACGAAAATTATCACGACGCCCACGACAAAATTCATGAACGCGCCGGCGACGAAGATTATGAACCTCTTGAAAAGCGTCTGAGATCTCAACGCGCGCGGGTCGTCTGACTCACCGTCCTCTCCCTCCATAGCGCAGTAGCCGCCGATGGGAAGGACGCGCAGCGAATACGTGGTCTCGCCACGCGTCCTCTGCCACGCCGCCGGGCCCATACCAATCGCAAACTCGTTTACGCGCACCCCGCACAGCTTTGCGGCGATAAAATGGCCAAGCTCGTGCACGCCGATGAGAACGCCGAATATTACTATCGCAATGATTATATAGACAATGCTCATATTTTGGAAAACTCCTCCGATGCAACTTCTCTTGCCAGTCTGTCGGCTTTAAGTATCTCTTCAAGACACGGGTCATGTATAACAGGCACTTTCTGAAGCGCCGCGTCAGATATGTCCGCTATATCGTTGAAGCCTATTCTTCCGTCGAGGAACAGCTTCACCGCTTCCTCGTTTGCTCCGTTAAGCACGGCGCAGGCCGTGCCTCCGGTTTTCGCTGCCGAAAGCGCCACAGTGAGCGCGCGGAACGCTTCCGTGTCGGGTCTTTGGAAGGTCAGCGCCGGAATGGAAAAAATATCCATATCGCGCGCCGGCGATTCAAGTCGCTCCGGCCACGTCATCGCGTACTGTATCGGAAGGCGCATGTCCGGCGCTCCGAGCTGCGCGAGATACGCGCCGTCGCGGTACTCGACGAGAGAGTGCACTATACTCTCGCGGTGTATGACTATCTCCACCTTTTCCGGCGGCAGAGAGTACAGCCGCATGGCCTCGATGAACTCGAGTCCCTTGTTCATAAGCGTCGCGCTGTCGACGGTTATCTTCGCGCCCATTGTCCATGTCGGATGTTTTAGCGCGTCTGCACGCGTCATTTTTGAAAGCTCGCCGTAACTCATTCCGAAAAACGGTCCGCCCGAACACGTCAATATTATGCGCCTTATCTCGTCCTTATTTGCGCAGGCCTGAAGACATTGGAAAATCGCCGAGTGCTCGCTGTCAACGGGGACTATCTGCGCGCCGCATTTCTTCGCGGCAGCCATAACCAGCTCTCCCGCGCAGACCAGCGTCTCCTTATTCGCGAGCGCTATTTTTTTGCGTTTTGCGATAGCTGCGAGCGTTGGGCGAAGGCCTATAATGCCGACTACCGCGGTCAGCACCGTATCGGCCTCTTCCAGTTCCGCGGCCTCGATAAGTCCGGCAATGCCCGACGACACCTTTATGTCCGTGTCCGAAAGCCGCTGCCTCAGCGTCTTCGCCGCGGACTCGTCATAAAGCACGGCAAGACGCGGCATATAGCGCCGCGCCTGCTCTTCAAGCATAGCGACATTTGAGCCCGCGGCCAGCGCCGCCACGCGAAGGCCGAGTTTGTCGGCCACGTCGAGCGTCTGACGGCCTATTGAGCCGGTCGAGCCGAGAATGGAGATAGTTTCTGTCATCTTCCGCCTCCGTCACACAAAAATCGGTATCCACCACAGCAACAGCTCAAGCAGCGGCGCGGCGAATATAACGCTGTCGAACCTATCAAGCACTCCGCCGTGTCCGATGAAAATATATCCGAAATCCTTTATTCCAAACTCTCTCTTGATAAATGAAAACGTTAGGTCGCCGAACTGTGATATCAAGCTCTCCGCTACGCCGAACACGACGATGACGCCCCAGCGCACCGGCGTGCCAAACCCAAACTGCATAATGGCGGCGAAGATGAGTCCGCCTATTATCGAAAACGCGACTCCGCCGATGCTGCCCTCCACCGTCTTGTGGGGGCTGATGCTCGGCGCGAGCTTATGTTTTCCGAACAGCCGGCCTATAAAATAACCGCCCGCATCGCTCATGAACGCGTAAAAGAACGGGAGCAGCATCATAAATCTGCTGCCCGATGTGTCGTATATGCGCAGAAAAGCCGACAGCATATACGGTACGATAAACGCCCCGAAGAACGCGCCGACTATTTTTTCAAACGTTATCTCATTCTGATGCATCATGCCGTCGATAAACGCGACGACGAGAAACGCAAGCAGTTCGAGCAGCATTATGTCGGCCTTCGAACCCATATAGACCCAGAAAGGCACGGTAAATGCGTACGCCATCGCGTAGTAGCGAAGGCGCGGCTGCGGCACAAAATTCGTGTTTTTAAGCAGCTCGTTCACTGCAATGACGGAGAGCACCGACAGCGCCGCGGCCATCGCAAGCATCGGCAGCACGATCGCGACGATGAAGATGAGCGGCAGCCCGATAACGGCCATCAGTATTCTTTTGCCCATTATACACCCCCGTATCTGCGGTCGCGCTTCTGATAAGCTGCAATCGCGGCGTTAAGCTCTTCCTTGGTGAAATCAGGCCAAAGCGTAGGCGTCGAGTAAAACTCAGCGTAGGCGCACTGCCAAAGCAGGAAATTAGAAACGCGCATTTCCCCACCCGGCCTGATTATAAGGTCCGGGTCCGGAAGCCCGAAGGAATACATATATCCTGAAAACTCTTCCTCCGTCAGACTGTCAATGTTTTTCTTCCCTTCGGAGCAGTCACGCGCGAATGCTTTAGCGGCATTTATTATCTCGTCCCGCCCGCCGTAGTTGAGGCAGACGTTCGCCTGAAACCCCTCTATCGTCGCGGATATGGCGTTTGTCCTGTCTATCATCTTGCGGAGCTTCGGCGACAGCGGAGTCAGGTCTCCGAGAAAACGCAGGCGCATCTTGTCGCGCGCCATGGTGTCTATCGCTTCCTGAAGATATTTTTCAAGCAGGCTCATTATGCCGGAGACCTCTTCGCGCGGGCGTTTCCAGTTTTCGGTGGAAAACGCGTACGCTGTCAGATAGTCCACTCCGATGTCTCGGCAGTACAGCGCGATTGTACGAAATGCCTCCGCGCCGGCCTTGTGCCCGGCGGTTCGCGGGAAGCCGCGGCGCTTTGCCCAGCGTCCGTTGCCGTCCATAATAATAGCGATGTGGCGGGGCAGGTGGTCAAAGTCCACCAGCCCCGCCGTATTTTCCATTTTAGGCTTGAATAAAGACATAGATACTTTTACCTTTCAATTCGGGGCAATATCGCATATCGGGAGAGACCGCGTCAGACGGACATGAGCTCTTTTTCCTTAGCCTCGACAAGAGCGTCTATCTCTTTGCACTTCTTGTCTGTCATGTCCTGCAGATCCTTCTCAGCAGCCTTTAGGTCGTCCTCGGTTATCTCGGACTTTTTCTTCATGGCCTTGAAGGCTTCCATCGCGTCGCGGCGAACGTTGCGAATGGCTATCTTTCCGTTTTCGGCGTACTTGTGAACCTGCTTTGTAAGCTCCTGACGGCGCTCCTCGGTCAGCTGCGGGAACGACAGCCTTATGGCCTTGCCGTCGTTCTGGGGATTGATGCCGAGGTCGGATTCCTGTATTGCTTTTTCTATTGCCTTAAGTATCGAGCCGTCCCACGGCTGTATCATAAGCGTCCTTGGGTCGGGCGTGGCAATAGCCGCCACCTGTCCGATGGGAGTCGGAGTTCCGTAATAATCAACCCGGATGCGGTCAAGCACCTGCGCGTTGGCGCGTCCTGCGCGGACGCTGGCAAAATCGCCTTTTACGGAGTCGATGGTTTTTATCATCTTTTCTTCGTAGACCTTGTATTCCTGTTTGTTCATTGATTTCAGTCCTCCTTAACGATGGTTCCGACATTCTCACCGCATATCGCGCGGATTATATTTTCGGGATCGGAGAGCGCGAACAAAAGCACCGGGATGTGATTATCCATTGAAAGCGAGGTTGCCGTGGAATCCATGACTGAAAGGTGCTTCGCCAAAACGTCGTCGTAAGAAATCGTATCGTATTTCTTCGCGTTCTTGTTTTTTGCGGGATCACAGTCGTAAACTCCGTCCACGTTTTTCGCGAGCATGATAACGTCCGCGTCTATCTCAGCTGCGCGGAGCACGGCGGCCGTGTCGGTCGAGAAAAACGGGTTCCCCGTTCCGCAGCCGAATATTACGACCCTGCCCTTTTCGAGGTGTCTCGTCGCGCGAAGGCGAACATACGGCTCGGCAACGGCGCGCATCTCTATCGCGGTCTGCACGCGTACGTCAACGCCCTTCTGTTCGAGCACGTCGCTTAGCGCAAGCGCGTTCATTGCGGTCGCCAGCATTCCCATCTGGTCGGCGCGCGTACGCTCCATTTTGCCTTCGCCGTTCTTCACGCCGCGCCAAAAATTCCCGCCGCCGACAACTATTCCGACCTGCACGCCCATGTCGATGCATTTCTTTATAACGTCGCACACCTTGCCCATTACCGTAAAATCGAGCCCGAAATGCTTGTCTCCGGCCAGCGCCTCTCCGCTGATCTTAAGCAAAACTCTCTTGTACTGAGGTTCCTGCATCTTTGAGATTCCTCCAGTTTTGTATTACATACTTAACATACCTATTTGTATTTTATCCCATTTTTGCCTTTTTGCATAGGGGGTAAACCAAAATTCTTACCTTTGCCCCATCCACTCGACTTTTGCATGGATTTTTCGCGCAAAAAGCGGCGGACAGGCGTCTATTTTGTCAAAAACAGCGTCTGTCCGCCGCACGGTATGCGGTTAAAGCGCATCCTCAATCGCGCGTATCAGCTCGAGCCGTCCCGTCCCGTTTTTAGCCGAAAACGGTATTACGGGCACGCTTTTTTCCGCACAAAGCGTTTTCTTAACAATGCCGAGATTTTGCTCCGTTTCGCTCTTTTTCAGTTTGTCGACCTTGTTCGCGGCGATTATCACCGGGCAGCCGTTGCCTGAAAACAGATCCATCATCTTTATATCGTCCGCCGTCGGAACGTGCCTGGCGTCGACGATAAGCACTCCGAGCGTAATGAGTCCGCTTGAAAAATAGCTCTCCATAAGCGCCGCCCATCGCTCTTTCTCAGCCGGCGGGACCTTGGCGTAACCGTAGCCCGGAAGGTCGGCGATATATGCCCTCGCGTCTATCCTGAAATAATTTATATGCGCAGTTTTGCCGGGTGTCGAGCCGACGCGTGCGAAATTCCTGCGATCCGTCAGACTGTTTATGACCGACGACTTGCCAACGTTTGAGCGTCCGGCTAAGGCTATCTGCGGCAGCATATCGCGCATGAACGCGGATGGTGCCGCCGCAGAGAGCACAAATTCAGCTTTGCGGAAATCCATGTCTCTGCCTCCTTTTACCTTACTGTCTTATGGATTTTTCGCGCGGTCTCGCCCGCTCGACGGAGTTCGCAGCCCTTATGACCGAAGCGCTCGGCAGCGCCGCTGCAAGCACGTTGTCGATGGTGTCGGCCGGAATGAACCGCAGCTGAGCGCGTACAGTCTGGTCGATGTCCTCGAGGTCGGGCATATTTTCGCGCGGGATTATGACGGTCTTGATTCCGTTTCTATACGCGGCCATCGTCTTTTCGCGCAGGCCGCCTATCGGCAGAACGCGGCCGCGGAGCGTTATCTCACCTGTCATGGCTATATCGCGCCGCACCTTCTGTCCCGTAAGCGCCGAGACTATCGCCGTGGCTATCGTGATGCCTGCCGACGGGCCGTCCTTCGGGACGGCGCCCTCGGGAACGTGCACGTGAATATCCTTGGTCTTATAAAAATCCGGAGCGATTCCGAGCCTGCCTGCTCTGCTGCGAAGGCAGGACACAGCCGCATGAACGGACTCTTTCATAACGTCTCCGAGGTTTCCTGTGGGCTCAAGCTTTCCGCTTCCGTCGAGGATATTGACCTCGACCTCAAGTATCTCGCCTCCGACCTCAGTCCACGCAAGACCCGTGACAACGCCCGGCTCCTTGCCGGCTCCGCGCACCTCGGGGTGCACCTTGACGGGACCCAGAAACTCGCCGATGTTCTTCGGCGTTACGGAAGCCTGTTTTGTCTTGCCTCCGACAAGCCGCATCGCCGTCTTACGGCAAATCCTGCCGAGCTCGCGGCGGAGCGTCCTCACTCCTGACTCTCTCGTATAGCCCGCTATAACGGCGCGTATCGCCGCGTCGCTTACCTTAAGCTCGCCGCGCGCAATGCCGTTCTCCTTCATTTCCTTCGGAAGCAGATATTTTTTCGCTATCTGCACCTTTTCCTCGTCCGTGTAGCTGCCTATCTCTATTATCTCCATGCGGTCGAGCAGCGGGCGCGGTATAGTGTCGGTCGTATTTGCTGTCGTTATGAACATGACCTTCGAGAGGTCAAACGGAAGTTCTATGTAATGGTCGCGGAAGGTGCCGTTCTGTTCGCTGTCGAGCACCTCGAGCAGCGCGGAAGCCGGGTCTCCCCGCCAGTCGCCGCCCATTTTGTCTATCTCATCGAGCAGCATCAGCGGGTTGTTCGAGCCGCATTGTATCAGAGCGTTCATTATGCGTCCGGGCATCGAGCCGACATACGTCTTTCTGTGCCCGCGTATCTCCGCCTCATCGTGCACGCCGCCAAGCGATACGCGCGCGAGCTTGCGGTTGAGCGCCCTCGCGACAGATATGCCGATAGAGGTCTTTCCGACTCCCGGAGGCCCGGCGAGGCAGATTATCTGCCCCTTCATGCCAGGGTTCCGCTGCCTCACGGCGATGTATTCGAGTATGCGTTCCTTGACCTTTTCAAGGCCGAAGTGGTCGGCCTCAAGCGTCTTTCTTACTGCGTCGACATCGAGCGTATCCTCAGTGCTCTTGTTCCACGGAAGCTCAAGGCACAAGTCGAGATAATTCCGCAGTACGGTTCCCTCGGAGCTCCCGAAAGGCTGCTTTGCAAGGCGATCCGCCTCTTTAAGCAGCTTTTCCTCTATCTCGGGTTTGAGCTTCAGCGCGCGTATTTTTTCCTCGTATTCCGAGGCCTCGGCGTCGTTGTCTCCTTCGCCGAGCTCTTCCTTAAGCACCTTCATCTGCTCGCGCAGCACGTAGTCCTTCTGTATCTTTGCCATGCGCTCGCGCACCTTGCCGTCGAGATCCTGCTCGAGCAGCAGCACCTCAAGCTCCCTTGCAAGTATCCCGTTGAGCTTTTCAAGGCGCTTGAGAGGATTGAGCTCCTCAAGAATCACCTGTTTGTCCTCGTGGCGAAGTCCGGTGTTCTGCGCTATGTAGTCCGCGAGGTAACCGGGGTCGCGGCAGGAAAGCACGTTTGCGAGCACCTCGGTCGTCATCTTCGGAGCCACCTCGTGATAGTCTCCGAATGTGCCGTAGCACTGGCGCAGCAGCGCTTCGGCCTTGAGTCCGGGCTTCGCGGGCGCTTTCGGTTCGCTAAGGAGCTCGACCGTCGCGTAGAGATACTGGTCCGACGAAAGCAATCCGAGCATTCTCGCGCGGGTCTTTCCCTCTATCATCACGCGCACATCGCTGTCCGACACGCGCAGTATCTGGCGTATGTGCGAGACCGTGCCGATGTCGTACAGATCCTTTTCCGAAGGCGCGTCAACGGCTATCTCGCGCTGAGAGACGAGGAAAATATCCTGATTCCCCTCCATCGCCTTTTCAAGCGCGTGGATCGACATCGCGCGTTCCACGTCAAAATGCATAAGCATATTCGGGAATATAGTCATTCCGCGAAGTGCCAGCACCGGCAAATTTGCAACATTCTGTTCCATTGTAAGTTCTCCTTTCCTACACGCCTCAAAAGTCTTCGGCTTTTAAGGCAAAGGGGTTGCCGGCTGCCGCAGCACGCGCTTTTCGCGTGAGCGTTTGCAGGCCGAGAAATCTTTTGTCCGCGTACATGCCGCGGTCAAAAATAGTTTAATCCTTTTCGCCGCTTCGGCGATGAAACCCTGCGGGGCAACGCTCCGCAAAAGTTTCCGATAAAATGAAGGGGCGATAGTCATCGCCCCTTCATTGTTGAATTCAGGCGGGCTGCGAACCTGAGGACACCTTGCCCTCTTCCTTCTTGCCTGCTTTCAGTTTTGCTCTGCGGGCCTTCTTGTCGTCGCTTCTGACGATCTCGGGTTCCCCCGTCCCCGCTATGCATTCTTTGGTAATAATTACCTTTTCTATCGTCGAATCCGACGGGATGTCGTACATCACCTTTGTCAGAACGCCCTCCATGACCGCGCGCAGTCCGCGCGCGCCGATGTTGCGCTTTATGGCAAGGTCTGCGACCTCCTCGAGCGCTCCGGACTTGAACTCAAGCTCAACGTCGTCGTAGTCAAACAGCTTCGTGTACTGCTTGACGAGCGCGTTCTTGGGCTCCGTCAGTATTTTGATGAGGTCTTCCCTCGTCAGCGACTTGAGCGGAGCTATCACCGGCAGACGCCCGACTAGCTCGGGTATGATGCCGAATTTGAGCAGGTCATGCGGCTGCACCTGCTGGAGCAAATCGCCGACATTGACATCTTCCTTGCTCTTCACGTCCGCATCAAAGCCTATTCCATGCTTTTCGGTACGCTTTTCGATTATCTTTTCAAGACCGTCGAATGCGCCGCCGCAGATGAACAGTATGTTCTGGGTGTTGACGTGTATGACCTCCTGATGCGGGTGCTTGCGTCCGCCCTGCGGCGGAACGTTGGCGACCGTGCCCTCGAGTATCTTCAGCAGCGCCTGCTGCACGCCCTCGCCTGAGACGTCGCGGGTGATGGACGTATTCTCGCTCTTGCGGGCGATTTTGTCTATCTCGTCGACATAAATAATGCCGTGCTCGGCGCGTTCCACGTCGTAATCCGCAGCCTGAAGCAGGCGCAGAAGGATATTCTCGACATCGTCGCCGACATAGCCCGCCTCGGTCAGGGTCGTCGCGTCCGCGATGGCGAACGGAACCTTGAGCACGCGGGCCAGAGTCTGGGCAAAAAGCGTCTTTCCGCTTCCGGTGGGGCCTATCATGAGTATGTTGCTCTTTTGGAGCTCAACGTCGTCGCCGCCGCCGAAATATATGCGCTTGTAATGATTGTAGACCGCAACGGACAGCGCGACCTATGCGCTTTCCTGTCCGATGACGTACTGGTCGAGTATAGCCTTTATCCCGTGCGGAGCCGGCAGGCTTTCGGGCTCTTCGAATTCGGTCTCATGCTCGTTCATGTCGTATCCGTCGTCGAGCAGGTGCATGCAAAGCTGCACGCATTCGTTGCAGATATACGCGCCGGGTCCCGCAATTATTCGCTCGACCTGATCCTCGTGCTTTCCGCAAAAGGAGCAGCGAATAAATTTCTTTTCTTCGCTCATTGAAAACCTCCGCGCTTTCAGCGCTTGTATATCACCTTGTCGATAAGGCCGTACTCCTTCGCTTCCTCGGCGGACATGAAGTTGTCTCGTTCGCAGTCTGCGGTGATGGTTTCAAGATCCTTGCCGGTATTCTCGGAAAGTATCTTGTTCATGCGCTTCTTGATTATCTCGAGGCGCTTGAGGTGAATCGCCATATCGGTTATCTGTCCCTGCGTTCCGGCAGAGGGCTGGTGTATCATTATCTCGGCGTTGGGAAGAGCTATTCTCTTTCCCTTCGCGCCCGAAGACAGCAGAAACGCGCCCATGCTGGCGGACATTCCAACGCATATTGTCGAAACGTCGCACTTGATGTACTGCATGGTATCGTAAATAGCCATGCCGTCGGTTACGCTTCCGCCGGGGCTGTTGATGTAAAACTGAATATCCTTGTCGGGATCCTGCGCCTCAAGATAGAGGAGCTGTGCGACGATAAGGCTCGCCGTTGTTGCGGTTACCTCCTCGCCAAGAAATACGATTCTGTCGTTGAGCAGTCTTGAGAAAATATCATACGACCGCTCGCCGCGGTTCGTCTGCTCTATTACATATGGAACAAGACTCATTATAAAGACCTCCTGAATAAATTGCTATCGGTAAGTGTTTCCTGTAAGTATTGACACTATTATTTAGTCTCAGCCTTCGCCGACGAAACTATGACGTCCATGGCTTTCTTGCGCTTGAGTTGATCGGCGACGTCCTCGCTCTTGAGGTATTTCTTCACGTCGTCTATCTCCATGCCGTACTTTCCGGCCATATCAGCCAGCTCTTTTTCGATCTCCTCGTCGGTAACCTCGGGGTTTTCGGCCTTTATTATGGCCTCGAGTGCAAGGTTGTTCTTTATCTGACGCAGAGCCGGCTCCTGGGCCGTTTCCTTGAGCGCGTCCTCGGTGGTTCCGACCATATTTAGATACTGGTCGAAGGCGATGCCCTGCGAGGTTATCTGCATCTTGTAATCGTTGAGCATATTGTTGACCTGATTTTCGATCATCGGCTGGGGCACGTCGCACTCCATGTTGGCTACGACCTGATCCATCAGCGCGTTTTCAAAAGCCTTGTCGGAGTCGGCCTTGGCCTGCTCCTCCGCCTTCTTGCGGATGTCGGCCTTCAGGTCCTCGACAGTATCGAACTCTGACACGTCCTGTGCAAAATCGTCGTCAATTTCGGGAAGCTCCTTGAACTTTACCTCGTTGACCTTGACCTTGAATACGACGGGCTTGCCCTTGAGATCCTCTGCCTGATAATCCTCGGGGAAGGTCACGTCGATGTCCTTTTCTTCGCCGGCCTTCATGCCGACGACCTGCTCTTCAAAGCCGGGAATAAATGTGCCGGAGCCCAGCTCAAGCGTATAATTCTCGCCCTTGCCGCCCTCGAACGGCACGCCGTCCTTAAAGCCTTCAAAGTCGATGACCGCAGTGTCGCCGTTCTGCGCCTCGCGCTCGACGGAGACGAGACGTGCGTTGCGCTCGGCCAGCTCGTCAAGTCTGTGAGACACGACCTCGTCGTTTACTTCTGTCGAGGGCCTGACGGCGGAGAGTCCCTTGTATTCGCCGAGC
>JAYFRC010000068.1:0-40787 GCA_034926415.1 Oscillospiraceae bacterium
TTTACAACGGGAGATGGCCGACACTATTGCTATCGGATGCGAAATCCATAATGTGAACCGTCGCGCCATTTCTTCTCCCATTGTAAAAGAACGAGAGCAAGCACTCAATACAAATGCCTGCTCTCTATATGTACCATAATGCGAAGCCTGTTGTAAATAAGCAGGGCTGATTCTATAGGAGTTAAGTATAAGAATTTTTATTGGTGGAGATGAAAAATTATGAGTAAAAAAGTATACAAGAAAAAGATTATCCCCGTATACCGTCACAATATAGCCGCAAACGCATATCATATAGCGAAGACACTTTGAAGGAGACAACCTGATATGTATGATAACAGACCATACCTGCCCCAAACTGTCAGCGTGCCAATGTCGCTGTATAAGTCGAAGCAGGGCAAATATTTCGACGGCTATGCGGGGAAACTCTTTTTTACGGGCCCGGACATGAGGGCATGGGCGGGCCTTTTCAACCCACCCGATTCGCGGGTCAACATGTACATTAGCGCGTGGGCGGCCACAAGCCTGTACAGTGATTTCCGCATCCAGATATGGTTCAACCCTGTGCTGCCCGGCAGCCCTGACCTATCTGATAGAGTATCGACAACAAATTTCACGCTAAATCCACAGTCGCAGCCGAAGGTTCAGCTGCTGTATGCATCCAACGTTATCGGTAGACCGGAGGGCGGTATGGAGGCATTTTCATTTCGTGGAGGACCGCAGAACACGATATATGTGCAGGAAAACGGAAAGTTTATCTTTCCGCCGGGCGGCTCATTCGCATTGGTTTTGGCGCACCCAGAGGATCCTGATGCACAGGCGGAGGGGCGCATTGCCTTCGGTTGGTATGAGGAGCCGGTATGGAATTGTTGACGGAGCGGCCGCAATTTTGGGCGCCTTCCGGATCAGGATGAACGCGTTCGAGGGCCGAAGGCTCCCCAGCACGAGCGAGATGCAGCAAAAATCTGTAAGGCATTAAATGCTATAGGGTTTATGTCCTTTATCATTCGGTTCTGTCCACGCTCGAGAACGCCGGGTCGGTACTTTCATTAGTCGGTGTTATTCACGACAATCAATTGGTCTTGTGGAAAGTTATGCTATGCTTATCTGCTTTTCCATTGCCGGAAAGCGAGTCTGTTTTAAGAAAGTATACTTTAAGAACGAATGCTTTGGGCATGGAAGAGCGGCGTTCATTGAGCTTGTTTTCCGCGTTTTTTGCCAGATAGCTCTGCTCCGTAACCGTTATTAGCATAACTGGCAGCTTAACGTTTCAAATTTACGTTTATAAACTGTTGCTGTTGAATTTTTATCTATAAGTTTGGTTATGCCAACAGATAAGAATATTCAAATATGAAGCTCTGTAACGGAAATACCTTACCGTTGCAGGGCTTTTATTGTTTTGATTAAAAAGTCCTTGACAATTCGTCTCTGGTCATGCAGACACACAAGGCTGCTTTTTGTTCTGCTCATTGATATAAAAGGACTGCGCAAAGTTGTGCCGTGCAAATTCTTCGTTCACCCCCATTTTTAGGGTCAGTCAAACCCGCAATAGGCCGAAGAATTCTGTCATGCCGTTTTCCAAAGTATTCCGCGACCTGCAAGCTGTTTGCTCTTGCTGTGTCGTGCATATCAGCAAACACGCCGTATGTATCCATAGGGATTAGTTCTTTCATGTACCCTCCTTAAATGTTTCTCGATTCAACAATCTCTATATCTGGTAATTCCCATCGTTATACATTGCCCATTCCGCATCGCGGCGCTTCAAAAGACCCTGGACAACTTTTCCTTTGGCATGGCAATACTCGTCAAAGACTTCTTTCATTGCCGTTCCCGTTGTGCCGCCCTTAACTGCTGCTTCCATATCAGGATAAACAGAGCCGAGATTATAGACAAAACTAACGAGCGCATCAAACTGATTTTGTGAAAGCGTATACCCTGTAAATGTAGACTGGACAATTGGGATATAAGTATTTGTAAGGTCGTATTGCAAAAGCGTTTCGGCGGTTTCTGGTGTTAATGGCGCCGTCCAACCTGACGGCAAATCGCCGGTATGCCCATATCCGATAGTAAGGTTCCCAAAGCCATCATCGTACCAGTCCAAAACGCATCCTTCGTAACTTTCCAAAAAGAACACCAAGGCATTGCTTACTCCGGAGCCGTTGTCCGTGGTGGAATATCCAACAATAGGCGCGTAAGTAGTGGCCGGGGCCGCCGACGAGCTTTGCGTTAATCCTGTAATAGCAACAGCGTTTGCGAGATTATGGCTTCTCAAGATTTCCTGATTAATCGTGTTGGGGTCGTCGGCTGTCGTTACGCCGGTGGAATCCAAGTACCCCGATATATCATGGTCGCAAAAAATCAAAAGCACCGCTGAACCAATTGCAGGGGCTTCACCGATATATGGCGTGTCCGGGATTTCGGTATAAGACATCCAATATGTTGAGCCATTTGAAGCGACTACACGCTGATTGATAATCGGTTTAACGGTGGGAAGCCCTGTATCGGCATCTAGCGCGGTAACTATTCCAATGGTAGCAACGTGCAAATCAGCAAAAATACTTTCTTTGAATTTATCAAATAGTGCTTCCTGTGACCCGTCTCGTTCGGGAAGTGTATTCATTTTATCACCTCAATTTAATGTATAAGAAACATTCTGCTGTAACATCTCAGGAACGGCTCCAGCCTGTGTCACTGCGGTAATATCCGTGTACCATTCGTTTCCTCTGGTGTCTCCGGTATACGTCACGGAAATAACGCGATAAATTGCGTGTGGGTCGAGTAGCCAAGGAGTTGTAATTCCTTCGGAATATGTCCCTATATTGACAAGCTGTTCTGTAATTAGTTCATTCGATATGTGGATTAAGCCGTATGGAACGATTTGCGGGTTCAAAAGACACCGGGCTTCAATCCCTTGGTTTACTTGTTTGGGATTTCCAATCAAACCGTTTTTGATGGATAATTCAACCGCCTGGTTGCCCAGCGGCAGATCGTCGGAGCTATCCGCATATGCCAACATGTACAATTTGCCGTTGTCAACAAACCATGTCCCGTTATAGGTTTTTGCAATCTCACTGAGTGTGTTTTTCAATGACCCTTGCGCGATATATCCTTTGGTAAGTTTTTGCTCGTCGAACTCGGGGCTGATATAGTAATCGTTGATTGCACCGCCGGACTTTTTGGCGATGTTCTCAACAACGGCGCGGGCCGTCTGCCCTCTTGCAATCGTAAATGAGCAATATCCCTCGTTAATAAATTGCGAACTATCCAGGGCCAGAATTTGTAGGATATAGTCCGTCCCGCTCTGCTTCCACCGATTGCACATAATCACGGTGCCGTCGAAAATCTGACCGTAATTGCTGCTTTTGGTATTGTTATAGCCAGCCTCAACAATAACGCGGTATCCTTCTTCTATGATGGAGGTTTCGGTTGAAGCAGACAGATTGTAAATGGTAATGATGGCTTGATTGGGATAATAAAGCGCGTGGCGCTTGATTTCAAATTTACACCGTAATTTGGACACGTCTAAGATTTCGTCGCCGGTCTGAGTCTGTGAAAACTGCTTATTATAATCTTCCTGCGTGGATGCCGTGATAACCGGCGAATCAGCCGTATGGGTGTAAACTCGGACGCGATATTGGCGCATCCAATTTGCCGAGGTGGAAACTATACCGCCGTCTACGGAATAGATCGTATCTGCCATAGAACACCTTCATGACCTTTCGTAAAAGATTTTTGTAATATAGTCAAGCAAAGACTTACATTTACGCTGCATCACTGCAAGCGCCGCTCTATAATCGCGAACGCTGCCCGTTCTGTTGCGCTCATTCCACTGTTTTTGAATGACAAAAGCCCGGTTCCGCGCAATCCCGCCGCGTATACATCGCTGTCCGGGTAAGCGAAGGCATGTAGCTTTCGGAGTGTTTTACCCTGTCTGATATGACGAAGACCCTTTGCTTGACAACTCCGCACCTGTTCCGATGACACACCGTCACGGGCTGCCATTGCCTGCATCGTCAGGCCATCATAGAAACTCCCGCGAATAGCCTTGCTCTCTATATCCGGCAGAGTATTCAGCGCGGTTTCCAGGGCGTCGTGTAGCTGGTCGTTGAAAATTTGTCGCTCTGCATCTTCAAATGATGCCTGTGAGCATTCATCAGGAATGAAGTCTTGCAGCTCTGCGTCTCCATCTTCTCCCGTGGGAGCGTTTAACGAGACGGCCAGGGCGGCGGCGTCGGTCTGGATTGTTTTACCATCACGCCAGCGCCAGCCACGCAGGCGGTATACTTCTTGTTTGAAATAGTAGCTGTACCATGTAGAGAATGCAGAGCCCGCTTCGCCGTCATAGCTGTTTACCGCAGCCACAAGGGCAGGGTAGCCGCAGCCATACAGGAAGTCATCAAACATCTCCGCCGCGTTTGTGTCTACTCCACCGCGCATCAGGGCCCGTGCGTATTTGTTGGCATAACTCCGGGCTAGTCCTTCAATCTGCTCCCATAGCTCCAAAAGCTTACCTTCATCCCCCTGATGGATTGCTAATACCAATTCCTCGTTTGACATTAATCAGCCTCCCGTAGTATAGTGTAGATGACAAATTCACACGTCCACCTGAGAGGCCGCCCGGAATTGGGCGGCTATTGCTTTTTCTGGGGTTTCTTCGTGGTTCGTTCTCGCTTGGCTTTCTCTTCTCTTAGATAGCGTTTAATTGCGCGGCGGTAGTCCTCACGCACTTCATCAGCCAAAGCCTCACCCGCCAGTGTTTCAATCATGCAGAGCTTTAGTTCTGACAGATAGCGCCGCCGTTCACCACTGGCAATTCCGCCGCGACGGGATAGTTTCTGGTGCTGCTCCAAGGGCATGTGATTAAACGGTATCAGATTTTCGTCGTTCATACTGGCTTCTTAATGCAAGTAAGCTGAGACAAAATAGCACACAATTGCCGTGACTGCGATGATGGTCTGGCTGATCAGGATTGCCTTGATAACACAAAGCTGACGCCGAGCTTCACCTTCTGCATTTTTTACATCCATAAAACAATTCCTTTTTTCGTAAATTTATAACCGGAATACTGTTACGGTTTCGCATAATACCGGCTATAGTGAATTTAATCTCCATCGGCAAAAATCCTCTTTATGGCGTCCATATTGTCGGCGGCTTTCTTTGCTCTTACGCTTTGCCCGTCAAACCGTACCGGCGCACACATTTCAAGCAGCCGGTCATAAATCCTCGCGCATGATATGTCTTTTGGATTTTGCAGTTCCGCAAGTGGGAGATTGGTAGTCACGATAAGCGGCTTTCTCTGCTTGTATCGCTCGTCTATAACCGTGTAGACCGTTTCAAGTGCAAACTCGCTCTGCCGCTCAACGCCGAGATCGTCAAGCACAAGCAAATCAAAATTGCGTATCTGGCTTATCATATCCTGCCTTGCGTTCATATCCGCGTTGATGATATGCGGAAACGACGTTACTAACACGGGAACGCCCTTGTCAATCAGCGCATTGGCGATACACGCCGCTGTGAAAGTCTTACCGTTACCTATTCCGCCCCAAAACAAAAGCCCATTACCGCCCTCTAGGGCCGTGCTGAAACGGTCGGCATATATACGGCATTTCTCAAGCATTGCCGTAGGCTCAGCGTTTGCAAACGTGTAGTTTGACACGGCTCTGTCCTGTATGCCCTGCACTCTCAAACTCTCTATGTATTGCCTATGTTCTTCGGCCTTTGCCTCGGCTTCATGCTTTTCGCGTTCTTCCTCCGCGCACTTGCAAAGGCAGCCAAAAGTTATAACCTTGCCGCCTATTTCAGGTCTGCATTGCTTCGGAGTGTGGCACTTGCCGCAATACAAAAGGCCATCTTGCACATAGTCGCCGTCAACCGTCGAATTGCGTTCGTTCGCCGCCGCGATAATAGCCCTCATAGCGTCACTCATAAACTGCCCTCACAATCTCCGTAATCATAAACAAACCCTTGAGTTTCTTTCGGTGCAAGAGGCTCGTTCTCCCAGTAGCCTTGATTAAGCCATTTTGCCGGGTATGGTATGTACTGCCCGTTATCCTTCGCCCATTGCGGGCTTCGCTTCTGCGCCTCTATTGCGGCTATCAGAGTGTCAGATGGAACGTGGACTTTAGAAAATGCTTTTCGGGCTGCTTCCTTGCCTACCTTTTTCGGGTATGCGTTCCAGAACGCATCAAACGCGGCTTCACGCGTTGAGTTCGGATTCGGATTGGATTCGGATTCGGATTCGGATTCTCCGCACATTTCAGCGGCAGTTTGCGGCGACTCGCCGCAACTTGCGGCAACTTGCGGCTGATTCTTTTGAATGGCTTCGGCGGGAGGCTCCGGGAATCTTCTAACCGACTTTCTCAGCCTTTGATGTATTCTCCATGTCGGTAGGCATAGGTACGGACTGCCATTTGCTTCATAGCGACAGACCAGTCCTACACTCGCTAACTTCGAAATCGCATCTTCAATAGCTTTCTTTGTTACCGACTCTTTTGTCGGAAATAGGTCGTTTTTCAGTACCACGGTTCGCCCGTCATAGCACCCGTAATCATCCACCGTAACGATTAGGCGGTAAAACAAGACTTCTTCAAACCAACTTAGGTCATCAATCTCCGGACTGCGTTTGATTGATTCCTTGATAATTCGGTTCGGCATCCTTTACCCTCTACATTTCATCATAAGTGCTTTGCTTTTCATATCAGACCTCCACACGGCGGATGCCGCCGCTCTGTACCATCTCGGCAGCGTCCCCGCGCTGAATGTAGGCGAGGACGTTCGGATAAAACACAAGCGCCTTTTGCCCGCAATGCGCGGCGGGTATCTTTCCAGAGCGCACCCACCGGCGGAGCGTGTACTCAGTGACGGGAATATTCTCTGTTTTAAGTCTGTCCGCTGTTTCGCGTATCGTTCCGACCTCACTCATTTTCCCCAGCACCTCCTTTCTTCGCCTCAAGGCTTTTTGCAGCTCTTTTTTCCCAGTAACGTTCGTTGGTGGCTCTAACTTTTTCCGGGTTGCGCTGTCTCCATGCTTTTTTATAGTCACGCATTGCTTTCCGTGCTTCGTCGGTCATATCGATCCCCCTCTCATTATTTCTCTTGACACTCTTATGATACCGCAGTAAGATAGAGTTGAAAAGAATGTTAATAGCACGGTATTATGTAGTATGATTGAAAAAAGGGGTTTTACGACTTGATTTACGACGAAAGAAAAAAACGTATTGGGGCTCATATCGAGCAACAACGTAAGGCCCACAATATGACTCAGGCGGAATTACTACAGGCGGCATTTTTATCACCCACGAGCACCGCGTCTCTTCGGAGGTGGGAAAAAGGTGAATCGCTCCCTGATTTGGACACACTTGCCCGCATGGCGGAAATCTTTGATTGTGACATCGGGTATTTGCTTGCCGATTATGAGGAAGAACATAGGGTAACTGCGGATGTAGCCGAAGAAACAGGACTTTCAGGAAAGGCCATAATGACACTAAAAAAGATGAATGATAAAAACGGAGTTGTCGACATAAACGGACTTAGTACAGTATCGAAATTGCTAGAGACGTATATGATACCTAGCGCTGCCGAGGACTTGGAGATATGGTCTCACCCCGAGCGCGAAACACCTATTGAAGACGTTCTCAGGGAGATTACGAAGTATTTGCATGCACCCCAATATTCGGGAAATAAGTACAAAGGTATTCTTATGTCTTGGAAGGACATTATCCGAACTGCTTGTCATTTTAGAATTAACAATGCACTCGATGAGCTGCGAGGTGAAATTACATGCTCTAAGCCATTAGTACGCAATCCTGATGATGCCAAACAACAAGCACTCTATGATGAATTGAATCCCCACAAAAAAGCAAATGAAGAAGGTGAAGCAGCTAATGGCGAACATAAGGAAGATACGCGGCGTAAACGGGATAAGCTATAAGATCACCGTCACGCACGGCCTCGACGGTTCAGGGAGCCAGATACGCCACTATATGACCTATACTCCGCCGCAGGGGATAAGCGACAAGCGAGCCGAGAAAGAGGCGCAGAAAGCCGCCGCGCAGTTTGAAAACGAAATCCTGCAAGGCTACCGTCTCGACAACAAGCAGACGTTTTCCGAGTATGCCGATTATGTGCTTGACCTAAAGCGGCGCAACGGAGCGAAACGTACGACCATTGAGGGATACGGCGTTTTGATGAAGCGCATAAAGCCCGCAATCGGGCATATAAAGCTCTGCGAGCTTCGCCCGCAACATCTTAATGCCTTTTATAAAAACCTCTCAGAGAGCGGAATACGCGCCACCGGAGCCACAGCCGCCGCCCGTGTGGACTTATGCAAGATTCTTAAAGAGAAAAAAATGCCGAAAGAATGTCTTGCAAAGGCGGCGGGTGTCGGTACTTCAACAGTGTTATCCGCGTGCAGGGGAAAGCAGATAGAAGAAGGGAAAGCCGCCGCCATAGCAAAGACGCTCGGGCGAACTACCAACGACCTGTTCACCGTAGACAAGAAAACAAAGCCGCTCTCGCAGAAGACAATAACGGAATATCACCGTCTCATTCGCGCGATACTCACACAGGCCGAGAAAGAAATGCTTGTGCCTTGCAACGCGGCGCAAAAGGCAACGCCGCCGAAAGTGCCGCACCATGAACCTAACTATTTTCAGCCGCAGGAAATAGCGGCCATCCTGGACGCTCTGGAGACCGAGCCTATCAAATGGCGCACGATTACGCATTTGCTCATCGTCACGGGCTGCCGGCGAGGGGAAATAATGGGGCTGAAATGGGATAAGGTCGACCTTAAAAACCGGCACATTCGCATAGACAGTGCCTTGATGTATTCGAGCAAGGCGGGGTTATACCAGACAAGCACCAAAACGGGGGATATACGGACGCTTACGATTCCCGACGAGACCGTGACGCTCCTCAGGCAGTACCAGAAATGGCAGCTTGAAATGCGGATAGCGAACGGCGACCGATGGCATGAAACCGGCTATATGTTCACCAGAGACAACGGCGAGCCCTGTCCGCCTGACGGCATAACGCAATGGCTTGCCGAGTTCAGCCGCCGCCACGATCTGCCCCATATAAACCCGCACGCGTTCCGCCATACCGCCGCCTCGATGCTTATTGCAAACGGCCTTGACATAGTGACCGTTTCAAAGCAGCTTGGACACGCAAGCCCCACCACGACTGAGAGCTTCTACGCGCATATCATTGACGAGAACCTTGCAAAAGCCTCCGAGTGCATCGCGGACGTCCTGATACGACGCAAACAGGCATAAAAAGAGAGCCGTACCGAGTAGATTAGTCTACAAGGTACGGCTCTAAGACGTATTTTAAGCATGAAAAAATAAACAACGTGCGCTAAATGTGCGCCAAACGGGGAGAGGTAAAAAGCGAATCGCTCAAAAAGGTTATGAAAAAGCGGCGAAACCTTTCGGAATCACCGCTTTTCGTGGTACGGCTGGAGGGATTCGAACCCGCGACCTTTTGGTTCGTAGCCAAACACTCTATCCAACTGAGCTACAGCCGCATATCCTGTCTTTCAAAGACAGCTTATAAATAATAGCATATCATGTTCTTAAATGCAAGAGCGGATTTGCAAAAAAACCACTTTTTTTAACAGTTATTGTCTTTCTGCGCTTCGTATGGTAAACTAATATAATCCCCTCGGATTTTGGGGAAAAATGCCGTATTCGGGAGGTTGCCATATGGAAAACAATACATTCAAAGGCAGCATGTTCGGCGGATTCAAACGTCGGGACGTTCTTGATTATATTGAAAAGACGGCCAAAGAAAATTCCGAGGCTGCGGAAAAGGCGAATTCGGAGATCGAATCGCTTAAAAAGGAGCTTGAGCAGGCAAAATCCGACGTAAGCCGTCTGACAGAGGAAAACGTTGCTGTTACTACCGCGCGCGACAATATCCAGTCAAAGCTGTTCGACGCGACCGAGTCTCTAGACGAGACAAAGGCGGAGCTTGAAAAAAGGGCAGCGGAGATCGAAACTCTGCGTCGAAAGGTAGACGAGTTCGGGGCGAAGATCGCGGAACTCGAACCAGAGGTCGAAAAATATCACGAGCTTCGTAACGGCATAGCCGACGTCGAGCTTGCCGCTAAAAAGAGAGCGGCAGATTTGGTGTCTGAGGCCAAGGCACAGGCCGACAGCCTGATGTCCGAGGCTGCGGAGAGCGCCGGGGCTACGCGCCTTCGCGCGGAGCAGCGCGCGGAAGCAATGCGCTCGCAGCTTGAGGCGCTGCTTTCGGCATGTCAGGAGCAGTACAAAAATCTCTATTCCGAATTTGAGGTAACGGCTGCGCACATAGGCGGCGAACTATGCAAAATGTCCCAGATCTGCGCCCAGTTTCCTGCAGCTTTTGAAAGACTTGGAGAGAGTCTTGCAAAGCTTACCGATACCTTTAATAACAAAAAGGACTGATTCGCGGATGACTTACGAGATAGATACAAGCGATATACGAAGCAGCCTCACAAAGCTCCGCGCCGGAGACAGGGTGCTGCTTTCGGGAACTATATACACTGCGCGGGACGCCGCGCACAAGCGCATATTTGAGGCTCTGGACACAAAGACCGACCTTCCGTTTGAAGTACGGGACGCGATAATCTATTACGCCGGGCCGACTCCCGCCAAGTCGGGAATGGCCGTCGGCTCATGCGGTCCCACGACGGCGGGACGCATGGACAAATTTGCGCCGCGTCTGCTCGACCTCGGTCTCGCCGCAATGATAGGCAAGGGCGACAGGGACGCGTGCGTCTGCGAGGCGATAGTCAGGAACGGAGCGGTCTACTTCGCGGCTGTCGGCGGGGCCGGAGCTCTTATAGCCAAGTGCATCACCGAAGCCGAGGAAATTGCGTTCAAAGACCTCGGCTGCGAATCGGTAAAGCGTATGAAGGTCGAAAAGCTGCCGCTCATCGTCGCTATAGATTCCACCGGCGCGAACCTTTACGAGACGGGCAGAGAAGAATATAAGAAGAAATAAAAATTCCGCCGGATATCCGGCGGAATTTTTTTACAGGCGTTATCTCCAATATCTGTTACGCGGAAAATTTCGCGTTATAGTCGGCGGTGGCTTCGGCTATCTGCTGGGCGGAACGTCCGCACTGTGGATTGCTGAGCGGGCAATGTCTGCCGCAGCCGGTGCAGAACAGAGTGCTGAGGTATTCTTCAAGCGTGGTTCCATCGTCGGAGGAGGGGGTGGTTGAGACGGTGGAGGAATCGGAACTGCCGCTGTCGCCGCTTTCACTGTAAGGCTCGATCGTGCTGCTTGAGCTGCCGGAGCTTTCAGAGCCGGAGTCCGAAACGATGACGGTATTGCTGTCATCATAGGACGATTGCTTATCTCCGGCGTACGAGCTCTCCTGGTCGTAGGATATCTCGCTCGGGGACGAAAATGATCCGGCTGATGGGACGGCTATGCCGCTCTTGTAAAGCTGAAAACCAATGACATAGAGCATGCATGCGGCCATAACGCCGCTGGCAAAACGCGCAAAGGCCCTGCGGACTTCTCTGTCACGTCGGCGGTTAAAGATGGAGCGCAAGCTGGAAACAAGATAGCGCGCATGCACGGCGATATGCGAGAGCATCGCCGCAAGACAGACCCACGCCGATATGTCATGTATCTGATATACTGTGAACGCCGCGGGGCCGAGGCCGACGGTGAAGATGCCGGAGATGAGCACGCCGGTGACTATAAGCATCGGCATACCGACGATAAGCATGACGTCGAACGCGAGAAGCGTGGCAGTACGGGGTTTTAACTTCTTCTGGCGAATGGAGCGGAGCATCGCGGAGAAAACACCGCGATTGAGAATGAAGTGCAGAATGAATAGCGCTCCGACGGAGAGCCCGGCCACAATATGGAAAACGACGCCAGTGCCCTGGGGAAACATCAGAAGTATATAAACGACGGTCATAGCAACGTCAAGCATGATTTTGAATATAAGCTTTTTCATCATGTAAATTACCTTTCTGAAATACTATGTGAGGATAATATAGGAAAAGATTGAAAAGAAACTGAAATTTTGAAACCAGCACGAAATATTTTTCGCTCTGTGCTATAATAAATTCTGATATTACTTTTGGAAGGGTGGGCCTATGGAAATAGCCATAATAACCGGAGCGTCGTCCGGTATCGGGCGCGAATTCGCACGGATAGCCGCCTTAAGCGGTGAAGTGGACGAAATATGGGCCGTGGCCCGCAGAGCCGACAGGCTTGAGGAGCTCGCGCAGGAATTGAAGCTTCCGGTGCGCCAACTGTGTCTCGATCTTGGCGACGCGTCGTCCGCCGAGAAGCTTGCGGAGCTGCTTCAGGCTGAAAAACCTAACATCCGCGCGCTTGTGAACGCCGCAGGCTTCGCCAAATTCGGCACCTGCAGCGATATAACCCGCGCTGAAAACGACGGGATGATAGAAGTCAATGTCCGCGCCCTGGTCGACGTCACGACGGCGTGTCTTCCCTACATGGCGCGCGGCGCGCGCATAATAGAGATCGCGTCATGCGCCGGATTTCTCCCGCTTCCAGGGATGAACGTCTACGCCGCGTCAAAAGCGTTCGTACTGCGCTATACGCGCGGACTCAGACGTGAGCTATTTGGCAGGGGGCTTCGCGTTACGGCGCTTTGCCCCGGCTGGGTAAAGACGGAATTCGTGGATGTAGCAAGGGATACGGAAAATGGCAAGACGGTAAAGCATTACTATTTGGCTGCGACACCGAAGTTTATTGCGTCCTACGCATGGAAGGCCAACGGCATAAACATGGCCGTTGCGTCATGTCCTCCGCACATAATAGGCCTGCGGCTCTTCTGCAAGATATCACCCGACTGGCTCTCTATGACATTCTGGAAATTATTTACAATATAATATAAAAAACGCGGACGGTAAACCCGTCCGCGCTTTTATATTCTGTTTTCAGCTTACTGAATGTTCGCTGCCATTCTTTTCGATACGCGATGAAATATAATCCGGAACCTTATCGCGCGGTATGCCGAGCGCGGCGCCGAGCTCTCCGAAAAGGAGATCCTCCGCGCGTTTCATGAACCGCTCGTCCACCGCGCCGAATTTCTTTTTCTCGCTCGCGACCTCACGTTTTTTATCGTACAACGAAGTTGTAAGGCGCACGAGGTCCTGACAGTCATGGCTCTTGATCGCTTCCTCGTAATGCTCGGCAAGTTGGCGCAGTACGCGGTTGTGATAGGCCGAGGCGCGGATGCTCGGTATGGAATCGATAAGCTCCTCGGCTTCTTTCCTTGAAATTATCGGACGCATGAAAACCTTCGTTGAATCTACAGGGGTCGAGATCATACAATCCTGATACAGGGGAGAGAGGGTATAGCAGAGCTGACCCTCATCGCTGCAGGAGCTTTTTCGGACAAAAATGTCCGAAACCCTGCACACTCCCGTGTTTCCGTATAAAATCAAATCCCCGATCTGGTACATTTACTACTTACCTCCAAATAACGCACATATCTTACATATATATTTTAGCACATTTTGCGTGGTAAATGTAAGAAAATTTTCAAAAATATACAAAAAATGATTTTTATATTTTTCCAGATGGAACTTTTGAAAAAAATTATGGATATGCGGAGAAACTATTGACACGGGAAAAGTCATGTTATAATATAATAACAACATATGAACAAATGCTCAAATGTTGGAGGCGATTAAATGACGGGCGGCAAAAAAAACCCAGGAGTGCAAAAGACGGCTAAGACGGCCGTAAGGGGCGCGAAGAGACAAAAACAGGATGCGCTTACAGTGGCGCGCGCCGGGCTTCCGGACGACGAGACGCTTTATTCTCTGGCGGAGTTTTTCAACCTTTTCGGGGACACGACGCGGGTAAAGATACTCTGCGCGCTGTTCCGCTCGGAGCTCTGCGTCGGAGACATAGCGGAGCTTCTCAACCTTACGCAGTCGGCGGCTTCGCATCAGCTAAGGATGCTTAGAAATGGCAAGCTCGTAAAGTTCAGGCGCGAGGGCAAAACAGTATATTATTCTCTGGACGATGCGCATGTAGTGTCAATAATCGGGCAGGGCATGAATCACGTCACGGAGTGATTGGAGAATGCGGGTATGAAAAAAACATATAAAATAGAAAATCTCGACTGCGCGAGCTGCGCCGCAAAAATGGAGTCGGCGATAGCAAAGATAGACGGAGTCGACTCCGCCACAATCAGCTTTGTGACGCAGAAGCTGAAGATAGAGGCTGACGAGAGCCGCATCGAAGATATCATGAAGGCGGCGGCGAAGGCCTGCAGACGCGTCGAGCCTGACTGCCGCCTTATTATCGAATGAGGGCAAATCAGAAAAGGGCGCTGGCGAGAGTAATAATTTCAGGAATACTTCTCGTCGGAGCGGAGCTCGCCTCGGCGTACGCCGGACTGCCAAAGACTGCGCGCCTTGCGCTCTTGGCGGGAGCATACGCTACGATAGGTTGGGATGTGCTGTGGAAGGCACTGCGCAATATAGGTCACGGTCAGGTATTCGACGAGAATTTCCTCATGTCGGTCGCGACGCTTGGAGCTTTTGCCGTGGGCGAATATCCGGAGGGCGTTGCAGTAATGCTGTTTTACCAGACCGGCGAGCTGTTCCAAAGCTTTGCCGTAGGGCGCTCGCGCGCGTCAATAGCGGCCCTGATGGACATAAGTCCGGACTGCGCCAATCTTCTGGGCGACGACGGAGAAACGAAGAAAGTAGATCCTGACGACGTTGAGCTCGGAAGCGTCATAATAGTACGCCCAGGCGAAAAGATACCGCTCGACGGCATGGTGATTGAGGGTGAAAGCTCGATCGATACAGCCGCGCTGACGGGAGAATCCCTGCCGAGGCACGTCGCGGCGGGAGATGCGGTCATCAGCGGCTGCGTCAGCATGAGCGGAGTACTTAAGGTGCGCACGACAAAGGAATTTGGGCAGTCCACGGTTTCGCGGATACTCGAACTTGTCGAGAGCGCAGCGGATAAAAAGGCCAAGACTGAGAACTTCATAACCCGTTTTGCACGCTGGTATACTCCGCTTGTTGTATTTTGTGCGCTGGCGCTGGCGCTCATTCCGTCGCTTGTGACCGGAGACTGGGCGGAATGGATACACAGAGCGCTTATTTTCCTCGTTATCTCCTGCCCGTGCGCGCTTGTGATATCCGTGCCGCTGACGTTTTTCGGCGGTATAGGCGGCGCGTCGAGACAGGGCGTGCTCGTTAAGGGCGGCAACTATCTCGAGGCGCTGGCGAGCATCGGAATTGTCGTGTTTGACAAGACGGGAACACTGACAAAGGGAGACTTCACTGTTACAGAAGTTATTCCCGCGGCAGGCGTGAGCGAGGACGAGCTTATCGAGACGGCGGCTCTCGCGGAGAGCTATTCGTCGCATCCGATTGCCGCGGCAATAATGGCAAAATATGGGAATAAATGCGATAAGAACCGTATAAGCGGCATAGAGGAGATAGCGGGACACGGTGTCCGCGCAAAGATAGACGGAGCGTCGGTCTGCGCCGGAAACGCGAAGCTGATGGAAAGCGAAAACGTAGATTTCGCGCCCGTCGACTTGCAGGGCACGGCCGTATATGCTTCGCGCGACGTGAAATATCTTGGCGCGATAGTGATTTCAGACAGCGTCAAGGACGGAGCGAAAGACGCGATATCTGCGCTTAAGGCCGCGGGAGTCAGAAAGACGGTTATGCTCACTGGCGACAGAGCTTCGGCTGCCGAGAGCATTGCAACGAAACTTAGGATAGACGAGATGCACGCGGAACTTTTGCCCGAAGACAAGGTTGAAAGGGTGGAGGAGCTGCTTGCCGGAAAGCACAAGGGAGAGGAACTCGCCTTTGTCGGAGACGGGATAAACGATGCGCCCGTACTGTCACGCGCGGACGTGGGTATAGCTATGGGCGCCATGGGCTCGGATGCGGCGATAGAGGCTGCTGACGTAGTGCTGATGGACGACGATCCGCGCAAGATTGCGCTCGGTATACGTCTTGCTCGTAAGGCTATGCGCATAGCCAGACAGAACATCGTGTTTGCGCTTGCGATAAAATTCTTATTTTTAGCGCTTGGCGCTATCGGGATTGCAAATATGTGGGAAGCAGTGTTCGCAGACGTCGGAGTGATGATAATCTGCGTGCTCAACTCGACAAGAATGCTGAAAAGTGAAAAGCGGAAAACTTGAAGCGTTGAATCCGCGCGTTTCCAAATAAAAAGGGAAGCGCGCGGATTTTTGTTTTCTGTAACTTAGGGCAAAGGCAAAAAATGTTAAAATATGGTTAAAACAGACGAATAATGTTGCAAACGAACCGTTGAATATGGTAGTATAAATTGAAGATATATGTGCATATCGGGGGCCGGTGATTTGCGTGTTCCGCGCGTTTGAAGCCGCCGCAGGCTGAGGGGAAACAAAAAACTTTTACATGAAAAAACTCTATGGAAAACGGAATATCAGAGGCTTTACGCTCACCGAGGTTCTGGTCACCCTGGCCATAGTCGCGGTGCTTGCCGCCATATTCATTCCCGGCGCCGCAGCGCTCCGCTCAAGGCTTAAGATGACCGAGCTCGACAATAACGCCCGCCAGCTTTTTCTCTCGGTTCAGAGCGAGCTTACCGCCGCCAAGAGCGCGGGCCGCCTGGACGCGCTTCAGAGCGCGCTGGCGGCGAATACGCTTTCGGAGAAACCCGAGGATTACGGCGACGGGAGCGACTGGTCGCAGCTTCGCAGCGTTTCTGGTGATTCCGCTCTGTGCGAAAGCTGGTTTCCTAACACCTGCGCCGCTCTCGGCGAAATCGGCAGCAGCTTCTGCATGGAAATAAATCCGTTCAGCGGCGACGTCTACGGCGTTTTTTATTCCGATAGCGATGCAATGAGTTATTCATCCGTGCGCGGCGAGCTTTCGACAAGAGAGCGCTCCGAGCGTAAAACGTATTATCTAGGCTACTGGGGCGGCTCCGGGGTATATTCGATTTCCGACACCGTGTCGAGCGGCCTTGCGCTAGATGCGGACATCGTCAACGCCGAGGAGCTTTATCTCACCGTCGGGTGCGGCGACAAGCTCGCCAACGCGTTTGGAAAATATGACAATCTTGCCGTGACCGTAAACGTTGAGGACGAGAGCGGAAACACCGCGACTCTTACGCTGAACGGAAGAGGTGACGCGGCATCCGGAGCCGACGTGTCGGAAATAGCGGGCGTCACGGTCGGAACCGACGGGGAATTTTCTATGACGTTACTGCTCGACGGCATGTTGGACAATGAGCATTTCGGCGACATAATGAAAGACTGTTTCACGGTTTCGGGTTCGGGAGTATATCCGGTTTCAGGCGATAATATCGATATAACGGTCGCCGTAGCCTATTTGGATGCGGACAATGTGACGCACAACGGAAGCGCGACTTTAGCGGCCAACAGCCTGTTCGCCTCGAAAACGACGGCGATCGACGATAACGGCACCCCGGCTATCACTACGGACGATACTAAGACCGTCTCCATCGGTGTCGGTTATCTGCGCCAGCTGAACGACCTTCGCTCGGCGTATTATCCATATACGGCCGACGCGGCTTCGACCGTGACTGTCAGCCAGACCCGCGCCATTGATTTTACAGCGGACAGTGCCTATTGGACGGCGAACACGCGCGGAAGTTCCGCAAATCCCATTGACAGATTTCTGCCCATACTCAATACTGCTCTGTTTGACGGGAATACCGTTTATGACGGCGGCGAAAACGCGCTTTCAAACTTCACGATAGGCGGAAGCACGGCGGGAACGGGTGTTTTTGCCAAATTCGGCGGCGCGGAGATTAAAAACGTGCGTATCGTTAATCCCGCCATCGTCTCGCCTGGCGAAGCTGCGGGCGCGCTCGTCGGACAGATAACCTCAAATACAAAAATTGAAAACTGCGGCGCATATCTCGCCCTAAGAAATGGGAAGACAGCCGAGGATTATAAGATAGTTACTGACGAAAATTATACCGGAGGGCTCATCGGCACTACCGTATCGCGCGTGACCATAGACAAATGCTTTGCGGCGATAAACATACTTTCTTCGGGCGGTTACACCGGCGGGCTTGTCGGCTCTTTCGGCGGCGGAACGATAAGCAAATCCTATGCCTCCGGCGATATTGACGGGACGACGGATGTCGGCGGACTTGTCGGCGTATGCCAGGCCGATACGACGATAGCGAACTGCTATTCGACTTCAGACATTGCCGCGTCAACGAACGCCGGCGGCATGGTCGGCGTGGCCAGAGCCGCGCTGACGGCGACGGGCTCCGCGGTTTACGGAAAGATAACGGCGAAGGAATCCGGTGCGTTTACGGGCTCCGGGACGGCGACTTACATAAGCTGCGTATATCTTAAACAGCAGGACTACAACAGCGGCTACGGCGATGTTGCAGGGCTTACAAAAAAGAGCTATGCGGATATCCTGACAGTCAACAGCGTGAGAAACTCGCACCCGTACGATTCGGCGCTGACAGGAGCGTTCCCGTTCACGATGGTGACGACCGAGCACTGGGGCGACTGGCCCGCCGAGATACCTGATACGGCAGGCGGAACGTTCCTTTGCTATTTTGAAGAATACACGGACGGCACATACGGCGTTTACTATATCGATGCGGACGGAAACGCCCAGAGCACCCTTGACACAACGCTCGACCCGGCGTCCGATAAGACTATAAGTTATTGGGACTACGGAATCTTGACCGGAGAAACTTCCGTGCCGTACGATATGTTTCTTGACACGTACGGCGGAGCGACGGCGCTAAACAGCTTTACGGTGGTCGGAGAGGTTTCGACGGACTTCGGAGATTATACGCTCTACGATTTTACATCTTCGTCGCATGACAGAGTCATACCTTGGGAATGGTCGAATTACAGACTTATAACCGACGTTGCAAACAACCGCACGCTTCAGGTCAACGGCCGCTACGGCGCGTCAATATGCGACGCAGCAGAGGCGTCGCTAGGAACGCAGGACGCTCCGCTCGGGATAAGGACAAATGACCAGCTTTCAAATCTTTCTTTGCAGTCGAGAACGAACGGCTATCTGTATTTCAGCCAGACGCACAATATAGACGTTGATTCGGGTATTGGAAATTTCGATAATAACCACGGAGGCTATATATACAATGGAAATAAATACCAGATAATAGGCCTGACAAAAAATATGTTCTCAACGATAGGAACTACGTCTGAGCTCATAAATATACGCCTTTCGGACGTGGATATTTATACCTACGGAAGTACGGCGTCTCTGGCATTGACTAACTACGGCACGATAACCGACTGCAAAATGTACTCCGGCACTGTGACGAGCACAGGCGGAAACGCGGCGGGACTTATACTTGCGGACAACAGCGGAAGCAGAGCCGTTACGCACTGCGGAGTGTTCAGCGGAGCGGTGACGAGCAGCAGGGGAAGCGCGGCGGGACTGATATTGACCCTTACATCGGGAAAAGTCAGCGACTGTACAGTCGGAACGCTGGGCGCGACGATGCAAACGCTTACGGTATCGGCAAACGGAACCGGCGCTTCGGGAATGATACATGAGGCTGTAAGCGGCACGACAGTAACCGGCGGGCGCGTGGTGTGGACAAATGTTGCCAATACCGCCGGACGTGCGGCAGGCTTTATCACATATAACAATACGACGATAACGGATTGCAGCTCCGAAAACTGCGTTATGTCGGCCTCCGATTATTCGGCAGGGTTCTGCATAGACAATACCTCAACGATAGCGAACTGTCATGTGCTCAACTGCAGCATGAATTCGGAGAACGGATATTATCCGTATGCCTGCGGATTTTTAAGCAGCAACAAGGTAAGCGCAGAAGTGACAGAGTGCTGGGCCTCCGGTGTGACGGTTTACAGCGCGAGCGGCAGCAGATACAGCGCTGCTGCGTCGGCAGGATTTGTGAACGAGAACTTGTCGTATATATCGGACTGCTTCACGGATTTGTTGTCGGTCAGCGGCCCTATGGCTGCGGGCTTCGTAATAAACAACAGGACGAGCGGTGCGATAACAGACTGCTATGCCGTCGCGCGCGGAAGCGGAATAGTTAACGGGACGACGTCGGCCGCGGGCTTCTGCCTCTATGGAAGCGGATCGCAGTATTATGGCGGCGAACTCACGAACTGCTACTCGGCTGTTTCCGTGACTGGCAGAACCGCCTACGGTTTTGGCGGAACGACGAACATGATTAATACCAATTGCCTGTGGGCGCGCGCTTCCGGCTTTAATGACACGCTTTTCGGTGGCGTCGGTACGCCGGTGAGCCTCTACGCGCTAAAGAGCAAGGACATGGGAACGAGTTGGACGCTCAGTACGACGGCCGAGCAGACCCACCCGGCCACACTTACGGGTAAGGCTTATCCCTATCCGAGACTTACCTTGCTTGAGCATTGGGGCGACTGGCCGGATGCTCCCGCGCAGTCAAATAAACTAGGCGTGGCCACGCTCATGACAAAGAACAACAACAAGGATAGCGGGCTTTTCGGCGCAGCGGTTGATATAAGCGCCGGCAGCTCTCAGATTATACAGAGCGGTAACAACGGCTACAGGAATGTTTCGGGGTATTATCTGCTGCTTTCGGGAGCCGACCCCACGGACTGGACGGTGACGGCTGTGTCGCAGTACTCATGGTATTATTATGATGCCTTGTGCACTGTCTCGTCTTCGGCGGCAAGCCTGACATATACCAACACTGACCTTTTGGAATACAATCTGTATGAGATAAGTGGCATGCCGTGGTGGTTCAGTGTGGGGGACAAGCTGATTGTCAGCGACGGAGTTTCCTCCTATGTTTTCACATATACCAACGCTACTACCGGAGGAGATAAGATATACACGTTTACCTATTGACGGACACGTAAGGAATGAGCGAAGGGAGGCGTCGCTTTGAAAACGGTTTTTCAAAAACTGCGCAGCGAGAGCGGCGCATCCATAATCCTTGCTCTTGTGTTCCTGCTCATATGTCTCGGCGTCGGCTCGATGATACTGGCATCCGCCTCCGTCAACATACACAAGGAGACGAGCGCGCGGGACCAGCAGGAGAAGTACCTGTCGATAGCCTCGGCAGCGCGGTTGCTGAAATCCGCCTACGCGGATTCGGAGTGCACGATGAGCGAGAGCCGTACCGTCTATACCTGCGGCTACGCAGAACACAGTCCATTCACAACGCCCGCGGCTATCGACAACACGAACAAGCTCACGGCCGCATCCTACGACGTGTTCCGCGCGGCGGCGGAGTTTGACAGCTCGGGCAGCGGATTTACTGCGGTAACGTTTAACGTCGCGCCTGACGATAATCACAGCAGCGACATGGAAAACGTGTCCGTAGCGTTTTCAATGGACGCAAATTACAACGCGACATTTGTCCTTACCTCAGCCGGGGACGACACGAAAGCTTACGCCATGACGCTGACGTTCAAGGCGGCGGTGACTAAAAACACGTCGTATCAAAACGGCGAGTGCACGCACAGCGAAACGGACGCCGAGGGCAAAAGCTACGACGCGTCCTACCCATACACCGTGACGACGAACACAACGAGCGTCAAATGGGACGGCGGAGAGATAACAAAGGGGGCGGCGGAATGAGAAAGCTGAAATCAAAACTCGCCTCCCGCCTCGGCGAGACGCTTGTCGAGACCCTAGTTTCGATACTTATTGTCGCTCTCGCGAGCGTGGCCTTCCTGTCGATGTCCCTCGCGTCCGGGAACGTCAATTTCTCGGCGGAGAAGATGAACGCGCAGCTCCGTTCCGAGCTGACGATTGCGGAAACGGGAGACGGAGAGACCCCAGGCAGGGCATATATTGACGGAATAGGTTATAATGTTTATTATTCCGGCGGAAACGGGACGCTGACCTCCTATACGGACGCGGAGGCGGTCGGATGAAAAGACTGAGAAAAAACAATGGATTTACGCTCGTTGAAATGCTGGTCGCTACGCTCGTTCTAGTGCTCATAGCGGGAGCGATAACCGTTGGAATGCGCACGACTTCGGCCGTGTTCTGGAAGCACGATTTTGCTGCGAGCAGCGACACTCTCGCGTCCACGGTGAACGACGCGCTGTCGGACGTCTTGCGCTATGCGGAGTACGACGGCGTATCCGGAGATGGAACGGCGCTGTTTTCAAATGACGAATACAACGTTTCGGGCGGGAAGTTCATGCTGTCTCAGGACGGGACGAACGCCGCGTCTGTCGGAAAGCTCTATATTGTGGACGCGTCGGACGCGAAGGCGCTCGTCAATGTCGGGAGCTACGATTCGCTCGGAATAACTGATTTTTCGATAACTTACGCCGACGGGATTTACAGTGGCAAATACACTATAACGGACGGCAGTGAAAGCAAGAGTATAGATTTCGCGTTCCGCACGCTGAAATGACGGAACGGAAAAGGGGAGAAACGATATGGCGTACACACGGCTCGGAGATTTGCTGACGGAGGTCGGCCTAATAACGACCGACCAACTTGCGACCGCGCTTGCAAGCCAGAAAACGACAAGGAACCGCCTTGGAAAGGAACTTATCGAGGAGGGCGTTATAACCGAGCGCCAGCTTATAGACGCGCTTGTGATGCAGCTTGGAATAGAGTACGTCGATCTTTCTACCGTGTCCATAGATCCGCAGATGGCCGAGGTGCTCCCGCGCAACATAGCGAAGAAATACGGCATCGTTCCTGTCCGCATGAACAAGAACACGCTGTACATCGCGATGAGCGACCCCACGAACTTCGTCGCGCTGGAGGAAGTCAAGACCGCGACGAGAAAGCACGTCGTTCAGATGATATCGACAGCCGAGGGCATAGAGCGCGCCATATCGACGCTTTACGGCAACGAAGGCGCCGCCAGAGCCATCGAGGAGATGAAACGCGAGATAGCGAGCGGCTCCATCGCGTCTACGACGGCTGACAACTTCGTCACGAGCAATATATCCGAAGGCGACGCCTGGATTGCGCCGACGGTGCGCGTCGTCAACCTGCTCATAGAGCGCGCCGTCTCGGAGCGCGCCAGCGACATACACGTCGAGCCGGAGGAGGACGAACTGCGCGTGCGCATGCGAATAGACGGCTGGCTTCGTCCGATTATGAGCATACCGAAGGACCTTCAGGCGTCGGTTATTTCTCGCCTTAAAATAATGGGCGGGATGGACATATCCGAGCACAAGATACCGCAGGACGGCCGCGCCGCAGTGCGGGTGAAAAATAAGGACATAGACCTTCGTATGTCGACGCTGCCGACGATTTACGGCGAAAAATTTGTCATACGTCTGCTTGACAAATTTTCACAGCTTCTGTCAAAGGAGCAGATCGGTCTCGCAGGCGACGACCTTAAAAAATACAACTATCTGCTCAGCGGCAAAAACGGAATCATACTCATCGTCGGCCCGACGGGGAGCGGCAAATCCTCGACCATGTACACGATGATACGCGAGCTCAATACGGAGCAGGTGAACCTTATAACGCTCGAAGACCCGGTTGAATACAACATCGACGGGATAAACCAGGTCCAGATAAATGAAAAGACTGGAATGACCTTCGCGGGCGGCCTGCGCGCCATACTCCGCCAGGACCCGGACATCATAGCGGTCGGCGAGATACGCGACGGAGAGACAGCGCAGATAGCCATCCGCGCCGCAATAACCGGCCATCTTGTGCTCTCCACCATACACACCAACAATGCGATTTCAACGATAGACCGCCTGTCGGACATAGGCGTTGAGCCGTACCTTATCTCGAGCGCGCTGAACGGAGTCATATCCCAGCGCCTCGTGCGCCGCATCTGTCCGAGCTGCCGCAAGGAATACGAGCCATCGCCCGAGGAGCTTGAGGAAATGGGGCTTCCGAAGAACGCGGGACACAAGTTTTACCACGGAAAGGGCTGCTCAAGCTGCTTCCACACAGGCTACCGCGGCCGCATGGCGGTGTTTGAAATACTTGTTATAAATTCAAAGCTGCGCGAAGCCATAGCCCGCGGCGACAAGCGCGAAAAACTGGAAAAAATTGTAAATGAAAGCGGACATTACGTAACGCTGCGCGACAACGCGCGCCGGCTCGTGCTTGAGGGCACTACTACCGTTGAGGAGGCAAGGCGGATAATCAATTCCGCCGATTACGATTATGAAGGCTGAAGAACTTGTAGTGATAGCGGAGCGCGACAACGCGTCCGATATACATCTCATATGCGGCCTTCCTCCGAAATACCGCGTCGCGGGGAGGCTGACGGATATGTGCTCAGGCGCCCTGACGGACTCAGACTGCGACGAAATCGCGCGGGAGCTTGCCGGGGAGGATTACGACAAACTTATGCGCGTTGGCGAACTCGACAAGGCCGCGAACATCGCGGGGCGCAGGATAAGGATAAATCTGTTCCGCCAGATGGAGCATACCTCAGCCGCGCTAAGACTTTTAAGCGACACGATACCCGACCTCTCGTCGTTGGGGCTTCCGCCCGCGGTGGAGCGGCTGACCGAGCTTCAGCGCGGCATGGTGATCGTCACCGGAGAGACCGGAAGCGGCAAATCGACTACACTCGCCGCGATGATAGACAGAATAAACCATACCCGCGCGGAGCATGTCATAACGCTTGAAGACCCGGTCGAGTATATCTACAAGCCGGACAAATCCATTTTCAACCAGCGCGAGATAGGCCGCGACACGGAAAGCTATGCAAACGGACTGCGCGCGGCGCTGCGCGAGGACCCGGACATAATCCTCGTGGGCGAGATGCGCGACCTCGATACCATTGAGACCGCGCTGACGGCGGCAGAGACCGGACATCTTGTGTTTGCCACGCTGCACACCGGCTCGGCTGCGGAGTCCATAGACCGCATCGTGGACGTCTTCTCCGAGGCCAGACAAAAGCAGATACGCATGCAGCTTTCGATGACGCTGAAGGCCGTAATTTCGCAGCGGCTTCTGCCCACGGCGGACGGAAAGAGCCGCGTCGCCGCTTGCGAGCTGATGATAGTTAACTACGCGATACGGAATCTTATCCGCGAGGGCAAGACGCCGCAGATAGAAAGCACTATCTCGACGACGGCGTCCGAGGGCGCGATAACCATGGACAACGCGCTTCTGCGCCTTTACCGGGACAGGAAGATATCGCGCGACACGGCGCTGCTCGCGGCGCACGACGCGGAGTATGTGAAAAAGAGCCTGCTTTACTGACGGAAAGGGCGTGAGCAGTTATGGACGCGTATAAATACCGCGCCATATCCCGGGACGGGGCTAAGGTCGAGGGCGTTGTCGAGGCGTTCGACGAATACGCCGCCGTAGCACAGATAAAGGAAACCTGCAGCATCGTAACGAAGATAACAAAGGCGGAGCCGCGCAAAAAGGCCGGCAGGGACATACTCGGCACGGGCCGCATAAATGAAAAGGAGCTCGCGGTCACGTGCTCCCAGTTCGAGATAATACTGAGTGCCGGCATACCGATAATCCGTTCGGTCGAGCTCATCGCGGAGCAGACGACAAGCAGGGAGCTCAAGACGATACTCAAAAACGTCGCGGGCGACATTTCGGCGGGCTTCGGACTTGCCCAGAGCTTTGAGAACAAGGGCCGCGGGAAGCTCCCGATGACGTTTATCGAGACGATACGCGCTGGCGAGGAGACCGGTACGCTCGACACGTCGTTTAAGAAGCTGCACGAGTATTACGACAAGTCGTCGAAAATAAAGGGCAAGGTAAAGAGCGCCATGGTCTACCCGGTGTTCACCTCCGTCGTGGCCGTCGTCGTCGTGGCTATAATCATGATAGTCGCGGTGCCGACGTTTGTCGGTACGTTCGCGACGATGGGCATAACGCTGCCGCTGCCGACGAAGATACTCATAGCGTTGTCCACGTTTTTGACGAAGTTCTGGCCGATAATCCTGGCCGCCATCGCCGCGCTCGGCATAGCGTACAAGATGTACGGCCAGACGGAGAATGGCAGGCTGAATATAGCAAAGGGAAAGCTCCGCTTTCCGGTGCTCGGCAGTATAGCCGTCACGCGCAACGCCGCCCAGTTCGCAAACACGCTTTCGACGCTCGTTTCGGCGGGGCTTCCGCTGGTGAACGCCGTAGGTGCGACGGGCAGGACGCTCGACAACCACTACATTGCAGTTCAGATAATGAATATCGTTCCGAAAATAGAGGAGGGCCGCTCCCTCGGCGCGTCGATAAGGGACTGCGCCTTCATACCCGATCTTCTCAAGGAGATGACCGGAGTCGGCGAGGAAACGGGTTCTCTTGAAAATACTCTTGACGTAATCGGAGCTTACTACGATAATGAAACGGAGATAAAATCCGCGAAAGCGCTCGCATTGATGGAGCCGGTCATAATCTGCATACTCGCGGCGGTCGTGGTATTCATACTTTTGTCGGTGTATCTGCCGCTGTTCTCACTTTACGGAGGCATCGGCTGACGGCGAATAACGGGCGATTAACGAATTGTCCGCATATCCGGCGTTTTAATTTATTTTGGTATCACGCGGCGGTTCGCCGCCGCCTGATATATAAGCTTGCAAACCTATTCAACCCGATGAAAAATAAGGAGGAAAATTATTATGACAAACACTTTAAGCGCAATCAACGCTCTCAAGGCAAAGAAGAACAAGAAGGGCTTCACCCTGATGGAGATGCTCATCGTCGTGGCTATCATAGCCATTCTCGTTGCTATCGCCATCCCCGTGTTCAACGCTCAGCTGACCAAGGCAAAGGAACAGGTCGACGCAGCTAACCTTCGTTCCGCCACGTCCATGGCCGTTGTTGACTACCTTTCCAAGTCAAGTACTGGATCTGTTGTTTACACAGCGGATAAAGGAACTGGAACTGGCGCGGATTCTACAATGACTATTCGCGTAAAGGGTAGCAGTGATCCTGTTGGAACATATCCGTCTGAAGCAACTGATGGTGAACATATTGAGGTCACAGTTACTGATGGAGGAGTTGTTTCTTCAGCTGATTGGAAATAACCCATCTTTGTTCTGATTCTCGCAGATTTCCTCTGCCTGAACACCAGCCCGAGTAACGGAAAAGGACTTGCCGTCGGGTTGCGGCAACATGCCTTTCCGTGAAACGTAGTTCGTACCGATTGAAAAAAATGACATTTTTTCATCGACTGTGAGTTCCGGCTTTTGCCGGGAATTCAGCCCGAGTACCGCGACATAAGCGCCCCGTCGGGTTGCGGGACGTCTTCCGCGGGAAACGTACACAAAGGGTTGCAAGCCTTTGTGCCCTCCTCCGTCAGAAATGGCGGAGGGGGGCGAACCCCAAAATTTGGGGGACATCATAGCGACATGCGTATTTTTATAGCAGACCGAAAAGACGCGGATAGCGACCGGAGGATGATTTTCAATGCTCTATCTGTCGCCGGCGCTGACGGCGTATATACTCATAATTTCTTTTGTCCTCGGAACGGTGATGGGGAGCTTCTCAAACTGTCTTGCCTGGCGCGTCACGCACGGCGAGAGCGTCCTGAAAGGCCGCAGCCACTGCGACGCGTGCGGACATACGCTGTCGCCCGGAGAGCTCATACCCGTAATCTCATGGATGGTCCAGGGCGGGAAGTGCCGCCGATGCGGCGCGAAAATATCCGTGAGCTGTCCGCTGACGGAGCTGCTGACAGGGATCGCGTTCGTACTTGTCGTCGCGGTATTCGACGTGACGCCGGCCGCCGCCATGTACATAGTTCTTACGCTCATACTGCTCATCGCGTCGCTGACGGATATATACGGCGGGATAATTCCGGACGCTCTTATAATCGCCGCGATAATTGATTTCGTACTTTTCACCTGCATCGGAGGCGGGGATATACTCCGCGCTCTTCTCCGGGGCTTTGCCGGAGGGGCCCTCGTGGCCGCCGCGCTGCTTCTGCTCTCGCTTTTTATGGACAGGCTGCTTGGGCGCGACAGCATGGGGGGCGGAGACATAAAGCTCCTCTTCGCAGCGGGCCTGTTCTTCCCGCTTTTTGAAAGCCTGTTCACGCTTATCCTCGCGTGCGTGCTCGGAATAATTTTTGCGCTTGTGTTTCCGCGCGCCAGAGCGCGGAGCAGCGACGACGAAAAGGCGTTCCCGTTCGGCCCCGCTATAGCGGCGGCCATGTTCGTCTCGATATTTCTTGCGGAGCCCGCGACGGCATTTTATCTCAATCTGTTCTGATGTGACACCTGTCTGGAGGAGTATTATGAAAAACTGTGTAGGAGTCGACATAGGCGAAAATTCGGTGAAGCTTGCCGTGATGAACGGCATCAATATCGTCCGCCTTATCTGTGAGCCTCTGCCCGATAACCTCGTCAGAGACGGGAAGATAGTGTCGCCCGAAACTCTTGCGGACGTACTGCGCGACGCGATGCACAAAAACCGCGTGAATGCAAGGGACTGCGCGCTCGTCCTGCCTCATGACGCGGCGTTCACGCGGCGCGTGACGATGCCGTACATGACGCTTGACCAGCTTAAGCTTAACCTTCCGTACGAATTTCATGACTATATCCAGAACGACAAGGACAGATATTTTTACGATTACGCCGTCATCGGTACGGGAAGCGACAGCGACGGAAAGCCCGCGACGCTTGACCTGCTTGCCGCCGCCGCAGCCAAGGATACGATAAACGAGAGCCGCGAAATGCTGAAGAAAGCGGGGCTTAAACTCAAAACGGCGATTCCCGTCAGTTTTGCGTTCCGCAATATCATACGCGGCTACGAGGAGGAGCACAGCGATTCCCATCCGTCGGAATACTGCATAGTCGACATGGGACACCACGCCATAAGGATGCATATCTTCAGAGGAAGCGTCTGGGATACGACGAGGACGCTCGACTTCGGCGGAGCGTCAATGGACGCGCTCATAGCCGACCATTTAAGCGTGGATCAGCATGTCGCTGCGGGCTACAAACTGTCGGACTACGGGAACGTGTGCGATCTGGGCGCGTGCAAAGAGCTTTATTCGCGCATAGCGGTGGAGGTAATGCGCGCTGTGAATTTCTACGGCTTCAACAATCCGGACAGCAGGCTTCGGGACATCTATTTCTGCGGCGGACTGGCCGGGATAAAACCGCTGATGGACATGATACGCGACACCGTCGAGAAAAATATACACAGTATAGGCGAGCTGCTTCCGTCGATAGCGGAAGCGGAGCACGGCGAACTTTTCGCCGCCGCCGCCGGCGCAGCGATGCAGTGAACGGGGGCGAGTGATTTTGGATATTAACGGATCAGCCGGAAGAAAGAAATACCTTGCAAAGACGACCGTGAACCTCGCGATGCGCGAGAACAGAAGCGGGGAGAGCAGGGCGGTAGTGCCCACCGCGATAATCCTCGCGGTGCTCATCGCACTTTTCTGTAAATTCGGAGTCATCGACCCGCTTATGAAGGCCTCGGCCGCCGAGCAGCTCACGGAGACCGAGAGCGTAGCGCTCCAGAGCCTAGAGGACGCGAACGCCGACTACGACGAAGTGCTGGCGAAATACGAAAGCCTCAATATAAGCACCGTCTCGGTCACGGGATCCATGGAGCCGATGGAATGCCTCAGCCTTATAGACGATAACCTTGTCGCCGCCTCCAATGTGGAGGCGTATACCGTGTCGCAGGGCATAATAACGGCGAAGATATCCGGAGTCACGCTTAACAGCATATCGGATATCTACAAGAGCCTGATGGCTTACGACTCTGTCGAAAACGTCCAGATATACACCGCGGCCAAGGGCGAGGAAGGCTCCGGCACGACGGCGACGCTGACGATAAAGCTCGTCTCAGCCGACGACGGGACCGACGATACGCAGGCCTCCGAAGCGAAAGGGGGCGGCGAGTGATGTTGAGCCGTGAATTTACGAAACGTGAGAAGGTACTTATCCTCATTCTTGTTCTGCTTCTGCTTTTCTCGGGCTATTTCAAATTCGTCCTTCAGCCCTCGCAGGACAGGATAAATGCCGCCGAGAATACCCGCGCCGATATAGAGAACAGCATTACCATCGAGACCGCGCGGGCTCAGCGGCTGAGTCAGATGCGTGACGCGATAGCGTCGTACGAGGACAAAAACGGCGGCGAAGGCTCGGTGGTGCCGGTTTACGACAATATCGACAACGTGATGATACAGCTCGGAGCTATCCTCGGCCAGGCCACGGACTACTCCCTGACGTTCGACGACCTCCAGTACGGAGACGACTACATAACGCGCCCGGTCGAGATGAATTTCACCTGCGTAAGCTATGATGCAACAAAGAAGATAGTAAAGGATCTTGACGCCTGCGTTTACAGATGCTCGCTGGACGACATCACTGTCTCAACGGGCAGCAGAAACGGCGGAGTGGATATAACGAAAGGGACTGTGACGGTCAAGCTGACGGCTACGTTCTACGAAGCGTACAACTGATAGTGTTTGTAATAATAGAAACGACGGGCGGAAAATTTCCGCCCGTCGTTTTCTGTTTACTGTTTGAGTTGTTCGTATTTGTCCCTCACGCCCTGCGTCAGCTTTTCGCGGAAGGTCTGCATTATTTTTTCGTAGCGAGCCGTGTCCTCTATCTGGGTCAGGTATTCCTTGCCGTTTTCGTCGGTGAAGAGCTCCAGTATAAAGAGGTTGGCTACATTTTTATCCACCGCGGGCAGTTTTTCAAGAAGCACGTAGCGGCTGCCGGTTTCTTCCAGCAGCGCGACAATGGCGTAATTCGAGGTTCTGCCGTTCTCGTCGACGAGCGGAATAATGTTCGGCTTGTCTTCCATTCGGTATCAGTCCTTTCGGTCTTTGCGTTGAAAACAGTTTAACATTTCCACTCGCGCAATTCAACACCGCATATCTGCAAAAGCATAGAAAAATGCGCGCCTTTTTGCGAGCGCGCATTTTCCTGCATTTATAGAAAGGGGATAGAGAGGAACGCAAATTTATCAGGAGAACGCATTACTTCGCAGTAAGCTCAGGCTCATCCTGGAGGGCATCGTAGCCTTCCTCGCCGGTACGAACCTTGATGGCGTTCTCAACATCGTAGACGAATATCTTGCCGTCTCCGATATGCCCCGTGTACAGGGCTTTTTTGGCGGCTTCGACCACGACGGAAGTGGGTATCTTGGAAATGACCACATCGACCTTGACCTTGGGCAGCAGATTTATATCTACCTTGACGCCGCGGTATGTACCGGTGCCGCCGCGCTGAGCACCGCAGCCCATGACGTTCGTAACGGTCATGCCGGTGATGCCTATGGATTCAAGCGAGGACTTGAGCGCGTCGAAGTGGTTGGGGTTGAGGTACATTTCGACCTTTGTTATCTTTACGTCGGAAGCGGTGTGCTCCGCCGGCTTGCGGACGACGGGGACAGCCTGCTCGACGGGCGTAGTTCCTGTGACAGCGGTAGTAGTAGCCTTGCCGTCGAAAGAGACAGTGGTGACGGCCGGCATGAAGTCGGCGTAAGCGCTTGCAAGACCGTGCTCGGTGGGATCGAGACCTGCGATCTCTTCATCGGCGGAAACGCGAAGACCCATGGTCTTGTCGAGGATCTTGAAGACGATGGTCATAGCAACGGCGGTGTAGGCTGCGATGGAGACAACGCCGAGGCACTGGATAGCGAGAGTGTGGATGCCGCCGCCGTAGAACAATCCGGTATTGTAATCAAACAATCCGACCGCGACGGTACCCCAGAGGCCGTTTGCGAAGTGGACAGCCACGGCACCGACGGGGTCGTCGACCTTAAGCTTGTAGTCGAGAAACCAGACGAAGAAGATGACGAGGAAACCTGAGACGATGCCGATGATGATTGCTCCGGCCGCGTTGACATTTGCGCAGCCTGCAGTGATTGCAACGAGTCCGGCCAGCGAA
Source organism: Oscillospiraceae bacterium (assembly GCA_034926415.1). Lineage (GTDB taxonomy): Bacteria > Bacillota > Clostridia > Oscillospirales > Oscillospiraceae > JAYFRC01. The sequence goes on from JAYFRC010000068.1 coordinate 31,772, forward strand.
CCGTTGAGGGACATGGAGACATCGGGCTTGCCGTATATCTTCCAGGTCGCAAGCATGACGGTCACGGTAGCAAAAGCGGGGGCGAGAGTAGTCGTGCCGAATATCTGAGCCATCTGGGAAACATCGGAGGCAGCGGCACCGTTGAAGCCGTACCAGCCGAACCAGAGAATAAAGCAGCCGAGTGCGCCGAGAGGTATGCTGTGGCCAAGGATAGCGCGGGGCTTGCCGTTCTTATCAAACTTTCCGATACGGGGACCGAGCATAGCCGCGCCGATTAATGCGGTCAGGCCGCCGACCATGTGTATGACGGAGGAACCTGCGAAATCGATGTAGCCCAACTGTGCGAGCCATCCGGAGCCGTTCCAGACCCAGCCTGCCTCAATGGGATAGACGATGGCGCTGATGACGGCGGAATATATGCAGTAGACGCTGAACTTTGTGCGCTCCGCCATGGCGCCGGAGACTATCGTCGCTGCGGTCGCACAGAAGACGAGCTGGAACACGAAGTTCGACCAGTTGAAGTTTGCGAAATCTGTGAACAGCTGGTAGTCAGGCATACCGATGAGCCCGAATAAATAGTTTTCCGAGTTCATTATGCCGTAGCCGATAAATGCGAAGACGACTGTACCGATACAGAAGTCCATGACGTTTTTCATTATGATGTTGCCGGCGTTCTTCGCTCTCGTGAAGCCCGTCTCGACCATCGCGAAGCCGGCCTGCATGAAGAAGACCAACGCTGCGCCTATTAAAAACCATACGCTCATATCCATAGTTATTTCCTCCACTTAATACAAAATATTGAGTCAAAACGTAAAAAACAATTAAAAAAGAAGAGGCGTGTGTTTTTCGAAGCTAAGCTTCGAAAAAACACACGCCTTTGTGCGAGTATTAAAATTTTTATCGCAGATAAATCACACCGTGAACAGCATATCGCCGTAGGACGGGAGCGGCCAATAGTCGGAGGCGGTCATCGTCTCGAGCTCGTCAGCCACCGCGCGCATAGACTGCATCGCCGCAAAGACCTTGTCATGGTAATAATTGGCAACCTTTTGTCCGTTGCCGTCGGGAACGGAGACAAGCAGAGTCTCAAGCTCGCAGCAGTGCTTGTAGAGGCTGTCGTTGAGTGACGCGAGCTTCTTTATGAGAGTTTCCTCTGTCGCACAAGGGACATCCTTAACGGCGGCTTTCTTGCTGAGAAGCGAATCGCTCAGGGATCCGGTATAAGCGCTCACGGCGGGGATTATGTTGCGCTTTACCATGTCGACCATCGTCTGAGCCTCGATATTGATGACCTTGCTGTAATTCTCGAGATGTATTTCCGCACGGGCCTTCATCTCGGTCTCGGTATAGATGCCGTGCGAGGTAAAGAGCTTTACGTTCTTTTTGGAGCAATAGGTAGCCATGGCCTCGGGGGTGTTCTTGAGATTGCTAAGGCCCCGCTTTTCGGCTTCAGCGACCCACGAAGAGTCATAGCCGTTGCCATTGAAGATGATGCGGCTGTGCTCCTTGATTACGTCCTGAAGCAGGGTGTTAAGGTCTTTATTGAAATTCTTCGACTTTTCTAGTTTGTCGGCAAACTGCGACAGCTCCTCAGCCACAATGGTGTTCAGCGCGATGTTCGGTCCGGAGATCGACTGCTCGGAACCAAGCATACGGAACTCAAACTTATTGCCTGTAAAGGCAAAAGGCGAGGTGCGGTTACGGTCCGTGGTGTCCTTCGGTATCTGGGGAAGAACATCAACGCCGATCTGAAGCGGCTTTTCCTTCTTACCCTTGTACTCGGTGCCCTTTTCAATGGACTCGAGGACTCCGTTCAGTTCATCGCCGAGGAACATGGACACGATGGCGGGAGGAGCTTCGTTCGCTCCAAGACGGTGATCGTTTCCAGCAGAGGCAACGGTGCAGCGGAGCATATCCTGATACTCGTCGACGCCCTTGATGACGGCGCACAGGAACAGCAGGAACTGCGCATTCTCGCGCGGGGTCTTGCCGGGGTCGAGCAGGTTCTTGCCGGTATCAGTAGAAATCGCCCAGTTGTCGTGCTTTCCGGAGCCGTTGACGCCGGCAAAGGGCTTCTCATGCAGGAGGCAGACGAGATTGTGGCGTTTAGCCACTTTCTTCATAATCTCCATGGTGAGCTGATTGTGGTCTCCTGCCTCGTTAGCGTCGTTAAAAATAGGAGCCAACTCGTGCTGCGAGGGAGCGACCTCATTGTGCTTTGTCTTGGCAAGGATGCCCAGCTTCCAGAGCTCGGTGTCGAGGTCTTTCATAAACTCGCTTACGCGAGGCTTGATAGCGCCGAAGTAATGGTCGTCGAGTTCCTGGCCCTTGGGAGGTTTTGAACCGAACAGCGTGCGCCCGGTCATTATAAGGTCTTCGCGCTGGTCGTACATATCCTTATCAATAAGAAAATACTCCTGCTCGGGGCCGACCGTAGCGGTAACTTTTTTTGTTGCGAAATCGCCGAACAGGCGAAGTATACGCATAGACTGCTTGCTCAGTTCCTCCATCGAGCGAAGCAGGGGTGCCTTCTTATCGAGCGCCTCGCCGCCGTAGGAGAAAAAGATAGTCGGGATGTAAAGGCTGCCGTCCTTGACAAAAGCGTAGGACGTGGGGTCCCAGGCCGTGTAGCCTCTGGCTTCGAAGGTGGCGCGCAAGCCGCCTGAAGGGAACGAGGACGCGTCTGGCTCGCCGCGGACGAGTTCCTTGCCGGAGAACTCCATTATAACGGAGCCGCCGGGAACGGGGGAGATGAAGCTGTCGTGTTTTTCGGCGGTCACGCCGGTCATGGGCTGGAACCAGTGCGTGAAATGGGTCGCGCCCTTTTCTATCGCCCAGTCCTTCATTGCATTTGCCACGACGTGTGCTATGTTCATATCAAACTGTGTGCCGTCGGCTATGCATTTCTTAAGAGCTTTGTAGGTCTCCTTGGGAAGACGCTCCTTCATGACCTGGTCGTTGAAGACCATGCTGCCGAACAATTTTGGAACATTTATATTTGTGTCATTCATTGTCGTTCCTCCTGCCGGTAAAATTTCCGCGTTACGCGGGCTTTTTTAGTTGTCTCTCTATAAAAGCGGATATACATTAGGATTAACAAAAAAAGCGCCGTAGGGGAATACCCTACAGCGCCCTTGCTGATGTGAGCAGTATAGCACATGGCAAAAGATTGTCAAGGGGTTTTTTGAAATTTGCATAAAATTTTTTGTAAACTTGCAAATTGGCGGTTGACAACTTTGAACGTACTATATATAATAAAGCCCATGAACAAGGACGTTCATCACGAGGCTTTCCTGCAAAAAGCGCGGGAAAGTCCTGTGATGAACGCCTTTTTCTTCACTCTAAATTTAACATTTTATTATTTATTAATAGTAATGGTATCAGGAAAGGAAGTGCTGTCATGAGAAAAGAAGGAGAAGTCAGGATCCCTTCAGGATGCGCCATCTCCGGCATTTTCGACAGGAGCGGAGGCAGGATGAGCGGCGAAGACATAATCCGGTCCATCAGCCTCATGCACGACAGGAGCAACGGCCTCGGCGGCGGATTTGCCGGATACGGGATATATCCGGAGTACGCTGAGTACTATGCGTTCCATGTCTTTTACGATTCCGACAAGGCGAGGGAGGATTGCGAGGAGTATCTGCATAAAAACTTCTCAATAGTTTCTCCTGGCGAGATCCCGACAAGGCTGAACAAGGGCGTGGAGAATGCGCCGAAGATATGGAGATACTTTGTGAGCCCCATACCGAGAAAGCAAACTGAAAGTCTCAAAGGCGAGCGCGAATTTGTCGCCGCCTGTGTGTTTTTTATAAATGTAAACATAGATGGAGCTTTCGTTTTCTCAAGCGGCAAAAATATGGGCATCTTTAAGGCGGTCGGCTATCCTGAGGATGTGGGCGAATTCTATCGTCTCGAAGATTATTCGGGCTACTGCTGGACGGCGCACGGCCGCTATCCGACAAACACGCCGGGCTGGTGGGGCGGAGCGCATCCTTTTGGATTGCTCGATTACTCGATAGTTCACAACGGCGAGATATCCTCATACGACGCGAACCGCCGCTGTATAGAAATGTACGGATACAACTGCTCGCTGCTCACCGACACCGAGGCGATAACCTATGTGTTCGACTACCTGCTCGAGCGCCAGCATCTAACACTTGAAGAGGCGGCGATAGTTGTAGCGGGGCCGTTCTGGGAAATGATAGACCGCATGGACGAAGATGAAAAGGCAAAATACACCTATCTTCGCCGCCGCTTCTCGGACTTCCTCATCACCGGTCCGTTTTCGATAATCCTCGGCTTCGACGGAGGATTCATGGCGCTCAACGACAGACTGAAGCTGCGCAGCATGGTCGCGGCTGAAAAGGGCGATAAGATATATGTCGCGTCGGAAGAATCGGCGATACGTATTATTGAACCGGAGCTTGATAAGGTCTGGTGGCCCAAGGGCGGAGAGCCCGTAATTGCAAGATTGAAAGGAGGAGCTGAGTGATGCTTCCCCAGGAATACATAATGCCTGAATACGATGTCGTACGCGACCAGACGAAGTGCATACAGTGCCGTGTCTGCGAGCGCCAGTGCGCCAACGAGGTGCACCACTACGACGCGGAAAGCGGACTGATGACCTGCGACAGCACGTCATGCGTCGACTGCCAGCGCTGCGTCTGCATGTGCCCGACGCATGCGCTGAAGATAGAAAAGAATAAGAACGATTACAGAGAGAACGACAACTGGTCGAGCCAGACGATAAATGAGCTCTACAAGCAGGCCAACAGCGGCGGCGCGCTTCTTTCATCTATGGGCAACACGAAGAAATACCCCATCTACTGGGACAAAATACTCATCAACGCATCGCAGGTCACGAACCCCTCGATCGACCCGCTGCGCGAGCCCATGGAGACACGCGTTTTCCTCGGCCGCAGCGAGGTGCCTGTCCAGCGTGATAAAGACGGTAAGCTTATAGATAATATGCCGGTCGGCATCGAGCTTGCAACGCCAGTGATGTTCTCGGCGATGTCCTACGGCGCTATATCGTACAATGCGCACGCGTCTCTTGCGCGTGCGGCGAAGCGCCTCGGGATACTCTACAACACGGGCGAGGGCGGACTCCACGAGGATTTTTACGCCTACGGCCCTAACACGATAGTTCAGGTTGCCTCGGGTCGCTTCGGCGTGCACGAAAAGTATCTGGACGCCGGAGCGGCGATAGAGATAAAGATGGGACAGGGCGCGAAGCCCGGCATCGGCGGGCATCTGCCCGGCATGAAGGTCGGTCCCGACGTTTCAAAGACGCGCATGATACCAATCGGCACCGACGCAATTTCTCCCGCTCCGCACCACGACATATATTCCATCGAAGACCTGCGCCAGCTTGTCTATTCGCTGAAAGAGGCGACCGCTTATAAAAAGCCGGTCATCGTCAAGATAGCTGCGGTGCATAACATCGCGGCCATAGCCAGCGGCGTAGCGCGCAGCGGCGCGGATATCATAGCGATTGACGGCTTCCGCGGCGGAACCGGCGCGGCGCCAACGATGATACGCGACAACGTGGGCATTCCGATAGAGTTGGCGCTCGCGGCTGTTGACGAGCGTCTGCGCGAGGAGAAGATACGCAACAACGTCTCGCTAGTTGCCGGCGGAAGCATAAGGTGCAGCGCCGACATAGTCAAGGCCATCGCGCTCGGCGCGGATGCTGTCTACATCGGCACAGCCGCGCTCTTGGCGCTTGGCTGTCACCTCTGCCGCTCCTGTCAGGGCGGAAAGTGCAACTGGGGCATAGCGACGCAGAGGCCGGAGCTCGTCAAGCGCCTGAACCCGGACATCGGCGAGGAACGTCTCGTGAACCTCATCACGGCGTGGACGAACGAGATCAAGGAGATAATGGGCGGAATGGGAATAAATTCCATTGAAGCCCTGCGCGGCAACAGGCTTATGCTGAGGGGCATAGGGCTCAACGATACCGAGCTCCGCATACTCGGCATCAAGCATGCCGGCGAATAAGGGGAGGCGAGATACAATGAAAAGGATATACGTCCGTGAGGAATGGTGTCTCGGCTGCCATCTTTGCGAGTATTACTGCGCGTTTGCAAACTCTGGTCTTGACGATATGGTCAAGGCGCTTCAGAACAAGACGATAAACCCGCGCATGATCGTCGAGGGCGACAACCAGATAAGCTTCGCCGTTTCCTGTCGCCACTGCACCGACGCACCCTGCGTCGGAGGCTGCATATCCGGCGCGCTATCAAAGGACGAAAACGGCGCCGTGCGCATTGACAAGGAAAAGTGCGTAGGCTGCGGGACGTGCATACTCTCATGTCCCTACGGCGCGATAATGCCGTCCGGCACGGGCGTCGCGCAAAAGTGCGAGCTGTGCATGAACAACACGTTTGGCGAGCCGCAGTGCGTTCAGCACTGCCCGAACAGGGCGATAGTGTTCGAGGAGGCTGAGGAAAGATGAAGTACGTTATAATCGGAAACTCTACCGCTGCCGTCGGATGCGTCGAGGGAATACGGAACATCGACAAAAAGGGCGAGATAACCGTCGTTTCTTCGGAAAACCACGCGTGCTACGGCCGCCCGCTCATATCCTATATGCTCATGGGGCGTACGGATATTGAGCGCATGAATTACAGAAGCGCTGATTTTTACGAGAAAAACGGAGTAAAGCTGATGCTCGGCGAAACGGCGGAGAAGATAGACGCAAATGGCAAAACCGTTGTGCTCAAAGGCGGCAAAACGCTGTCTTACGATCATCTGCTAGTCGCGACAGGCTCGCGTCCGTTCCTGCCGCCGATGGACGGCATGGAGAACGTCGCCGAGCGCGTGCCGTTCATGACGCTGGACGACGCGCTCGCGCTCGACAAGCTCATAAACAGGGACAGCCGCGTGTTTATAGTCGGCGCGGGGCTCATCGGCATGAAGTGCGCCGAGGGCATAGCCGACCGCGTTGCCGGCGTTGAGATATGCGATATGGCGCCGCGCGTGCTTCCGGCCGTGCTCGACGAGGCCGGGGCGAAGATAGTACAGGCGGAGATGGAAAAGCACAACTGCCGTTTCCATCTCGGCGTATCAGTCAAGAAATTTTCCGCGTACAGCGCGGAGCTTACAAACGGAGAGACCGTCGAATTCGACGTCGTAGTGACGGCCGTCGGAGTGCGTCCCAACGCGGAGATGGTTAAGGAAGCGGGCGGCAAGGCCGGACGCGGGATAACGGTTGACGAGCGCTCGCGTACGTCGCTGCCGGACGTATACGCCGCAGGCGACTGCACCGAGTGCCGCAACGTATCGACAGGCGAGGAGCAGATAATGGCCATACTTCCGAACGCCTATTTCCAGGGACATGCCGCCGGAGTAAACATGGCCGGAGGCGACGAAAAGTTTGACAAGGCTATACCGATGAACGCCGGAGGGTTTTTCAGCCTGCATCTCGTGACCGCAGGAGCCTACGAGGGCGATATCATCGCGGACGCGTCGGACGGAAATTACAGAAAGCTGTTTATCAAGGACGGCGTTCTCAAGGGATTTATGATAATCGGCGACATACGCAGAGCCGGTATATATACGAACCTTATAAAGAACGCGACTCCGCTCGCGGACGTGGACGCGGAGCTTATATTAAAGGCTCCGCAGCTTATGGCTTACGGCAGAGAGTGGAGAAAAGAGAAACTCGGAGGTGCTGTCAAATGAAGCTCGACGCGAGGGACATGACGTTCGACACTCTGAACGATGCCGTGCGCTGCTCCAGTGACAATGAAATAGTAATCGACAACTGTGAAGGGCAGCGCTATATCGGCGCGGGGTCGAAGAACAAGCGCATAACGATAAACGGCACGCCCGGAAACGCGCTCGGCTGCTACATGGACGGTACGACGATAGACGTCATGGGCAACGCGCAGGACGCCACGGGGGACACGATGAACGGCGGCGAGATAAGGATATTCGGCAGCGCCGGAGACGCCTGCGGCTACGCCATGCGCGGAGGCAGGATATTCGTCCGCGACAACGCGGGCTACCGCACCGGCATACACATGAAGGAATACCAGGACAAAAAGCCCATAATTGTGATCGGAAACACGGTGGGCAGCTTTTTTGGCGAATATCAGGCGGGTGGAGTGCTGATGGTGCTCGGCATGAACTGCGATAAGAAGAATCCGGTGGGCAATTACTGCTCGGTCGGAATGCACGGCGGGGAAATGTATATTCGCTGCGACGAGCTTCCGAAGGATCTTCCGTCGCAGGTCGTGGCGCACAAGGCCAACGAGGAGGACATGGATCGCATACATCCGATACTCGAGGAATTCTGCGGCTGTTTCGGCTACAAAATGGCCGATGTACTCAAAAAACCTTTCTATGTTCTTATACCCAATACAAATAATCCTTACCGTTCACTTTACACACCCAACTGATTTGGGGTAAAATAGCAATAAAGGCGCGAATCAAATTACTTTCCGGGGAGGCTCATGCCATGAACGAATCCGTGCAGGAAGTCCTTACTTTTGTCGAAGAAAACGACGTCAAATTCATCAGGCTCGCATTCTGCGACAATTTTGGTATACAGAAAAACATATCGCTTCAGCCGGGCGAGCTCGTCCGCGCATTCGAGTCCGGGATACCCTTTCAGGCGTCATATATAGACGGCTTCGCAGTCAAGCCCGGAACGCGCCTTCTTCTCAAGCCCGACGCGCGGACGCTGTCTGTCATACCGTGGAGACCGAGTCAGGGCAGGGTAGTGCGCATGTTCTGCGACATCATGAACGCCGACGGAACCCCCTATGCGGGCGATACGCGCGCGATGCTCCAGAGCGCCGTCGAGGACGCGCTCAAAAAAGGCTACACCGTGAGAATCGGCTCCGCATGTGAGTTCTATCTTTTCAAAACCGATGAAAACGGCAAGGCGCTTATGGTTCCTTTCGACGAGGGTGGATTTTTCGACCTTGCTCCCGCCGACAAGGGCGAGAATGTGCGCCGTGGAATCTGCCTGACGCTGTATGATATGAATATAATACCCGAAAGCTCG
>JAYFRC010000019.1:0-1600 GCA_034926415.1 Oscillospiraceae bacterium
CGCTGGCCTTCCTCGTTCAGGTGCAGCCCGTCCGCCGCGACAAACGCGCGGTAATCCGGCTCGCGCAGCAGTGCACCGCGAATATTGATCAGCGGCACGTCCGCCGACTCGGCCACCTCTTCCACAGCCACGCTGTAACGCTCATGCCACCAGTAGATGCGCCCGACGCTGCCGAGCCATTCGAGAATACGCTCGCCCTTATCCGCGTCGCCTCCGGTGAAATAGCGAAAATACCGATCCGCGTCGATCGGCGGAAGGTTGCACAACACCGGCATGATGTTCTCGGCGCGAACCTCGTCGATCATCCCCTCGAGCGTGCGCTCGAACTCTTCAAGCCCCGTTTTGGGCAGATGCTCCGCCTTCGGGTCGCGCGCGATAGCCTCCCAGTCAAAATTGCAGTCGTTGCCGCCAATTTCGATCGCCACGACGTCCGGACGCGGCTCGCTGCCGCGCTTGAACCAGCGCGTGAGATCCTTAGCCGCCATGTCCACCGTCGCACCAAACCGGGCAATGTTCTCGATTACAAAAGCCGTGGCTTTTTCCACCAAGCGGGAAATGTTCTCCGTCGGCAGGACATAGCGCCCGCGCGACGCGTCGTACGTCACGCCCTTGGCAATGGAATCGCCGACGAGCAGTATGCGCCCGGATGAATTCATTTTTATGCCTCCCCCAAAAGCAAGCGAACCATCGCATCGCGGTTGTCCGCGCCTCCGTCGATCAGTTCATGCAGCGCCAACCCATCGACCGCCGCAAAAAATATGCGCGAAATGTCCCTAAGCCGCCCCGACGCGGGTTGTGCAAGCTTAAGCGCGCCCACCTCAAGCATCAGCGTCCACTCCCGATATTTAGCGAGCAGTCTTTTCTTTATTAGGGCGTTGCCTAAAGCCGCCTCGGACTGGAGCACGACATGGAGACGAAGCGACTTTTCGTCGGCCATCAAAAACGAAAACAGCGTGTCGAGCGCCTCTCTGGCGCCCGTCTCGCCGCCGAGTGCGTCGATCCAGCCGAACAGCATGTCGGTTATCCGGCTTAGATGCTCTTCGGCGATATCCTCCACAAGATGATCCTTCGTCGGGTAATAATAATACAGCGTCCCTTTGCTCATCTTCGCCTGCTGCGCAATGTCCGCAAGGCTCGCTTCACGGATTCCGCCCATGCTGAACAGCGTCGACGCCGCGTCGAGTATCGATGCGCGGGCGCTGAGAAAATCCCCTTTCTTTTTGGCCATAACACATACCTCCTTTGACAGTATCAGTCGGTCGACCGGCTGATACTGTCAGTATAGCGCCTGTTTTAATGTTTAGCAAGCACAAATTATGTGCGAAAATGGAAATTTGGGTAACTTTATATAAATATAGGTTTAGGTAAAAAGTTTTATTGCAATAGCCTCTCGGGAAACATGGAATTACAGTCTTTTGCCACAAACGTTGATGCAAAGCTCGGAAAAAGACGGTATAATAAAATAAAACGCGAGGAGGGATCGGAGTTTGCGCCTATTTATCGGAATTGCGCTTCCGGATAACGTACGACGTGAGCTTGTCCGCATTCAGCGCATGCTGAACGAGGGCGGGAGCATCGGGCGATATGTGCCGGAAGGCAA
>JAYFRC010000036.1:0-8911 GCA_034926415.1 Oscillospiraceae bacterium
GCCGACCTCCTGCGTGTGAAGCAGGCGCTCTAACCAGCTGAGCTAAGCCTCCGTATTCGCTTTTTACAAATATCCCCGCAGGACACGGGCGCATCCTGCGGGGCTTTTTTTCGTGGTGACCCGTACGGGATTCGAACCCATGTTACAGCCGTGAAAGGGCCGTGTCTTAACCACTTGACCAACGGGCCGTGTCGTCGGCACAAACATCGCTCTAGAGCAGATAAAAGCCTTAGGTTCCCCGTGAAGCGTGAAAGCGCTTCACGGGGAAATCTGGTAGCGGCGCCTGGATTCGAACCGGGGACACTGCGGGTATGAACCGCATGCTCTAGCCAACTGAGCTACGCCGCCATATCGGTTATCGCCCGACAGAGCATAAATTAGTATAGAGGATTGAACAACTTTTGTCAATGATTTTTTCACCGAAAAACCGACCCTGCGCGGGAGAAAACCACAAAAAGCGGAGCCAACGGTCGCGGCTTCCTTTTTCGCTGCAGCCGCCGCGCTTGGCAGCAGCCTTCGAGTGCAGAGAAATATCACGCAAAAAGGCCGATACCGCCATGCGGGTATCGGCCTTTTCGTTTTTATAAGGCGCGGTTTCCGGTCCTTGCGAGCGTCTATTAATACATTCCGCCCATGCCGCCCATGTCGCCGCCGGCAGGAGCGGGAGGCGCGGGAGGCTGCGGCTTGTCGGCGACAAGCGCCTCGGTGGTAAGCACCATGGAGGACACGGATGCGGCGTTTTCAAGCGCGCTGCGGGTGACCTTGGCGGGATCGACGATACCGGCGGAAATCATATCGCAATACTCTTCCTTGTATGCGTCGAAGCCCCAGCCAGTCTTGCCTGACTTCTTGATGTTCTCAAGAATAACGCTTCCGTCAAGTCCGGCGTTCAACGCAATCTGCTTCACAGGATACTCAAGAGCCTTGGCAATGATACGCACGCCGGTCTTCTCGTCGCCCTCGACCTTGTCGAGCAGAGCCTCGACAGCGGGGATCGCGTTGACGAATACGGTGCCGCCGCCTGCGACGACGCCTTCCTCAACGGCCGCGCGGGTAGCGTTGAGAGCGTCCTCGATGCGGAGCTTCTTGTCCTTCATCTCGGTCTCGGTAGCCGCACCGACCTTAATGACAGCTACGCCGCCTGCCAGTTTTGCAAGGCGTTCCTGAAGCTTTTCCTTGTCATAATCGGAGGTGGTGGTCTCTATCTGGGCGCGGATCTGCTTTACGCGCGCGGCGATAGCGGCGCTGTCGCCCGAGCCGCCGACGATGACGGTGTTTTCCTTGTCGACCTTAATCTGGCGGGCATGGCCGAGCATATCGAGAGTGGCGTCCTTGATCTCGAGGCCCATGTCGGAGGAAATGACCTGGCCGCCGGTGAGAATGGCGATGTCCTGAAGCATCTCCTTGCGGCGGTCTCCGAAGCCCGGAGCCTTTACCGCAACGACGTTCAGAGTGCCGCGCAGACGGTTAACGATGAGGGTGGACAGAGCCTCGCCCTCGACGTCCTCGGCGATGATGACGAGCTTCTTGCCGGACTGCATAAGCTTCTCAAGCAGGGGAACGAGATCCTGAATAACGCTTATCTTCTTATCGGTGATGAAGATGTACGCGTCCTCGACGACGGCCTCCATCTTATCGGTATCGGTGACCATGTAGGGCGTGATATAGCCGCGGTCGAACATCATGCCTTCGACTATCTCGCTGTAAGTCTCGGCAGTCTTGCTCTCCTCAACGGTGATGACTCCGTCGTGCGAGACCTTCTCCATAGCCTCGGCTATGAGCTTGCCGATGACCTCGTCACTGGAGGAGACGGTGCCGACTTTTGCGATGTCGTCGGTGCCGCTGACCTTTTTGGCGTCGGACTTGATGGAAGCGATGGCGGCTTCGGTAGCCTTGGCCATGCCCTTGCGCATTACGATGGGGTTGGCTCCTGCTGCCAGATTGCGCAGGCCCTCGTGTATCATGGCCTGAGCCAGCAGCGTTGCGGTGGTGGTGCCGTCGCCGGCGACGTCGTTGGTCTTGGTGGAGACTTCGCGCACCAGCTGAGCGCCCATGTTCTCAAACGGATCCTCAAGTTCGATTTCCTTGGCGATGGTCACGCCGTCGTTGGTGATGAGCGGCGCGCCGAATTTTCTTTCGAGAACTACATTGCGGCCCTTGGGGCCGAGAGTGACCTTAACGGTATCGGCCAGCTTGTTTACGCCGGTCTCGAGAGCCTTGCGGGCCTCGTCGTCGCTCTTTATGAGCTTTGCCATAATTTTAATTACCTCCTATATTTTAAGAAAAGAAATTCATTATTCCACGATTGCGAGGATGTCGCCCTGACGGACGATGGTATACTCGACGTCGTCTATCTTTACCTCGGTGCCGGAGTATTTGCTGGTGATGATCTTGTCGCCGGGCTTGACGGTCATTTTGACTTCCTTGCCGTCGACGATGCCGCCGGGGCCTACGGAGATGACTTCCGCGACAGTGGGCTTTTCCTTGGCACTGCCGGTAAGGATAAGGCCTCCCTTGGTGGTCTCCTCGGTCTCGGTCAGTTTAATCACAACACGGTCTGCTAAAGGTACGAGTTTCATTGATGAGTTCCTCCTTATATATTGATAAATATAAAACCAATTAACTGCCGTATAGCGGCGATGTGCGTTAGCACTCAAAAGTCCTGAGTGCTAACGCTGTGATTATAATAAAGCATATATCCATAAAGTGCAAGCAGAAAATTTTTAAGAAATTGTGAACTTTCAAAAACCGCGGCACCAAGCGGAAAAATCGGCCCGATTTGGCACTCTTTGTGTCAGAGTGCCAATATTTACAGTTTGTTAAAATCCGCTTAACATAATATCCGATTTTGTTCCATAGAATAAGATTTGCAAAGAGGGACAGGGCTTCTATAAAGAGCCTGAGTCCCGCGGCGGCAGGAAAGCGCGGCGCCCGCCGCCGAATGCAAAGACCGCGCGAAAAATTAATCTAAGGAGAGATTTTTATGTTTGACATGAGACCGTACAAAAACCACGACATGAGCGCATGGAATCCGTTTTCCGAGATGGAAAAGATGGAGCGCGACTGGTTCAGCAACGGCTTTTTCAATAACCGCGAACTGGCCGAATTCAAGACCGATATAACCGACGAGGGCGATCATTTTGAGCTCAAGGCCGACCTGCCCGGATTCAAGAAGGAGGACATCCATCTGAACCTCGAGGGAGACACGCTGACGATAAACGCCGAGCGCCACTCCGAGCATGAGGAAAAGAAGGACAAATATGTCCGCTGCGAGCGTTCCTACGGCTCGTACAGCCGCAGCTTCGATGTGTCCGGCATAGACGCGTCGCAGATAAAGGCTTATTACGACGGCGGAGTGCTCGACCTGAAAATGCCCAAGAAGGCCGCGGCCATTCCCGCTTCAACGCAGATAGAGATAAACTGACGCGCGCCTTCTGCAAATGAATAATATAAACGCGGCATGGCCTCCGGCCATGCCGCGTTTATGGTTTAATCGGTTTTCCCGATGCGCTCCAGGTATTTTCCGTACTGCGAATCGAACCATTCCTTCACCGGAGTTATGTCTTTGTCGCATATCTCAAATTTCCTGCCTTCAACGTCGTCCGCCTTTTCAAAGCAGACCTTTGAATATGTGAAAGCCTCGATATTGCCGGTCGAAAAATCGTAGAGTATCTTAAATCGGAAGTCGCCAACGCTGGACGTCCAGTCCGATGCTATCCTTATTGTGCTGTAAGTCAGTCTTTCAAACTCCCCGTGCATATTATACCATGTCCCCTTCGAATATTTTGAAGCCGCCGAAAAAGCTCTCCACCGCCGCGCGCGAGGCGTTTGCGCGCCCCTGAACAAACTCTGGCTTTCCGCCGCCGCGCCCCGAAAGCGCGGCGTTCATTTTTTTTGAAAGCCCGCGCAGGTCGCCGCCGGTCTGCCCCACGGCGAAGGCGTAACCGGTTTCGCCCGAGCCGGAAAACACCGCGGCGATACCGCCGCAATTCTCCATGACCGCTATGGCTAGACGGCGCACGCCGTCAGCGGACAGGCCCGAAGCGAATACGAGCACATCGCCCGCGCCGGAAAGCGTCCGTGCGACGGACGCGAACCGACGCTTTTCGTCCCCGGCGCGCATAGCCTTCATCTCCTCGCACTCGCCATGAAGCCGCCGCACGGCGGCCGCTGTCTCAAGCGGTTTTGCCGAAAGCAGCGCGGATATCTCATGGTTCTGCTCCGCGACGCGGCTCATATATTCGTAGGCGCGCCGTCCTGCGACCATCTCAAAGCGAGTGCCGCCTCTGAACGGGACCGACGAGATTATCTTTATCATCCCGACCTCGCCGGTCCGGAGCACGTGCGTGCCGCAGCAGGCGCAGAGGTCGACGCCCTCTATCTTTACAAGGCGCACCTGTCCCGAAAGCTCCTTTTTGCTCCTGTATTGAAGCGCAGAAAGCTCCTCGGGCGAGGGGAAAAGCGTCTCTATGGGTATGTCGCGCCAGATCGCTTCGTTTGCCGCGCGCTCCGCCCCGGCAAGCTCCCCGGGCGTCAGGACGCCGCCGAGGTCTATCGTCGTCGTGTCCGCGCCCATGTGGAAGCCGACGTTTTCAAGGCCGAAGCGCGAGTGTATAACGCCGGAGATTATATGGTCGGCGGAGTGCTGCTGGGTAAAATCAAAGCGCCGCGCACGGTCCACGCATCCCTCGACCCGCGCGCCGACGGTCAGCGCACGGTCGCAGAGGTGAAGTATCTCCCCGCCCCTCTCAAAGACCGCGAGCACCTTTGCATTCCCGAGCGTGCCTATATCGCAGGGCTGACCGCCACCCTCGGGATAAAAGGCTGTGCGGTCGAGGAGGACGAAAAAGCCGCCGTCTTCTTCGCGGCAGGACAGCACGGCCGCCGTGAAGTCGCCCATGTTCGGATTTTCATAGTACAGCTTTATGGTTTCCATTGTCATTGGCTCCCGAATCGTTTATATTGATAGCAATAGGATAGCACAGTTCAATTTAACTTGAAAGCGGGAAATGATATGTATACGTCTAAACAGATGATAGTGGTGCGCCGCGACCTCAAAATGCGAAAGGGCAAGGTAGCCGCGCAGGCGGGACACGCCTGCGTCGAAGCGGTGCTTATGGCGCTTGCGAACGAGGGCCGGCTCGGCGACGTGCTCGTCGGCGGCGATTTGGTTTATCTGCGTAAGACGGATAAGGAAGAGACCGCGCTGAGCCGCTGGTTTCAAAACGGCGTGGCGAAGATTTGCGTATATGTGGACAGCGAAGAGGAACTGCTCGCCCTCGACAGGAAGGCCAAGGAGGCGGGCATAATCTCGGCGCTCGTCTGCGACGCGGGCTGTACGGAATTTCACGGCGAGGCGACGTACACCTGCCTCGCCTTCGAGCCCCTCGACGCCGAGGCCGCCGACGCATTGACCGGAGAACTTCCGCTTTATTAAAGGCGCTTATGCGGCACAGCCTGTCGATCTTTTCCGGAAACGCCGGCGACCGTATCGTGGAAAGGCCGCTTCATGCCGATAACATATGGACCGGGCGCCGCAAACAGATTGCGACGCCCGGTTTATATATAAAAAGCCTTATTGCGCGCGCCGCGCCGTAAATCGCGCGTAGAGAACCGCGCCGGAGAGCGCGAGCGCGAGGCCTGCTGTCCAGTAAAAGCCCACCGCCGCGACCGTCGAGCCGTAGATATCAAATATGCCGCGAAGGCAGCTCCCGACGGTCAGCGTCGCAAGTCCGGTGTCGAGCAGGCTCCGCTCTGTTCGCGTCGGAAGCCTGAGCTTGTCCGACATACTGAGCGCAAATGCCGCTACAGCACCGAGCAGGGGGAAAGCAAACATAAACATCATGAACGGCGAATACACACCATGGCTGAAATATTCGTACACGCCGCCGAAAACCGCGCATATTGCGGCGAAAACAAGGTACAGCCGCGCCGTGCGGCGAAGCGTAATTTTATCCGATACAGACAATGTCGCTCACCTTTCTTTCGCAAATATTTTTGCCGTTCGTTGTGGGATTGTTCACGACCTTGCCGTTGAACACCATTGTGGACGAGCCTCCGCCGTCGAGGTTGTACGCGGTATCGGCCCCGAGGGACTTCATAAACTGCGCGAGCTCGTATAGCGACAGCCCTTCGCTCTCATCGGTGCGGCCATCGGCCACCACAAAGACATAATGCAGCTTTTCTATCATGCCTATCGCGGTACGGGGGTTGCTAGTCTTTGCCTTAGCGACCTCGTCGTTTTCGTCTACGGCCATTTCGCCGTTTTCAACGAGTCCCGGGCCGAAGGAAAGCACCTGCTGAGCGCCCTTGTCGAGAAGCTCCTGCGCCGTGCAGTCACCCTCGGAAATTATATCGAACGTGCCGTCGTCCCAGATTACAAGGTCCTCCTGATTTTTTCCGGCAGACGTGCTGCGGTAAAGCACTCCGTTTCTTATGACGTAGCCGCTGCGCGCGCTGTAATAATCGCCGTTTATCGCAAGTATCGCGTTTGCCTCGTCGGCGATTGAGGACGTGGTCTCGGTTATGTTTTTGCCGTAGGTGCTGTCGGCGAGTGCGGTCGAGAGCGCGTCCGCGCTCGATAGCTTAACGTCGGCGACGTAAATATCCGTATCGTATTCTCGGTACGTCGTTATCGTGACGGAAATATTTCCGTCGTCGTAGGTCGTGTCCGTCGTGACCGCGGCGGATTTACCCGTTTCGGTCTGCGCATTCAGGTTCTGCGTCATCGACGACGAGCCGCCCGAGTCGGCGGTCGAATAGATATGCGGTATCACGAACGTATCGAGCAGAATAAAGGCCGTGAGAATCGCCAGCGCCGCACCGTACAGCACCGGCCAGCGGCGTCTTAAAAAGCGGATCATGATATTTTCCACATCCCCTTTGAAGCTGCCGCTTCCGCGCGGTCTGGGCGCGCCTTTGCGCCCCGCTTTGCCGCGGCGGAAAACACGTTGCCGTAGATAATCGCGGAATCGCGCAACGTGCGGAAATGCGAGCCCCTGTTTCCGTCAACGTATATCGTGCTTATCGGCACCTCCCGCACCGGTATGCCGAGCGCTGGACAGGCTACGAGCATATTCATCTCATACTCGTAGCGCTCTCCCTTTATGCCGAAAAAAACCGGAATCATTTCAACGCCGAAGGCGCGAAGCCCGGTCTGCGTGTCGCTGACGGATACGCCGGTCGCGAGCCGGTACACCGCTCTTGTAACGGCATTGCCGAAAGCGCTTCGGGCGGGCGTCCCCGCTCCGAAAGAGCGTACGCCGAGCGTCAGCGCCCGAGGCTCTTCCGCAGCCCTCGCCGCGACTGCGTCGGCATCCTCCGCCGTGTGTTGGCCGTCCGAGTCGACGGTCACTACGACGCTTCCCTGCACAGCGTTTGCCGCAATGTATCTGAACCCGTCTTTAAGAGCGTGTCCCTTGCCCTGATTCGGCATATATGAAACGACTGAAGCAAAAAGACTGGCCTCCAGAAAACAGTCGGCGTAATCCGGGCCGCTGCCGTCGTCCACTATTACTACTGAAAATCCCGATTTGACTAGCTGTGCCGTGACCTTCGCGAGCGTTTCGCCAGGCTCATAGGCAGGGATGAGAGCGATTTTCTTTCCGAGCATTTGTCATGCCTCCCATTGGGTTTATGACGGCAATATACCGCCAACACCTAAAACGAAACTAAAAAAACGTCGGCGCAAAAAAATATTTTCTTTCAGGTTATTTTCATATACGAAGACTAATATGCCATGGCGAGGGGCGAAAGCCCTTCCTAAATTTTTGAAAAAGTATCGTCTCACGGCAGCAAGTTTTATTCCGCCGCGGAAGCCAGCCAAAACACGGCTCTCGCCTAAAACGGCATTGCTGACGCCGGTATCGCCGGAACGCTCAGGCTCTACGGCTGTTGCCATTTGCGGTATGCGCGTGCATATTTGCGGTCCGCAGGCGCGAATCCGGCAAAGGCGGCGATAAATAATTCAGGTCTCATTCAAAACGCCGCATGGTGTTTTGGTGTAGATAAATATATAAGGCAATAGAAAAAAGGAGTATTTGTAAACAATGAAAAAAGCACTTTCTGTTCTTTGTGTATGCGCTCTTGTGACTGCGGTCATGTCTGGCTGCGGATCCAAGACAGCAACTCCGACCACGACGACCAATTCGAATACGTCGACCGATCTGAGCGATTCAGAGGTCTACGGCCAGATACAGTCCATAGACGGCCAGAGCGTCACGCTGCTGCTAGGCACCGCGGAAGAGGCCCAGATGGGCGGACAGGGCGAATCAGCTCCTTCGGGTGCCGCCGGCTCAAGCGCCACGGCCAATCCTTCAGGCACCACCGCGCCGACAGGCTCGGCTCCGGCCGGCAATTCTTCATCCACTACGGCGACAAAGCCCGCCGCTGACAAGTCTTCCGGCACGACTTCTTCTGCCGGAACCACCGCTTCTTCTGCTTCCGGCAGCACCGATAAACTGCAAAGCGGCACGCCTTCCGGCACACCCGATGAAATGGGCGGCACGCCGTATACCTTTACCGCTGGCGAGGACACTGCTACCATTACCGTACCGGACGACCTTGAGATAACTCTTGCCGACGGCACCACCGGTAAACTCGCCGACCTTGCCGAAGGCGACGTCATCGACGTCGTCGTCGGCGACAAGAACGCCGTTACCTCAATCACCGTTCTCAATATCTCCTCCGCTCCCGAGGACGGCGCAGCTCCGGCAGGAACTTCCAGCACGACCTCCGGCGCAACTTCCGGCACAACTTCCGGCGTAACCTCAGGCGCAACCTCCAGCACAACCTCCGGCGTAACCTCAGGCAAACCCTCTAGCACAACTTCCGGCACGAGCAGCTCCAAGTCGTAACAACTCTCATCTGATAAACCAGGACCGCCCCGTCTTGAAAGACGGGGCGGTCCTGG
>JAYFRC010000048.1:0-9617 GCA_034926415.1 Oscillospiraceae bacterium
TGGTTGCTACGGCTGCGACGTAGACGACGATCGTCAGGATAATTGCAAACAGAAATGCGTCAGGCAGCCAGCGGTTGATTACGGCGACGAAGAAATTAGTTACCTTTTTCAAAAGATTTACCTCCCTCTGTCTATAAAACAAAATACGGAAATCTGATTCTTGGCTGTTGCCTCCCCCCTGAAAAGCAAACGCCTTATCATTAAGGCAGCTACATCGTAACATCGCAAATACCCGGTTTCAATGGCTTTACGGCTTTCTTAACGCGATTGTGACCGTGTCTTAATTCATTCATTTTTAAGTTTTAATTTTTTTGTTATTCAGTTTTAATTTTTTTATTGCTTAAGCTTAATTTTTTCGTTCTTCCATATTTATCATTTTATTTCTCGCTCTTTATTACTTTGTTATACGGCTCGTTTTCTTACTTGTTGGGCGTGGCATAAAAGATGCTGCAAATACCGCGTCAGCGGCTTGCGCAAAGTCGCGCGTCAAATTTACGGGCAGCGAGAATCGTACCTAGTGGATTAACTTTGCCCGAGGATGTCAAATCAACTGTGTAGAGCGCCCAAATGGCGCGAAACGCATAAAGAATAGGCAAAAAAGATTTTATCTTTTTTGCCTATTCTTTATGGTACGCCCGGTGCGATTCGAACGCATGGCCTTCAGAGTCGGAGTCTGACGCTCTATCCAGCTGAGCTACGGGCGCGTATATAATTTCTATTGACGGTCTTAATCTGATAAAGAGCCTGATGCTACGAGCAGGTACAATCATCGGCTCCGGACAGCTTTTACAGTATAACAATTAAATCTGCCGGTGTAAAGAGTATAATGACAAACTTGGTTAGTATTCCTTTTAACTTTTTTGATAATATATCTTCAATTTTCCCAAAAACAAGCCTCTTCCAGACATATTGGGCTAATGATTGTTAAAAAGTTTGACAATATTTATATTATAATGTAAAATAATAATATATAAATATATGTTTATGCGGAACGCATTATATTCTTACATACAAAAGAGGGGTTTGCATGAAAAAGAAAAATGTGTCCGACGCGGTCATTCGCCGTATGCCGCGCTATTACAGGTATCTTGACGGTCTGTACAACAATAACATTGTACGCATTTCTTCAAGTACTCTCGGCACAAAAATGGACATCACGGCTTCCCAGATACGGCAGGATCTAAGCTGCTTCGGTGAGTTCGGGCAGCAGGGCTACGGCTACAACGTCGAAACGCTTCGCGCCGAGATAGGCACCATACTAGGCGTAGACAACTATCACAAGCTGATAATCATCGGCGTCGGGAATCTAGGTCAGGCGCTTATCCAGAACTTCTACTTCAGCAAGAGCGGCTTCACGCTCGATACCGCTTTTGACATATCCCCGTCCGTTATAAACTCTGAAATAAACGGCGTTATAGTACACAGCATGGACGCGCTCGAGGACTATGTGACCGAGTGCAAGCCCGACGTCGCCGTGCTCACTGTGCCTCGTTCCGTCGCACAATCAACGTTTGAGATGCTGTGCCAGTACGGAGTCCGAGGCTTCTGGAACTTCACGAATATGGAGCTCACAAGCGAGGACCCGTCAATTGTCGTCGAAAACGTTCACTTTGCAGACAGCCTGCTCACGCTGAGCTACCGCATAATGCACGAATCCAAATAAAAAGCTCGGGCTCCGGCCCGATTTCATACCTATTTGCACAGCGCCGAAAGGAATCGTATATATGAAAAAGCGTGCCATACCGCTTGCCGTTCTGCTGGCCGTCTGCCTTGGCATGATAGCCGCCGTCGCCGCAGGCGGTTCATCGTCGGATCCGCTCGTTTCTCTCTCCTATCTCACCGGTACTTTCCAGTCGGCGATAGACAGCAAGACTGATGCGAAGCTTGACGCCTCCGACGCCGCGATAACCTCCGCTGTGACCGGCACGAGCGGAACGTCCTCATCCACCGCAACTCAGCTCCGGCTCAAATCCGGAGACTCCGCCGTCTGCACTGAAGGAACCGGGTTCTGTGTCCTCGCCGGCAGCGTCTCCGCATCGTTTTCATCCGGTGCCTTGGTCGACATGACCGCGGGCTCGGAGCTCGCGTCCGGCAAGACGCTGACCGCCATGCACCAATACCTCGTTGCCGAGAGCACATCCGCTACGTTTACCGTTTTGGGAAGCTCCGCCGTCGTCGAATACTCCGGCACGCCTGCTTTTTCCTACAGCGCCTCGCCCGACGTAAACGCCATGGCTGCCGCGCTGAAGAGCCTGACCCTGTTTCACGGCAACGGAGTAAGCTACGGCAGCGGATACAGTCTTGAAAGCGCGCCCACGCGCACGGAGGCCATAGTAATGCTCATAAGGCTTCTCGGCGAAGAGGACGAGGCTCTCTCCAGCACCGCTGCTCAGCCGTTTTCCGACGTCGCCGGCTGGGCTGACAGGTATGTCGCCTACGCTTATTCAAAGGGTTATACCAACGGCATGAGCCACACAAAGTTCGGCGGCTCAACAACTGCCAGCGCAGCCATGTATACCGAATTTGTGATGCGCGCCCTCGGGTACAGCGATACAAGCCACAAGGACATATCGACCACGCTTTCAAACGCGCTTTCCTCCGGCGTTATCAACAGCGCCGAATATAACAGGCTCAATACCGGCTCATTCCTACGTTCCGAGGTCGTGTATCTTTCCTATTACGCTCTGACTACCGAACTTAAAAACGGCAGCGGAACGCTTGAGACTTCTCTGATAAGCGACGGAGTCTTTACCTCGGCCGAAGCGAAAGCCGCGCACGCGATGGTCTCCACTTCCCGCTTTTTATGATTCACCAAAGGACGAAACTCACATACAATGGACTGAGGCCGGTCGCGACCGGTTCAAGTTTTCATAGGAGGTTCCATGTATGTGTAATCAGGGCTTTTTCGGCGGCAGCTGCTGCTGGATAATCATAGCGATCATTGTCATTTGCTGCTGCTGCGGTGGCGGTAGCGGATTTGGCTGTGGCGGATGCGGCGGCTGTGGTCCTTGCGGCGGCGGCCCGGGCCCCTGCTGCTGATATATCCATAGCTGAAAAATTAGAAATCGGCGTCCCATACCCTATATGGGACGCCGATTTTGCATATCGCAGTACTGTAAATCAGATTCTGGCGACTCCGGATCTGCGCGCCGCCTCTGCCACGGCTTTAGCTACGGCGGGGCCGACACGCTTATCGAACGCCTGGGGAATGATATAATCCTCACTGAGCTCATCGTCGCCTATAAGCGATGCAAGGGCGTGCGACGCGGCTATTTTCATGTCCTCGTTTATATCGCTAGCACGGACATCGAATGCACCGCGGAATATGCCCGGGAACGCGAGCACGTTATTTATCTGGTTCGGGAAGTCGCTTCGTCCGGTGGACACTATGCGCGCGCCTCCGGCTTTGGCCTCGTCAGGGAATATCTCGGGCGTGGGGTTGGCACAGGCAAAGATTATCGAGTCCCTGTTCATTGTCTTTACCATATCAGTCGTCACCATTCCGGGAGCGGAAACTCCGATGAACACATCCGCGCCGACGAGCGTATCGGCAAGCGTTCCGGACTTTTTCGAAAGATTGGTTATCTTTGCCATCTCGTCCTTGATCCAGTTCATGCCCTCGCCGCGTCCGGCGTAAATGGCGCCGTGACGGTCGCAGAGGGTGATGTCACGCGCGCCGGCGGAAAGCAGAAGCTTGCTTATGGAAATGGCGGCCGCGCCCGCGCCGGAAACGACTATCCTGATGTCCTGGAGTTTCTTGCCCACTATCTTGAGTGCGTTCGTAAGCCCCGCAAGGGTTATTACCGCGGTGCCGTGCTGGTCATCGTGGAAGATGGGTATGTCGCATTTTTCCTTTAGCTTGCGTTCTATCTCAAAGCAGCGCGGAGCCGCGATGTCTTCGAGATTTATTCCGCCGAATGAGCCGGAGATGAGATACACGGCGTTGACAAACTCGTCCACGTCTTTTGTCTTTACGCAAAGAGGGAACGCGTCCACGCCGCCGAAGGACTTGAACAGCACGCATTTGCCCTCCATAACGGGCATGCCCGCCTCGGGGCCGATATCGCCGAGTCCGAGCACAGCCGTGCCGTCGGTTATAACGGCGCAGAGGTTGTGGCGACGGGTAAGCTCGTATGACTTGGTTATATCCTTCTGAATCTCAAGACAGGGCTGGGCCACTCCGGGCGTGTAGGACAGAGAGAGATCATGGGCATTTTCCACCTTCACCGTGGAGACGACTTCTATCTTTCCGCGAACTTTCTCGTGAAATCTTAGGCTTTCTTCTGCAATAGGTGTCATTTCTTTGTCTCCCTTACGTTGGTAAAACATTAAATATAATATATTTATTTTATTAGTATCTGCGGCTAAAAGCAAGTGCATATATTGCCGCGTAATAGACAAATTCCGATTTCCCCGTTCCAATTCTTTTGTCGGCGTTGTATACTCAGATTAAATGATTTTACGGAGGTATTGCCGTCTTGGACATTTCTGCTTTTGAAAAACATTATAAAAATCGCATTCCCGAACTTGCCGGATGCCGCGGCTTATACGCCGTCCTCGTTCCTCTCGTCGACGTAGGAGGCGAGCCAAACCTGCTTTTCGAGGTGCGTGCCTCCGAACTCAGACGTCAGCCGGGCGAGGTCTGCTTCCCCGGCGGAAAGGTCGAGCCCAGCGAAGACTCAGTCTCCTGCGCCCTGCGGGAGACCTCTGAGGAGCTGGACATACCGCCGGAGGAGATACAGGTGCTTGGGCAGCTTGATTTTCTGTATCATCATACGGGCACGGTAATCTATCCCATACTCGGCGTAGTTTCCAAAAAGGGCTTTTCCATGCTTCAAGAAAACCCGGCTGAGGTTGCGGAGACATTTCTCGTACCGTTTTCGTATTTTGTCTCCAACCCGCCTCTTCTTTACCATTATTCGCTCGTCCCGGACGTGCCGAAAGATTTTCCCTACAACCTTATCGGCTTCGACCGCCCCTACGCCTGGAAAGGCGGAAGGGCAGATGTTCCGATATACAGCTGCGGAAAGCATGCGGTGTGGGGACTTACCGGGCGCATGGTCATGGGCCTCGTAGAGGAGATTGGCAAAAATGGGTGAATATACTCACATCATCCACCCCATCCCTCCGCTGTACGACAAAAATTCCCGCGTGCTCATCCTCGGCTCGTTTCCGTCGGTAAAGTCACGGGAAGCCATGTTCTTCTACGGCCATCCTCAAAACCGCTACTGGCGGCTTATGGCCGCCCTGTTCGGCGAAGAGGCTCCCGTGACCGTGCCGCAGAGGAAGGCTTTCGCGCTCCGACACCGCATCGCCATGTGGGACGTGATAAAAAGCTGTGACATTGTCGGTTCCAGCGACAGCAGCATTAAAAACGTCGTTGCCAATGATTTGTCGACGATACTAGCCGCTGCGGATATACGTGCCATATACTGCAACGGCGCGACCTCCGGACGGCTTTATAAGCAATACATCCTTCCGGAAATCGGCCGAGAATGTATCGTGCTCCCGTCCACTTCCCCCGCCAACGCGGCTTATACGATGGACAGACTGGCGGAAGCATGGCGGGTGGTGGCGGAAATCCCCGAAAAAGAGTGTTGAATTGTTGCAGGGATGCAATGCAAACCCGTGGAAACCACATTGAACTAACATACTTCCAATAAAATCGAGTGCATGTTTTTCTGATATTCAGACCACGGCATCATGGGTACCGACAGCGTAAAAGCAGTAGAATTGTTGCAAAGAGTTTCTATAACCCGGAAGAGATATAATTGTTTGACGGTGTCTTCTTGCTCACGCCGCCATTATTTGCCGCTCCTAATATAAAAACGCCGTGACGAATATCTTTCGTCACGGCGTTTCTTTATTCTTCCGCCTGTATTTCCTCCGTCGGCGCGGCGGCTTTTGCATAAAGTTTCCACGCAAATATTCCCGTCACAACAAGCCAGGCCGCGATCCATATCTCGCTTACCGCTATCGACACCGCGCCCCGCTGGTACAGCGCTGGAAAAATATCAAACACCGCGTGAAGCAATATAGCACAAAGCAGATATTTGAGGTTTCGCGTCTTTACCCCCGTAAATACTATCACGGTCAGCGCGACGTGTATACCCATGCAGATTACGCGCTCCAGTATCATCATAGACGCGGACCCCGCTCCGAACGCCGCAACGGCACTTATCATCGCCGCGCCGTATGTCTCCGAAGCCGCGGAGGCGCCCTGCGAATTCACCGTCAGCGCTATCGTGATATACAGTATCACCGACACGAGCGAGATAAGCCATACCTCGACTCCGCCGTGGCCGATGCCGTACATTACCGCGTTCTCGCGCGTCTGGCGCTTTTTCATGAAAAAACGTATAATTATGTACCGCCCGCACTCCTCGAATATCCCCGCCATGGCGATACCGTACAGGACGTAGGCGACGGTACTTCCGGTGATAAAGCGGGACGCCGGGGTATCGAGTACGATGCAGAATATGTGCGGTATCATCTCAAGCACCCGCGCCGAGACGACAAACCCCGCCGCGCCTATGACGAATGAGATAAGACTCGCGTCGCGTTTCTTTTTCATCTTCCAGAACGCGGCGGCCGCGATAGGCAGCAGTGCGAGAACTATCGCCGTAAAAAAAAGGCACGCAATCGTACTGTCTGAAATATTTATATCCATTGCCTCTTCACCCTTCCTGTTTCTGCCCGCCGACACGGTACGAATAATACACGCATACCGCGGCGGCGATGAGCACCACCGCCAGCAGCGCCCAGATTATCACAAGGCCTTTGAGAAGACCTGTCAAAATGCAGAGCTCAATTCCCCCGATAACAAATACTTTACCGCCGAAGCGCTGGCTTTTTGCCCAGGCTTCGTCGCTCGACATGCTCCATGTCGTGCGCACACCAACGGCACTGTTGCGCTTTGCCTTGGGCATGTAATTGCCCATGATTATCATCAATATACCCATGCCTACCCCAGTTATATTCCAGCCCATTTCCATCGACGCAGGAAGCCCGAGTACGGTCTCCTTATAATTCTCGGCGAGAAACGACGCCTGAAGAACGCAGAACAGCACCATCATTCCTATACCGGAGTACAGTACTATCTTTTCGTTGCTCTTTGCCTTCTCTCGCTCCTCGTCGGTGTCCGTAAGTTTCACCGCCAGCTTGGCGATAAGCAGCATCAAAAGCCCTGATCCCGAAAACACAGCGGCGAGGATGAAATTTTCATATTTCGAGCCCCAGCGGTCAACGTTGCCCGCAAAGTCGTAGTGCATCGGCACGCTGTCCGGCAGAAACTGCATCCCTATCGCCGTTATAACAAACGGCAGGACGCACAGCACCAGAAGGATTATTGTCGCGGCTCTCCTGTTCATTCTTTAGCTCCTTCTTTTCTGAACTGATCCATCCACAGCAGCATCTCATCAAACAGCGTGGTGTTTAGTTCATAATACACATAATTTTTGACTTTATACTCTATTATCATGTCCGCCCTCTTCAGCGCGCTCAGGTGGTACGATAGGGAGGACGCAGATATCCCAAGCGCCTCCGCTATCTCTCCCGCAGTTTTTCGCCCTCCGCGCAGAAACGTCAGCACCTGCCGCCTCTGCGGGTCGGACACCGCCTTGAAAGATTCGGCCAAGCTCATGCTTCCGCCTCCTTTGTAACAAAAAGGAATCATGGCATTTCAAATTTCATTGAAATAGATAATACACCAGCCTGCCTGTTACGTCAACAACTATTTCAAAATATTTTGAAATAGTTGAAATTAAAAAAACGCAGATGGTCTTTCCCAACCTGCGCTTTAGTAAATTAATATATGTAAAGTAATTCTAGTTTACATATTATTTGGCCACAATTCACGTTTTTTAACCTTCGAGGAATGCTTTGAGCTCGTCAAGGCGCTCGTTTGCTATATTGAAGCCGTCCATGTACCACGATGTGAGCTCCATACTGTCGCGCTCTATGCGCTTGTAGCGGCTCGAGTCTTTCGGGGCGATAACGAACGCCTTGCCTTCCTTTTCGCGCTTTTTCATGCGAGAGAGCGCTCCGTTATAGCGCATTGTACGCTCGTCGAGCGAACGGACAAATTCCTGATACCGCCTGTATTTTCGCTTTCCAAACTCAAGCCCTGGCTCGGGCATCTTTATGTAATTCCTGTCGCGGGTCACGATGACGATAACCTTGTCGCAGCCGGCGGCAAGAGTATGCTCGATCGGTATCGGATCTACTATTCCGCCATCCATATAGTACTGTCCCTTGAATTTTATCGGTGGAAAAAGTATCGGAAGCGCGCAGCTTGCCCTTAACAGAACAGACTTTTTGTCGTTGCGCGGCACGTCTATATATTCCGCGTTGCCGCTCTCAATATTCGTAACTACGGCGACGATGCGTCCCGGAAAATCCTCAAGAGCCTCGTAATCAAACGGTACAAGCTCGTTCACTATCTCGTTATAGACGAAATTGAGATTGAAATAGCTTCTGTTTTCCGGGTTCAGCAGGTAGCGCACGCCCATATAGCGTTTGTCGGGTATGTACTCTTTCATTATTTTGTAATTGCGCCCACGCTGTCCGCTGCAATATGAGGCCATATAGCAGGCTCCGGCGGACACGCCTATGACGTAATCGGCTTTTATCCCCGCGTCCATAAGCGCGTCGAGCACACCTGCGGAGAACACGGAACGGCACGCTCCGCCCTCAAGCACAAGACCGATTTTCATAAAACCACTTCCAGATTATCAAAAAATCCCGAGATGCTCAAGAAGCACCTCAAGTCCTATCAGTATCAAAATAACCCCGCCTGCAAATTCAGCTTTGCTCTTGTACTTTATCCCAAAGTAATTGCCGACAAAAACTCCGCTGATGGATATGACAAATGTCGTACAGGCGATTATTATTACCGCTTTAATTATATTCACTTCAAGGAAAGCAAATGTAATCCCGACGGCCAGCGCATCTATGCTTGTCGCAATAGCCAGCAAGAATAACTCCTTTACATCTAGCCCGGCGCTTACCTTTTCCTCGCCTGGCGACAGGCTTTCCTTTATCATGTTTCCGCCGATGATTGTCAAGAGAACAAACACGACCCAATGATCTACGCTCGTTACGTACGATGCGAACTGCGAGCCGAGAAGCCATCCCATAAACGGCATGAGCCCCTGAAAAACGCCGAAAAACAGCGCTATAACCACGGCATGCTTCATGTTGACCTTATTGTCCATCTTGAGTCCCTTGCATATCGAAACAGCGAACGCGTCCATAGAAAGCCCTACGCCTATCAAAAACAATTCAACAAATCCCATACAAACAGCTGCCTTTACAAGATTACTTTTACGCACGGATGAATCGATAGCGAATCTGCGCCACATCGTTGTCTGTCGGAGCGTCCGAAAAAGCAGCGTCTCATTTCTTCCCTTGGAAATATCTGTATACGCCTAATGCTCCGTATATCATATAAAAAAACGGACAGACAAATGTCTATCCGTTCTTTATAGTGTTGGCGCTACCTATCTTCCCGGGCCGTCGCCAGCCAAGTATTGTGGGCAGAAACGAGCTTAACTACTGTGTTCGGAATGGGAACAGGTGGACCCTCGCCCTAATAAGCACCAACTTGCTTTCCTGCG
>JAYFRC010000039.1:0-4037 GCA_034926415.1 Oscillospiraceae bacterium
AAGCTGCAACAAGTGCGCAGAGGCCTGCCCCACCGGAGCTCTGAAAATAATTAAATAATTCCCAATTTTTACTATTTGAAAACGGAGCCGCGGCGTACAGCATCGCGGCTCCGTTCCATATCTGAAAAATCAAAGCAAAAGGAGAGGAAGATTATGCAGTATAAAATAATCGGCGAGCCTTTGCCCGTGGTGGTCTGCGATGTTACGGCAAATGAGACTCTCATTACCGAGCGCGGTTCCATGTGCTGGATGTCCCCCAACATGAAGATGGAAACATCGAGCAACGGCGGTGTCGGCAAGGCGCTCGGCCGCATGTTCGCTGGCGAGGCACTGTTCCAGAACCGCTATACCGCGCAGGGCGGCGCTGGGCAGATAGCCTTCGCCTCAAGCTTCGCCGGCTCTATCCGTGCCTTCGACATTACTCCCGACAAGCCGATGGTCGTTCAGAAGAGCGGCTTTCTGGCAAGCGAAGCGGGCGTCACGCTTTCCGTTTTCTTCCAGAAAAAGATCGGCGCGGGCTTTTTCGGCGGCGAGGGCTTCATAATGCAAAAGCTTTCCGGCCGCGGCACCGCGTTCATCGAAATCGACGGCTACGCCTGCGAATACGACCTTGCCGCCGGTGAATCCATGATAGTGGACACCGGGTATCTCGCGGCGATGGACGCCACATGTTCAATGGATATAGTCACCGTTCCGGGCGTTAAAAATATGCTTCTCGGCGGCGAGGGGATTTTTAATACCATCGTAAAGGGTCCCGGAAAGATAATACTCCAGACCATGCCCGTCAGCGCCGTCGCTAGGACGCTTCAGACGTACTTCCCAAACAATAACTGAATTCGCGGATATGCAAAAGTCCGACGCGTGAAAATTCACGCGTCGGACTTTTTATTTATCCCTGTCTCTTTTTCTCTTCCTGAATGAATTTCCAGCCGTCGCGGCACATGTCGTCGATATCCTTCTCCGCCTTCCAGCCGAGCAGCTTCTCCGCAAGTTCCGTCCTGGCGTAGTACGCCGGAAGGTCTCCCGGGCGGCGCGCCTCTATCGCGTAAGGGAGCTTGTGCCCGCAGGCCTTTTCAAACGCCGCGATTATCTCAAGCACGGAAGTTCCCTTCCCCGTTCCGAGGTTTATGGCCGTCGCGCCCTTGTGTGCATCCGCGAATGCTAGCGCGTTGACGTGCCCCCTCGCAAGGTCGGCGACATGGATGTAATCGCGCACACCCGTGCCGTCCGGCGTGTCATAGTCGCCGCCGAAGACGTGCACCATCGGCAGCTCTCCGACCGCGACCTTGGCAATATATGGGAACAGGTTGTTCGGTATCCCATTCGGATCCTCGCCGAGAAGCCCGCTCTCATGCGCCCCGATGGGATTGAAGTAGCGAAGCAGCACGGCGCTGAACTTTTGGTCCGCCGCGCAGACGTCCCTGAACAGCTGCTCCTGCATCACCTTTGTCTGTCCGTAGGGATTAAACGCGGAAGTCGGCATTTCCTCTGTGTAGGGTATGGGGTTATTAAGTCCGTAAACTGTGGCTGACGAAGAAAATATAAGCTTTCTGCATCCGTATTTTTCCATCTTTTCGCATAGCACCATCGCACCGCCGATGTTGTTGCGGTAGTATTTTATTGGCTTTTCGACGCTCTCACCCACGGCCTTGTAGCCCGCGAAATGTATAACGCCATCGATGTCGTTCTCCGCAAAAACGCGGTCTGTCGCCGCATCGTTGCAGAGATCGGATCTATAGAATTTCGGCCGCTTCCCGGTCAGCGTTTCGATGCGCCCGAGCACGGCCTCCTTCGAGTTGCTGAGGTCGTCAAGTATAATTACGCCGTACCCCGCGTTCAAAAGTTCTACGCAGGTGTGGCTGCCAATGTAGCCCATACCGCCGGTTACCAGAATTTGTTTCATTGTTTTCTTCCTTTTTAATGCAAAAGTTTGTAGCTGTTTTGTAACGATTTTTTCGTTATGTTATCGTATTTTAACACTTATTTACCCGTTTGTCACGTCTATGCTCGAAAATATGGAACATGTTCCATATTTTACGCCTTGTTCTTCCATATTTGCGTGTTCTAGTATAAAAACATACCAGAAAGGAGAATTTGCTATGAAACACGCAAAACTCTTCGCCCTTCCGCTCTGTCTCTCGCTCATGCTGCCGCTGTCCACCGTACACGCTTCGGCGGCACAGGCCCCATCGGTCATGCTCTGCGGCGAAACCTATTCGGGCGGCTGTTTCATTGAAAGCGGCACGTCGTACATAGCTCTTCGCGGCGCGCTGAACGCACTCGGCGGGTGGAATATCGAATGGAACTCCGCGTCAAAGACCGCCGTCGCCGAATGCGGATATACTTCGCTCTCACTGTGTTCAGCAAACGGTAAGTTGACCGTAGGAGACGCCGACTATTCAGCAACCGTAAGGAACGTCGGAGGCCACCTCTATGTTCCGCTTCGCCTGCTTTGCAACTCGCTCGGCTACATGGTCTACTGGGACGCCGCCTCGCGCACGGTCGAAGTCTCCGAGCCCTCCGGTTATATCGACTCGTACTCTGACAGCGACCTCTACTGGATGTCGCGCATAATCAGCGCCGAAAGCCAGGGCGAACCTCTGACCGGGCAGATAGCCGTCGGCGACGTAGTGCTTAACCGCGTGGCCTCGGACGAGTATCCCGATACGATATACGACGTTATATTCGATATGAACGACGGCGTCCAGTTCGCGCCAGTTTCGAACGGCACCGTCTACAACGCGCCCGTCGCGTCCGCGGTAACTGCTGCAAAGCTGTGTCTTGAAGGCGAGAGCGTCGTCGGAAACTGCATGTATTTTTACGATCCCTTTCTCTCTCCCGGTACATGGATAGTGAACAACTGCAAATATTATACCACCATCGGCTGCCACAGATTCTATCTGTGATAAATGCGCGCCTCTTCTCCGCTTGCTCATTTTGAAGAATGATGCTAGAATAATTAAAAACATGCTTTATTCTTCCGGAGAGGAGGCTCGCAATGAAGATACACGAATCTTCTGAAAACTATCTCGAGGCCATACTCATGATACGCGAGGAAAAGGGGCAGGTTCGCTCCATAGACGTCGCCAACAAGCTTGGCTTTTCAAAGCCAAGCATAAGCCGCGCCATGAGCCTGCTCCGTGAAAACGGGTACATAGACATAGGCAACGACGGACACATAGCGCTGACGAAAAGCGGCGAGGAGATAGCGGCGCGCATCTACGAGCGCCATCGCCTGCTGACCCGCTGGCTAGTATACCTCGGCGTAAGTGAGAGCGCGGCCTCTGAGGACGCGTGCCGGCTCGAGCATGATGTGAGTCAGGAAACCTTTGACAAGCTGAAGGAACATATTCTGTCGGAAATATCCGAAAAATAAAACTGCTGCCGCGCGGAGAGGACACCCCCTCCGCGCGGCAGCGCGTCAAAAACTTTTATGTCTCTCTTTTCCCATTCTTTCATCCGAGGTCCGCTGCAGCGAATAAAAGACAGGAAGTGATTGTATGTCAAAGTTATCCGGCGCTGAAAAATTCATTCTGCTTGGTATCCCAGTCTTATTTATTCTCGGTTCCCCGCTGCACTTTGTCTACGAGCTCACCGGAAGCCATTTTATTATCGGTCTTCTCGTCCCGTCCAACGAGAGCGTTTTTCAGCATACGAAAATGGTGACTATACCGATAATACTCTGGTGGAAAATATATTATCTTTGCCACAAGCGCTCGCTTGACCGTGACAGGTGGTTCACTGCAGCGTTTGTTTCGCTGTGCGCCGCGGTCATATCTATGCCCGGGCTTTTTTACTATTACAGCGGCATGTTCGGAGTAGAGCTTCTTATCGTCGATATATTCATCGTGCTCGCGTCTTTGCTCATCGGCCAGCTTGTCGGTCTGCATTTTTACAGGCATTGCCGCGGCATGAACGGTGTCCTCGCCTCTGCGCTGATTATAGCCGTCATCGTTCTTGCCGCCGTGCTCACTGCGTTCCCTCCCAATATCCCGATGTTTATAAGCAGATAAAACGAATATACAAATGCGAAGACC
>JAYFRC010000026.1:0-3675 GCA_034926415.1 Oscillospiraceae bacterium
TGCGCCAGAGTAGCGGGCTGAGCTTGTATCCGACAATACGGTCGAGTATGCGCCTTGCCTGCTGCGCGTCGACGAGGTCCCTGTCGATTTCGCGAGGCGCAGCTATGCTCTCGCCGACGACCTTTTTCGTTATTTCGTTAAAGGTAACGCGCTTTGCCTTCTCGTCCGGCAGCTCAAGAAGCTCCTTCAAATGCCACGAGATCGCCTCTCCCTCGCGGTCAGGGTCGGTCGCAAGATAGACAATGTCCGCCGACTTCGATTTCTTCTTCAAATCGTCGATAACGTCTTTTCTCGCGGCAACAGGCTGATAATCCGGTTCGAAACCGTTTTCTATATCTACACCCATGGTGCTTTTCGGCAAATCCCGCAGATGTCCCATTGAGGCAACAACATGATAATTCGGGCCAAGATACTTTTCTATCGTCCGCGCCTTTGCCGGCGATTCGACAATGACCAGATCCGTCCTAGTTTGTGCCATAACTGACCTCAATTCGTAGTTTTTATATGCGCCTATAAGTCAGCGCTTTTGAATATTTAAAGAAAATCTCTTCCCGTTTTCCTGGGAAACATAACCCTTTATCTGAAGCAGCGTAAGCTCTGAAAGCACTTCTGGCGCTTTCAGCTCCGTCTGTTCTATAATGTCGTCTATGTGCACCGGTCTGTCGTTCATAACGGAAACTATCCTCAGCTGGCGCTCCGAGAGCCCGGAAAGCTGCTCTCGCAAATCAATATATTCCCGCTTTACAGGGTTGTCAACCTTTTTTCTGTCGGTCCTGACCCTCAGTTTTGCGAAGCCCCTTCCTGTTTCGGGCGGGGTTTTGTACGGCTGCTCTGCGCGCTTAGCTTCATAAAAAACCGGCTCGGCCGGCTCTCTGTGAGCCAAAACCTCGGACTTGCGCGAACCTGGAACGGATAGCTTTCCGCTAAACTGAGGAGCAAAATCTTCAAGAATATCCCAGCCTGCGCTCACCAGCCGCGCACCTTCTCTGATAAGTTCGTTGGAGCCGGCGCAGTTTGTAGCGTCCGCGTTGCCAGGCACGGCAAAGACCTCTCTCCCCTGCTCAAGCGCAAGTGACGCCGTTATGAGCGCTCCGCTTTTTATGGGCGCTTCGATAACCGCAACTCCTAGCGAAAGTCCGCTGATTATCCGATTTCTTTCGGGAAAGTATCTTCTGCTCATAGGTTCACCGGGCGGGTATTCGCTGACTAGCGCCCCGGATATCTCAACGTCCCCGTAAAGCACATCGTTCCACTTTGGGAACACCTCGTCTATAGCGCAGCCAAGCACTCCGATAACGGCGCCGCCAGCGCGCAGAGCGCCCTCCGCGGCGGAGCTGTCGATCCCTTCCGCAAGACCCGTAACAACGAGTCCACCGCTCCCCGCAATCTCGTAACCGAGCTTTCGCGCCATTTTTATACCATAGGGGGTGGCTTTCCTCGTTCCGACGACACCGACAGCGGCCTCCTCGTCAATCGCTGGGAGCTTGCCCTTGACATAGAGTACTACAGGCGGGTCGATTATATTCTTCAATCTCGCCGGGTATGCTGCGTCCTGAAAGCATAGTATATGAACGCCCTCCGTCCGGCACCCTTCAAGGATACTTTCCGCTTTTGAAAGCCCTCTGTCCGCAACAAGCCTCAGCTCGGAGTCGGAAAAACTCAGCTTTTCTCTCAAAAGCCGATCTTCCGCAAAATATACTTTCTCAGGATCGCCGAAGGTGTCAAGAAGCTCAAACCGCCTTTTGGGCCTAAGTCCCGTTAATGCGGAAAGCCACACCCAGTATTTTAGTGACGACATGAAAACTTCCCCTTATCTTGACATTTCCCACATTACTATCGAAGCGGCAATGGCCGCGTTAAGGGATTCGCATTCGGGGCGCATCGGAATGATGATCGAACCCTCGCACAGATTCATAAGCTCCGCGGATAGTCCCCCGCCCTCGCTGCCGATCGCAACCGCCGCTTCTTTTAAATCGATTTTTCTTATATCCTCAGAGTTCTCGCTCAGGGCAGCAGCGTATAGTTTAAGGCTATTTTGGTTTACATAATCTATCAGCCCATCTATGTCGGTTTCAAAAACCCTTTGACGAAAAATTCCGCCCATTGTTGCACGGACGGCCTTTGGATTATACAGATCGGCGCAGTTGCCGACAAGTATTACAATATCCGTTCCCATCGCGTCTGCGGTTCTGATCACCGTGCCGACATTCCCGGGGTCCTGAACGTTTTCAAGGACGATTGCCGAAGAAACCTTTTCTTCTTTCTCCGCCGTATACGGAATTTTCACGCTGAAAACCGGTCCGGATGAGCTTTTGAGCGGCGAGACATAACGCACGAGATCATCCGGACAGGTACACTGAATAAAGCTCCCGGAAAGCTCGAAGAGGACTTCGCCTCCCCAAATAACACAGGTAAGCTCCGCGCCGGAGGAAAGCGCTTCCCTGAGCGTCCTTTCGCCGTCGCATACGAACTCACCCGCCTTCCTGCGATATACTCCGTCCAGAGCAAGATCTCTCAGGTGAGTTATAATCTTGTTTTTTCTTGATGTAATATGCTCCACTAAGTTCTCACCTTTTTACACAGCAAGCCTGCGGCGGGGCGGTATTGCCCTGCCACAGCCTCTATTATTACGCTTCTACGGGCTTCATCGTCGGGAACAGGATGACCTCCCTGATGGAATCGACGCCTGTTAGCAGCATCACACATCGGTCGATGCCAATTCCAAGGCCGCCCGTCGGTGGCAGTCCGTATTCAAGTGCAGTGATGTAATCTTCGTCCATCATACCGGCCTCGGCGTCGCCCTTTCGGCGCAGCTCGACCTGTTTCTGGAAGCGCTGCTTCTGGTCGATCGGGTCGTTTAGTTCCGAAAACGCATTACCCATTTCGCTGTGGCACACAAAAAGTTCGAAGCGTTCAGTGAGCCTCGGGTCGGAGGGGCTGCGCTTCGCAAGCGGCGAAACATCGACGGGATGCAGGGTGATAAAAGTTGGCTGGATTAGTTTTTCCTCGACCTTCTGGTCAAAGCACTCATAAAGGGCATTGCCCCAGGTCTTTTCCTTTTCCTTCGGAATCTCGACTCCGACGGACTTTGCTAGCGAGACTGCTTCCTCGTCGGACTGCACAAGCATAAAGTCTACTCCAAGATATTTATTCACTGCCTCCGCCATGGATAGGCGTTCCCAACCCGGAGCGAGGGAAATGTTCTCTCCCTGCCAGCTCACGTCATATGTTCCCAGAATGTCCATTGCGGCCGACGAGAGCAGCGCTTCAAAAAGGTCCATCATGTCGTTGAAGTCGGCGTAAGCCTCATACAGCTCGACAGTCGTGAACTCCGGGTTGTGCTTTGTATCCATGCCCTCGTTGCGGAAGATACGGCCAATCTCATAAACCCGCTCGATTCCGCCGACGACAAGGCGCGTCAGATGCAACTCCGTCGCTATACGGAGATACATGTCCATATCCAGTGTGTTGTGGTGCGTGATGAAAGGACGTGCCGTAGCGCCTCCGGAAATGGTGTTCAGAACAGGCGTTTCAACCTCCATGTAACCGCGATTGTCAAGAAACCTGCGAACATGGCGGATAAACAGGCTGCGGACCTCAAAGGTCCGCCGACCCTCGGGTTTCAGAATCTGGTCACCGTAGCGTTGACGGTAGCGCGTTTCAAGTTCGGTGAGC
>JAYFRC010000067.1:0-35426 GCA_034926415.1 Oscillospiraceae bacterium
TTCCGGGTAATTACCCGGAAACCCTTGTTTTTATATGGGGAAATCGCTGCCGGCAGCGTACTACACTTGGGAGCGGTCGGCTCCCGAACGGATACCGGAGACATCGGACAGCTGTTTTTCCAGCGCCCCAATCGTTTCGCCGGAACATTCCGGTGTGTCTTTCAGCAAAAACGGAATGCCAAGCTCCATATATTTGCTTTCACAGAGCTTACGGAAAGGAAGAAGCTCAACTTTAACCAAATTGGGATAGTGAGATACAGCCTCTGCAAACGCAATGATGTTCTCTTTCGTATCATTGATGCCTGGAACGATAACCTGCCGAATCCAAAGGGGGAGCTGCATCGCTGCGGACAAAGCCAGAAAGTCAAACACCTGCTGTATCTCCCCATGACAATACTTGCGAAAGTCCTTGGCCTCCGTAAATTTCAGGTCCGCGATGACAAGATCGGTGTATTTAAGGACCTCCCTCGCCCCCTGCAGATCCCCAACGCCGGAGGTGTCCAATGCCGTGTGGTAGCCCCTGGCCTTAAGCTGCCGGAACAGTTCGGCGACAAACTGCCACTGCATCAGCGCCTCGCCTCCGGAAACAGTCACGCCGCCGTCCTTTTGTATATAATTCCGATAACGGTCAATTTTGGAGACCAATTCCTCTACGCTGATCTCCTGGCCGCCATTTTTATCCCAGGTTTCAGGGTTATGGCAGTAGACGCACCGCAGGGGACAGCCCTGCATGAACACAACGCACCGCAGGCCGGGGCCGTCCACGGCGCCCATGCTTTGAAAACTGCTGATCCTTCCAACCATTTTTACATCACCGTATGGAAAGTGCGGGCAACAATTTCACGCTGCTGTTCTTTGGAGAGCTTGTTAAAGTTAACGGCATAACCCGAGACGCGGATAGTGAGGTTGGGGTACCGCTCGGGATGGTCCATCGCGTCCAGCAATGTTTCCCTGTTGAGAACATTGACGTTTATATGGTGTCCCCTTTGGGCAAAGTAGCCGTCCAGCAGCGAAACCAGATTGCCGTATCGCTCATCATCGCTATGACCAAGTGCGTCTGGCACAATGGAAAAAGTGTTGGAGATTCCATCCCGGCATACATCATAGGAAAGCTTGGCCACAGAATTGAGAGAAGCCAGGGCTCCGTTCTTTTCCCGGTTATGCATGGGGTTTGCACCCGGAGCAAAAGGCGCGCCTGCTTTGCGGCCGTCCGGAGTTGCACCCGTCTTTTTGCCGTAAACCACATTTGAAGTGATGGTCAGAATGGACAAAGTATGCTCTGCGTTGCGATACGCGGGATTTTTCTTTAGTTCATTGTAAAACAGCTCTACCTGCTCGGCAGCAATCTGGTCTACGCGATCATCATCATTGCCGAATGCGGGAAACTCCCCTTCGGTTTTGAAATCTGTAATAAGGCCGTCCTCATTTCGAATCACATGAACCTTCGCGTATTTAATGGCGGAGAGGGAGTCGGCCAGCACAGACATTCCCGCAATGCCAAATGCCATGAAGCGATGAACATCCGTATCATGAAGCGCCATCTGCGTTTTTTCGTAGGCGTATTTATCGTGCATGTAATGGATAATATTCATTGCGCTGACATAGGTCTTTGCCAGCCACGGACGGTAGAAATCCAGCAGATGCATTACCTTGTCATAATCCAGCACATCCCCCTCATAAGGGGTGTGAACAGGACCGAGCTGCATACCATAACGCTCGTCCCTGCCGCCGTTCAGACTCATTAGCAGGAGCTTTGCAAGATTTGCTCTTGCCCCGAACAGCTGCATATCCTTACCGACACGCATGGCCGAGACACAGCATGCAATAGCATAATCGTCGCCATAAATATCGCGCATGAGATCGTCATTCTCGTACTGAATAGCATCCGTATCGCAGGACACCTTAGCGGCAAAGCGCTTGAAATTTTCGGGCAGGGACTGCGACCACAGAACCGTCAGATTCGGTTCCGCAGATGCGCCGAGATTATACAGGGTCTGGAGCATTCGATAGGTGTTTTTCGTCACCAGAGTGCGTCCGTCCTCGCCTGTGCCGCCAAGACATTCGGTAATCCACAGAGGGTCTCCGGCGAAAAGTTCATTATATTCCGGTGTACGCAGCTCGCGGGCCATGCGCAGCTTCATGACGAAGTCATCCATCAGCTCCTGCGCTCCCGCTTCCGTGAGCGTGCCTTCCTGAAGGTCCCGCTCAAAGTAAATGTCGAGGAAGGTGGAAACACGGCCCAGAGACATGGCGGCACCGTTTTGTTCCTTGATCGCGCCGAGATAGCCAAAGTACAGCCATTGTACGGCTTCCCTGGCATTGGCGGCGGGCTTCGAAATATCAAGGCCGTAAAGAGCGGCCATTTCCTTGAGCTTACCAAGGAAACTGATTTGCTGATAAAGCTCTTCAAGAAGACGAATATTATCCTGCAGCATGACCTCTTCGCCAAGGCGAGCCTTGTCCGCTTTCTTTTGCTCTATGAGGTAGTCAATACCATAAAGTGCCACGCGCCGATAATCGCCAATAATGCGCCCACGGCCATAGGCATCCGGCAGGCCGGTGATAATGCCGCAATGACGGGCGCGCTTGATTTCATCGGTGTAAACCCGAAATACGCCTTCATTGTGCGTGGTGCGGTACTGAAAGTCCTCCTCCACCTTGGGAGAGAGATGATATCCGTAAGCTTCGCAGGCGTCCCTGGTCATTTTTAAGCCGCCAAAAGGGTTGACGCCGCGGCGCAAGGGACGATCTGTTTGTAATCCAACAATCAGTTCATTGTCTTTATCCAGGTAGCCGGGACCGTAATTGACAAGCGAGGAAGCCGTGTGGGTATCGATGTCGAGAACGCCGCCAAATTGCTGCTCCAGATCCAGGAGATGAGTCAGTTTGGTCATGAGCTTGCTGGTGCGCTCCGTGGGGCCGCAAAGAAAAGAGGGATCGCTTTCATAAGGATGATAGTTCGTTTGAATGAAATCCCTGACATTCAAACAGTTCTGCCACGTTCCTGTTTTAAAATTACGCCACTGTGTCTTCATGGTATTTCCCTCCGTTTAAGTGTTGCATGGTTTCGATGTGCCTTTTTTGTTTTGTTTTGCTCAAACAAAACAAAAAAGGCAACATTCTAAAACGAATGTTGCCCAGACGGTCGGCATATTATCATCAAGACTCCACTGTGGTGCTCCACATATGTCCGTCAGGAATCAAGAATAACATTAACATAGCAAAGAGAGCATTCTTTGTCAAGCTGTTTTTTCATAGAACATCAAATTCGTAACCAGAAGGATGTGGTCTCTGTCGTGTATCCATTGCTTTTGACAAACTCTTTCCTTCAATGTTAATTTCTTTCCAATATGCCCCTGTTCAAAGTAATACATAATTGGTGTCATCCTTGAATTCCTGAAGAATACGATCCTGCGAGGCTCCGGGCTGCTGCATAAGAATTTTACACGGCAAATCGCAGCTTTGAAGCTGCGCCTGCACGCAGGCGGGGAGACATGCAAAGTATTCCTCTGTTCCCTGCGCGTGACTGACCAGAGCGTACAGATCAGGATAGATCAAATATTTGCTATTTGCCCCTATTCCGTCAATCGTCGAGGCCGGACTGTTTCAGGTCATTGGCGGCGGTCTGCAGTTCGTCGAAGGTGGCGATTTCCCGCTCGGCAAGGGCACGCCGCACGTCGGGGGATAACCCCTGAAAATACTCGTAGGCTGTCAGATCCTGATCCAGAAGATCGGTCAGGCAGAGATGGACATGATCCATTAAAAATCACCTCATCCATAGTATCCGGCAAATGGCAAAAAATACTCCGGGAAGTGAATGGAAACTACCCGAGGTCATAGCTGGATGGGTTCTGTTTGCTGTCTGGGGGTTGGATTGTATACGGTGGGATGCAGCGCCGTCAAGGTACCGTCGATCGCGTTGAGGTTCACAGTAGCGCCGATCGGAATGGCGGCCTTGTATTTGCCGTGACCGGAGGCCAGGCCGGTAACAAGCGGCTTGCCCAGTGGAATCAAACTCTCCGTAATCAGGTCCTCGTAGGTTTTTCCATATTCGTCGGTGCAGTTGGTGCACTCACCGATGAGGATGCCGATGCAGTCGTCTAATTTTCCGGCCAGTTTCAGATGGTTGACATACCTGAATACCGTGTTGACAGGTTCGTGAGTTTCCTCCAGAAAGAGAATTTTTCCCTTGGTGCTGATGTCGTACGGTGTGCCTAGGGTGCCCACAAAGGAGGTCAGATTTCCGCCCACCAACGGGCCCGTAACATTGCCCGGAACCCTGCCGACCATGGGCGGCATTTCCGGCGGATTTAAAATCTGCCGCGGAGCAGCCGTGGACGCCGTAGCACTGAGAAACTGATCAAAATTGTACGCCGGCGTGCTGTTCCGGAAGTCCAGAAGCAGCAGGCTGTGAAAAGTTATCTGATTTGTGAGCTGATTCAGGACGTTCAGCAATATAGTGATATCACTGTATCCCGTGATAATCTTCGGGTGCTCCGCAATGAAGCCGTAATCCAGATACGGCAGAATTCCCGCCACCCCAACGCCGCCCCTCACGGGCAGAATAGCGTTGACAGCCGGATTTTGATACATGCGCATCAAGTCCGCCGCCCGCTGCTGATCGGTTCCGGCCAGATAGCCGTCGCCAGCATAGACAGAGTCACCGATCACGACCTTAAATCCGTGACTTTTTACATAAGCGATCCGCTCATCAATTTCCACTGGATCCAATGGGCTGCCCAACGTCACAATTCCAAAGGTGTCACCGCTTTTCAGCATCGGCGGTCTGATTATCATTCCCATCCCCTCCCAATCTCTTCCATCTTATGCTTTTGGCAATTCGAAGATTCCCTGAGGAGAGAGGAAGACGCCCTCTTTCACCGGATGGGGGGATGCTGGCGCGTTTGCAGCAGACGTCGGATATTCCGGCTGATCCGGGCACGCATATTCGTCACCCACTGCTCATCCAGAGGCAGTTCCATGGCTTTGGAGAAGGAATAGTAGAGATTGACCTGCTGGTAATACGTCTCGTACTCCTGGCAAGTGCCGCAGGATGACTCCGGCTTTCCAAGCGTCGCCGCCCGCAGGGTAAAGCACTCGGCGGCATACTCTGAAAACTGGGCCAGCAGCGCGCTGTTCCCCGGATCAAATGGGACATGCATCAGCCGCCATTGCACCTGCTCCGGAAGGTGATAGGGCCGCAGCAGATCAAGAATCAGGAGCTCGTTTCGCACATCCTTTTTCCGATAATAGGGCAGGCTTTCCGGTTGGGTGCTCCACAGCGCCAGTTTTTCCGGCAGAGGCAGCAGGCCTATCTGCAAAATTGCCTCGCTCGGTCCAATCACAGCCTGTTCGATAGGCTCGTCCTCCGACAAAAGCCGATCTTCGATCAGGTCGATGCCGACTCCCAGAGTGGCGACGTACCCCACGTCATAGATGCCGATGCGTCCGGCTCGCCCTGCGATTTGCTTGACCTCCTGCGTAGTGAGCGGCCGGCGGAGCTCCCCATCGAATTTCTCAACTTCCGTAAAAATCAGCCGGCGGATGGGAAGGTTGACGCCCATGCCGATTGCATCGGTGGCAATCAGAACGGGATTTTCGCCGCGGATGAAGGATTCGTACTGGGAGCGGCGTACCTCCGGCGGCAGATCGCCATAGATCACGCTGTTGGCAACTCCCATCCGGGTGAAATATGTGGACAGCGACAGTACGTTTCGCTTGGAAAATGCCACCAACGCGTCGCCGGGCCCCACGTCCTGCAGACTGACGGGTTCGCGCTCAAGCTGCAGCGGCACGAGACGCCGGTATTCCTTCAGTTCATAATCATCGCCGCAGTCCCGAATTATGGTGATCAGCTGATCCCTGGCCAGCTCTGCGCCGCAGAGGTGGATTTCCGGACAGCGCAGCCCCAGAATCGCGCCGGTCCAGGCGTCGCCCCGCTGGGAGTCGGCCAAAAGCTGAACCTCGTCGATTACCGCCACGTCGTAATCATATCCAAGGTTTGCTTTTTCCACGGTGCAGCACAGAAGCTTTGCGCCGGGTACGGATACCGCTTCCTCGCCGGTCAGCAGGCTGCAGGGAACGCCCTCTCCTCCCAGCCGCTCGAAATTTTCCAATGCCAGAATGCGCAGCGGAGCGAGGTAAATGCCCGACCCGGCCTGCTTAAGCCGCTTTAGTGCCTGATAGGTCTTCCCGGTGTTGGTATCCCCCAGATGGAGATAGAATTTCCGCTTCATCCGGCGGGCCTCGGGGTATTCCTCCTGTGGGTGCTCCGGCAGAAGGCGATGAAACTCCGCCGTGACCATCTGAGGAATGTGACTGGTCATCAGTACGGCGATTATGCCGGAGCTCAGGTAATCCTCCCTATGACCGTCTACCACGGACTCAAACCGGTACATGGTATGATGCTTCTGATTGTACTGCTCCAAAAGTCTCCGGGAGACATCGTCCAGCAGCGCCGTATAGCCGTCGTACACCGTCCGGTATTCCGGAGTCAGCCCATCGGGAATTTTTCGCAGGCGCTGGATATGGTTGCGGATAACCGTCTCATAGTGAAACAGATTACGAGCGCCGGAGGCGGCCGCCTGCTGGCGGATCTGCGGGTAGCTCTTTCGGAGCTCCTCAAACGCCATCCGCCATTTTCGCTCTTTCTTCATAGTGGGTCTCACCTCATGTTTAGTGTTGTTCAAATCGGGAAATTTATTTGTGATTCTATCATACATCGTCACCGCCGCCTTCCGCTACGGTTTATTATGAGTGGGCAAGTGGTATGCCCGGCGGCAGAGCGCGTTCGGCGTTTTTCCACATGGCAGGAACCGATTCCGGCCTTTGCGAATATGCTGAAGCAAACGATGCTATGGAAGTGGTAAAATGGCAATCAAAATTTTTATCGACCAAGGACACAATCCTGCCGGCTATCACAATACCGGAGCCTCCTGGTATGGTGTTGATGAGCAGGATATCACTTATCAGGTCGGCACGTATCTGGCCGAAATGCTGAACAGTGATCCCCGATTTGAAGCGCGTGTGTCCAGACCAACGCCCTCCACCGTATTGGGAACAAACAACAACACCAGCCTCGCCGAACGGGTCAGACTGGCCAATCAGTGGCCGGCTAATTATTTCATCAGCGTACATACCAACGCCAGCCTGAATACAGAGGCAAACGGCACGGAGGTCTATGTATACCAGCTTTACACCCAGTCCAACTGGCTGGCGGAGCAAGTCCTGGACGGGGTCGTGGATGCGGTGGGAACGCAGAACAATGGCGTGCGGGCAAATCCCACTCTCTATGTCCTGAAAAATACCCACATGCCCGCGATTCTTGTTGAGATGGCGTACTTATCAAACCCGGCTGACTCAGAAAAGCTGAAGAACAACCAGTACCAGTTCGCCCAGGGAATCTACAACGGAATTATGCGGTATTTCGGCTTCGCATGACTAGAATCAGGCCCTCCTTAGCCTGAGTGCAGGAAAGCAAGTACAACCATCTGGCGGAGTATAAAGACGTCACAAAATCGACATCTCAGGCCGTCCCTGCAGTAAAAACCGTCCGAGAATTAATCCTCGGGCGGTTTTATTCAACCATGTTGCATTTATGAATCGGATTTTTCGTGTCTGCTTTCATGGACTCCGTACTTGT
Organism: Oscillospiraceae bacterium; assembly: GCA_034926415.1. GTDB lineage: Bacteria > Bacillota > Clostridia > Oscillospirales > Oscillospiraceae > JAYFRC01. The sequence continues at coordinate 7,643 of JAYFRC010000067.1, forward strand.
GCCCGTTCTTTATACCTACGTCGGCGTTGTCCTTGGGTTGCATTTTTCGCAGCTCCGGGCTGTTTTTTGGACGGTCTTTTAAGCGGTTTTTATTGTTGTCCATATGCCGCGGCTCTCCTTTCCAATCTGTCTGGTTCAGGGAAGCCGTCTGTTTTTGGCGGCGTTTGCTTCATCCCGGATCTCGCTCCGCATACCGTCGAGCGCATCCATTCGGGGTTCAGTCTTGGCCTTCAAAACCTGCTTCGTTTTGGGGTCTGATGTTTTATCTATCATCTCGTTGGCCCGGTGGATGTTGTCGATGGTCATGTCCAGGTTGTATTGGATTCTGTCCACGTTGTCGTTCCGGTTGTCCGGATTTGCTTTCATAAAGTCTACCTCCTGATTGCAATTTGCATTCTTCCAAAAAAGCGCGCATATTTTCCTGTTCCTGCCGCCGGTCCGCGCCTTGTCTCCCTCTCCTGTCGCAAAGCCCCAGGAGGGCGACTTCTCCGACGTCCGTGTTCCGACTCATTCCCTTCACATCGGCAAACGGCAGGTTCCTTCCCACGAACAGAGGCTGCATGTGATAGCGAATCAGCTGGGCCGTTCGTTCGATAAAGTCCGTATCCGCTGTGAAAGCGCCAAGGAACTCTCTTGTGAGCCGGGCACCCGCTTTGTCGTGGTCGTAGGATGTGATTTTTCCTTTTCTGCGCATGGTCGTAGAGGGTTTACCGATGTCGTGCAGCAGTGCGGCCCACATGAAAGAGCGGGGATCGGCACTTTTATTCCGGTTCTCCGCAGCCTCGTCCACAACCAGCATCGTGTGATTCCAGACGCTTCCCTCCGGATGGTACCTAGGAGATTGCGGCGTATTCCGCAGCCGTTCCAACATATTGAACGGATACTGGCGTAGCACGGGGGAACCGGCGAGTTCCGATAAGAAGCGTGACGGATTTTCGTCGGAAAGCAGGTGTCGCTCGATTTCCTTGAACAAAGTGCTGCCACTTGCCAAATCATCACCCCGGATCTAGTCTTTGCTTTCCGAACCGGATAATACACCGCATACGGCGAATCATATGGAAGAGGTGATATTTCATGGCAAAGGACAGCCAAATCGATCCCAAGGAAATTCGCGAGCAAAAGGCAAAGGGTGGTCCTACGTCGGCTCAGAGCGCCAACAACGGAGAGGAGCGCAATCATAAAAAGCAATCCGCCAGTCGGCATAAGCCGGGCAGCGATCGATGACCGCAGAGAAGCGGGGGCATCTATGGGGCCCTCGCTTCTCTTGCTTTTAGTCCTCCAGCGCCTGCTCAATGTTGCGGATCTCCTGTTCCAATCCTGCGATTCCATGCCGGCGTAATATATTCTTTTGAGCTAGCTTTTCTTGCTGTGCGTCCGAGGGCGTTTGGGCAATGATCTCCTCGGACACTTCCAGGTTGTATTTGGTGGTGCTGATCTTTTCCTGGAGCTTCTTAATCTTCTCCCGCCCCTGATCCTTATGCATTTTTTGGATGGTATCCGGACTGCTATCCATGCCCGCCGCCTCCGATTACATTGGGACTGCCGGTATCCAATTCCTCGCGGGCCTGCTCCTCCTTCATGCCTCGGATCATCTGAGGGATGGCCTCGGCCCGGCGTTTGTTTTCTGCCATCAAATCCTGCGCTCTTTTATTGTCCGGCTCCGAAGCGATGAGTTCCTCCGCCATTTCCATATTGTGCAGGGTGGATTCAATGGTATTCTGAATCTGCTGGACTTTTGTTCTGTGGTTGGCAATCCGCTCCACAATCTGTAAGCCGGAACTGCAGTCGTCGTACTTTCCGGCGGTAATGTCGCGGATCGCCTTTTGCAAAGCTTGCTCGTAGTACGCTTCTGGCGGCATAACGATGTAGGACTGGTCTGTGATATACCCGCGGCTTGCATGTTCCGCCAGACGTGCATATTCCTTCTTCACCTGCTGAATCAATAGATCCCTGTCCAAAAGGAACCCTCCTTCGCCCTTTTTACTAGATCAAGCGGTTTTCGCAAACAAACCGGAGATTATCCATTTCCCTTCCGCTCGCCGTCGGAGGTTGCGTTCAAACCAAATTTGGCCCGCGAACTTTCCGCCTGCGGGTCGTGCTTGATTTTTTTGGAATGGAATTCTCCATCCTGCTTTTGGTTTTGCCTGCTGCTTTTCATTTTGTTTTCGCCGGTCATACGGTTCACCTACATTCTTTGATTTTCGGTTTTGTGTGATTCTATCTGATACCCAAGCTGATTGAGGCATTTTTCCAAGCGATCGCAGCTAACGCCGGTGTTGTCGTAATCTACAGTCAGCAGATCCTTTTCAGTGTTGACGCTGACCGACAGAACACCGTGGAAGGCACCCAGCTCCCTCTTCAGCTCTTTCGTGTCGTGCGCTCCACTCAGATTACTGAGTTGAAAATATGCGCTCTCTTTGGACATTTCCCATCACCTTTCTCTAAAAAGCAAGTTGGTATACCCAAAAAATCCGTCTACCGGTTGGTATTGGGGCCAAGCGCCTCCTTCTTAGCGTTGTGGGGTTGCGTTATACCTGAGCTGGGCACCTTGCTTCCGGTTGGCGCCCGAAGATTTCCGAATGGCCTGTTGCCTGCCTGGCGTGGCTCGCCCTTTAGGGGCTGTTCTTTTTTCATAGGTTCCTCCTAATTCGTTGATAACGACGCTGCCGCTGCATGTGATGCCGTGGATCCTCTGAAATCTTATTAATTATTACTTCTCCTTGATAGCTTCTCCGATTTTTCCACTTTTATAAACCGATTGAAAAGGCTGAAATTCTTAACGGGTATATTGCGGCAATAAGGAAGGGCTATAACCAAACGCCGTGCGGGCCGTTACGCTGGCCAAGGATCTTAATGCGCGCTATGAGATCAATTAAATTTTTCTGTTCCGTACTGCTCACTCCTTATGATTCGTTTTAGAAACAGTACCGTTAAATTCGGCCAGCAGTTTGAAATCCTCGTCCAGCGCGGCGGCTTTCAAAAGCGGCGCCCTGCTGTCCGAACTGTCTGTGTTTTACCTGTGACCGCCCGTCCCATCGGGGGCCTCTGATGAATGCCTCGGTTTTCTTTTGGCGCGGTATGATTATTAGGCGGCTACGGGCCACCGGTTTGTTTTTCCATCTGAGAGCTCCGGAAGTGCCGCCTCCGGTTGCAAAACCCCGCGGCCAATCGGCCGCGGGGTTTTTTAATTAAATTTTCAGTGCAAAGAACACGGTCAGGTCTTCGTACACCGTACAACAACCCGGCTGGCGCCGCCATAGGTACAGGTAAACAGCGTCAGATTCCAGTCGCTTCCGGCCGTAATATCGCCGAGACCCTTCTCCCCGTCAACAATCTCGGTTTCGGTGACCTGATAGCTGTAAACCGTGCCGTCCACTGCGGTAAACCCCACGGTGTCGCCGGCCTCCAAATCCTTGATGTGGCCGAAGTGCCGGGCATAGTTGTGGGCCAGCAGGATCAGCTGCCCTTCGGGATCTCCGCTGTAACGGCAGGGCGCGGCCCTCAGATTGGGATAGCTCCACTGGGAGATCACGGGGAGCCGAATGTCGATAGCAGGGATGGAAAGCACACCGATGATGTCATAGTTCTTCACCTTGACACTATCGGGCGCATCGGTCTCCGCCTGTGCGTCCGCCTGGGGCTCCGGGAGAGCAGGGTCCTCCTCCTGCGTGTCCGCCTCAGTGTCCGATGTCATGGTTTGCTCCAGCAGAGCGGTGAGATCGGCGGCTTCTGCGGCAGCCCTAGACGATATCCGGTCGTTGTATACATAGAGGGCTGCGGCCGCAAAAACGCAGCAGCAGCCCAGAATGATCAGAAAGAGTCCGGTTTTATTCCTTCCCATGCTTCTTCCTGTAGTTGGCGGCGACACCTGCCACGACCAGCAGAGCACCTACGGACAGCAGCACGGGAATGGGCCACTGAACCAGACCGGTCTGCGGGGCAGCCAGAGGAACCGCGTCATCCGGAATATTCGTGCCGACATCCGTGCCATAGCTGTTGGTGATGGTGTAGGCATTCTCCTCGCGTTTCACAGAGGCGGTATAGCCGCTCGGTATATTCGACTCCGCCACGGACCATGTTGAATTGGAGTCCAACCCGGTCCAGGCATAGGACCAGCTGTTGGATGCATCCAGCGTAACGGTCTGCTCCACTGCCCCGTCCTTTAGCAGGTCAACGGTAACGCTGGAGGGGCGGTACGACTCATATCCATTGTCGTTCCATACCTTGTTCACAGTAAGCGCACTGCCCAACGGGACGGTCTCGTAAATGTTGGTAATGGTAAACACAGTGGTGTTACCGCTGGACGAGGAATCAATAGTACTGATATAGCCATCGGGCACGCCGGTCTCATCCACGCTCCACGTATTATTCGAATCCAGCCCTCTCCATTCGCAGGTCCAGTCGTTGCCTGTACTGAGGGTTCTGGCCTGACCATAGGCCTTGCCGTTACGGAGCAGAGTCACGGTAATGCTGCTGGGGCGCTTGCTCTCAAAGCCCGCGTCGTTCCACTCCTTTATGACCTGTACATTCACGTCGCTTGAGGGGGGATAGCTGTAATAACCCAGCTTTGGATTTGCCGTGATCGCGTAGTCCCATTCGGTCCCCTCATCATTCGTCGAGGGTATCATGACGAGGAAAGGAGAGGCAGCGGTGTAGTTGCCCGGTGCGCTTGTCTGAACCACCAGATACATACCCAGCGGCAGGTCGGAAACGGTATCCGAGCCTGCGTTCAGGCTGATGATGTCCGCCGGCGCTGCGTTGCCGATATACCGCACAAGGGCAGCGGCGGCCGATTCCAGCTCGCTAGCCGTACTGATGCTGCGCAGATCCACATTGTTGCCGGATTGGTCTTGTGCGTTCTGGAACACGCCGGTCAAATTGAACTGGAGCACGGCCGAATCCGGCTGTATCTCAGCCACGCGACAAATGTTGAACGTACATCCGGTGACGACGGTGTCGTTATATTTCGGCTGGATCATCAGCGAGCCCCTCGTGTTCCAGTCGATGACCGAAGCGGCCAGCGTCGAAACGCTCAGACCGGCCAGCAGCAGTATGACCGTCAGCAGTGCAGCCAGCAATCGTATCTTTTTCTTAAAAGATGTGCTCATTGCTTTCCTCCAGTCGGTAATTGCAGATTAATATGCCACGCCGAACAGATCCATAATCCGCTCGGACACTCTGACAAATAAGGTGATTGTTGCTTCAAAGACGCCTGAAAATCCGACGAACAGTTTATGTCCGAATCTTTGCAATCCGGTTTGGTTTTTCTGTGTTTCGGAATTTTGAGAAATGGTCGTTTCGGATGTCTCTCCCACGGGATTCTGGATCCGGGTACCCCTAATCAGGAGCCGGTGAGTGTTGATGCCGTACGGCGTGCAGGTGACGAGCGTCACATAATCCTGGCCGGGTACGATGCTCAGCGCGTCCACGTCGCTGGGAAGAACCGTAAGGATCTGATCGACCTGATAGGTCAGGGTATCGCCCAAAACCTTAATAGCAAAGGTGTCGCCGAGCTGCAGCTGGTCTATATCGGTGAAGAGCTCGGCGGATGGCATCCCGGTGTGTGCGGAAAGGACCGCGTGGGTGCCGGCGCCTCCCACCGGGAGGGAGGAACCCTGCAGGTGCCCCACGCCGTCGGAGAGGACATCGTCCCCGGTGCCATGATAGATGGGAAGCCGGACGTTTATCTTGTCAATTTCAACGTATCCCATGGCACCATCGTTGTCAACATTCAGCAGCGACCAATACGTGCCGGTACGAGTGTCGTTGTCTTCCTGACCGGCGGCGAAGGCGTCCTTGACGGTGGTGCTGCCCGCAGCAAGCCGGACGTTGTACTCCTGCGCGGCTTGCAGAATAGCGCTGTAATCCTGATAGTCCATGGTCGACACCGCGTCGATATAGGTATCGATTGCCCTGGTCTGGTTTTTCTCATTAATGTAGTTGCTCATCTTCGGATAGAGCAGTACATTTAGTCCGATCAAAACAATCAGAAGAAAGGGCGCCAGCACGGCGACGCGCCGGAAAATGCTCTTCAGTTTTTTGTGGGTTGTTTTCTTCATGGGCACCTCAAGGCTGTAATGCTGAGTGGCAGAGGAAACATTTCCGCGGGACGGGGCCGCCGCCCCGCGGAAAATCGGTTTGAATATGTTATATTACTTCCCGAATACGCGCTTGCGGTTCAGGAGCAGGAATGCGCCCGCGCTCAGCAGTATGGCGATGCCGCCCATGGTGAACAGAACCGTGCCCGCGCCGCCGGTGCTGGGAAGGAAGATGTTGGAGGTGTTGGGGATATTGAATTGGCCGGGGCCGTCATCCGTAACCTCCACGGTGAAAGCGCTCGTGGGCAGAGAGTAGCCGGATGGCGCCCTGGTCTCAATCAGGTAGTAGGTGCCGTTTTCCACCTGATGCATGACGGCCTGGCCGCTGCTATCGGTGAGCAGGCTGCCGATCTTGTAGAAGGTGGTATTTGTGGGGGCGGTACCAAGAGCGGTCAGAGCGGTCAGAGCGGAACCCGTGGCCTCGGCAGCGCCGGAGTCAGTCTTCAGATTGGCGATCTGGGCGGCGGTAAACGCGGCGTAAACATCGAACCCGGCGTTGGGTAGAACCGTTTCCCCAACGACGGAATCCACCTTGGTGATGGTGAACTTGTTGGTCTGAACGGTGGCGGTGGCCTCCACGGTTGAGGTCCCGGAACCGTAGGGATTGCTGCTGTAGGTCAGGGTGGCGGTGTTGATCAGCTCGTCGGGAATGGCACTGTCAATGGAAGAGGCGTTCAGAACGCCCTTATAGTTCAGAGTCAGCGCCTGGCCGGCATAGGCGGCGATATCTGCATAGGTAAACTCATACACGCCGGAGCTGAAATCCGTACCGCTCAGGATCTGAGTGTCGGCGGCATTCTTGATGACCAGAGAACCGGTCACATAGGACACGCCGGTGGGCAGAACGTCGGCCACGGTGAAGGTCCGGTTGGATGCGGAGGAGGGATAGGCGGGAACGCCGACGGTGATGGTGTAATTGATGTTGTCGTAGGCGCTGACGATGGCGTTGTCGTCGTCAGCCGCGGTCTTGGCGATGGTCGGCAGAGCGACCTTGCTTGTAAGAGAGATCGTGTCCAGCACATAGGTATGGTCTACGACGGTGGGGACGGCATTGGCGGTCATGATCTGATAGACATAGGCTCCGCTGGTGGCGTTGCCGGTGCCGAGCACCAGATACTGGCCCAGAGGAAGAGTTGAAATGGAGCATATACTGTTAGCTCCCGCTGTTCCGGTGTACGTAGTGGTTACGCCGTTGGTCTTGATCCAGGCGGCCAGCTCGCCCTGCACGCTCTCAAGCGTGGGAGTGGTGGAACTGGTCAGAGCGGAATATGTAGCCACGGTCAGGACCTTGTCTGTGAAGAAATCCGCCACGCTGGTATCAAACGCGTAGGACAGCGAATTGCTTGCGGCGGTGTAGGTGACGTCCACAATGCGGTAAGCCGCAAAGGTATCGCCTTCGTGCTGAGCGGTGATATCAATGGTTCCCTTGGTGTCTTCGGTAACGGTGGTCGGCGCGGCGAAAGCGACGGAACTCAGACTAAAGGCAAGGATCAGGGTAAACAGAATTGCGGATAATTTTTTTACGTTCATAGACCATTCTCCTTCAAATTATTGTATCCCAATATTCATTTTCAGAATTTTTGCCTGTTATTTTTTGTTCGACGGAAAAAACAGCGGGCAGCTCTCTTTTTGCCTCTGGAGAGCTCCATCCGCAGTCCCGCGGCGCCGCCTGCCAGAATCGCCATTCCGACGACCTGGAACCAGACGGTTCCGATTCCGCCGGTGACGGGCAGCGAATAGCCCGGCTGGTAGATGTTTGTCACCGCGATTTCGGGAACCGCAGTGCCGGAATAAGAATATGTGCCGCAGGCGAACTGAGCCCACTGGCTGGGGGCATGCATGGTCAGTTGTCCGGCGGTCGGATCGTACTGGATTGTACCGCCCCGGAAGGAGAAGCCGTTTTGAATCAGGTCTGTTCCGGAGAAGAAGGCAACATCGGTATTGACGTCTGTAATATTGGGACTGAATCCGATGGTACCGTTGATGATCCCCGCCACCGCCTGACGCTCCCCGGCGGAGAGAGAATTCCTCGTCCAAACGAAATATTTTTCGCTGTTTCCGGTCAGCTTTACGACAACCAAATTGATGGTGGAGCCGACGGGGAATTGCGTCTGATTGCAGTTGGTCGTCTTATCCACGATTGACTGATATGTCAGAATCGGTTCAGCCGTTGTGATTACCGATTCGAACCCGGTGCAGCTGGCCAGCGAGTAGCCTTCGAACAGAGCGTTAGCTCCGGTTTCGGAAACGGTATAGTCTCCGGCCGTCAGACCCTCCGCTTTCCAGGTCAGGGTCATGCCGTTCGGCGTGGCGTCGCTGAGGTACAGCGTGGCTGCGGAAGGATCTTCCCCGCTACCGGTGAGCTGAATGTAGTAGCTATGGTTGCCGGCTGCCGTTTGCATCAGACTCGTCAGCATGGCCTCGGTAATTCCGCTGAAGGTCTTGCTCACAGTCAGATACGGAGTATCCGGTGTGGTCTCCCGTATATATGTATTGGTGAAGTAGACGGAGGCGGATAGGCTGCCGACCGTGAATCCGACGGTCTTTGTGCCGGTGATGTCGGCCAGACTATCCGGCGCGGTCCCGCCTTGCACCTCGCTCAGGCTGTAGCCTGAGGCATCTGAAACAGACTCCGTAATCGTATAGTTACCGTTGGTAACGTTGGAAAAACTGGTTATGTACTCAGTTCCGGCCACGAAGGTATCTTGCTCGAGTATAATGTTTATGGTCGAAACAGGGATATCGTTATGGTTCAGCGTAAATGTCACGGTGTATCCTTCGTCGGGGATGGCGTCTGAGGTGAAACCGCTGAACGTTTTGTGAATCGTCACAGCGCTGCTTTGAAAATAGAGCCTCAGTGTGGTCTTCCTGTCCCGCACATACCAAGAGGTAGAACCGTAGTCGCTGTAGTTGCTGTCGCTGGAGCCGTAGCCCAGCTGCGTGCCGGTCAGCGAATACGAGTTGCTGAGGTTGGCGTAGTGGGTTGCTGTGGTAGCGTCCGCCAGAGTGCTTGACGGATCTACCGTTCCGCTGTCCGTATAGGTTTGCCTTGCACCATTGACATAGTATTCAATGGTGTACGGGAGCTGCTGGGAGAAGGAGACATCATCCAGAAAATTGCCGATGGTTTGGTTGCCGGTAGACGTATCTCCCGCTACGAAGAAGAACCTGGTCAGATATTGTTCTGAAGAAACGTTATATGCGTTTCCAGAGTTGCTGTGATAATGCCACTGTGTGGCATTATCAGTATCGATATGCCAGACCTGTGCACTGGAAATACTGTGGCTGCTGCCATCGACGGTGCAGGTTGTCTGGCCGCTGTCCACCGCCGCAATCAGATCTTCAAGGTTATCCTGATCTGTGAAATCCCGTGCCTGCGCCGCCGACATGATCACAACAGACATTTTATCGATCACGCTTGAGGCGTTTGTCGCGCCTCTGGCACGGGAGCGGTGATACAGTGACCAATACAGGTTGGAGCCCGGCGCGGTCAGAACGTCCTGATACAGGGCGCCAGAGGCCTCGCAGTTCAGCTCCGCAAACTGATTGCCGTCTGCGGTGGGATTGGGATCGGTTGTGGAAATACCGTATTCGGACAGAGCATAACCGCTCTCATTAGAGGCCCTGGGCTGAATGATCTCGATGTCGTGGTTTAAGTTGCTTTCGCTGCCTGGGCCGGTAGTTTTCCAGATTAAACCGCTGTAATCATTGGGATACTGAACCATCAATCCTGTTTGACCGTTAACGGTTACGCTGCTGTTATTTGGATTTTCAAAGCTGCCGTTGCGCAGCTGCATATCGTATGGTACCGTGTAGCTCGCCGTGCCGACCGTGTCGGAACCGTCCGTCACCGTCAGCGTATAGTTCTCCAGGCCCCCGTTGGTCAGAGCGACGTTGACCGACCGGCCGTCATTGGGCAGCAGCCCCTGCAGACCGTCCGGATCGGTAATCACTGCGTCACCCTTCGACCAGATGAATGTATAGCCGGTCAGGTCGGCGATCGGCGTACTGTTTGCATCTTTAACGACGGCATTCAGCCAGCCGTCGGTGCTGATCGTATCCGCAATGGAGACGGGGTCTACTGCCACTTTAATATAGAAGTTATCGTAGGACCCCCACCCGCCGTATTGAATACGGTAAAGATCGCCGGCAGAAGCGCCGGATGTAACCGTGGCGGTGCAGGACGCTCCGAAAGTGTTCAGAGTTACATTACCGGAAGCGCTGGAATAGGTGTCGTTGATCTTCTGCTGAACGCTCCAGCTGTTCCAGAAGCCTGTTTTATTGCTTTCAAGATCGACGGACTCACCCACCTGAAGCTGATAGGGGGAATCTTCATTTTGCCCCAGACTCGTGGAAGATGTCACCACATAGATTGAGAAGCTGTCGGCATCGAACTGGACGGCGGCTTCGTCCACCGCAACGGAATCGGCTATCTTTGTGGCGGTCACGGACATATCGGCTACGGTGGCGGTCACGGAATCCTCTGCGGCGGAGTTCACGTTGACTTCAACGGAATTAGCGGCGGGTGCTGCATCGGTGTCATCCCCAGCCTGGGCTTCAATGTGGTACACGTTTACCTCGTCCACGTCCTCCAACTTGGGGGTATCGATATTCACGCTGACCGTTTTGCCGGTCGTCTCGTCGGGTTGGAACGCACTGCCGTCCGCGTTGCGGACGGTGATATCATATGCGGCAAAGATCTGCATGCCGTCGATGGTGACGTTCACCGGCCAAGCCGTTACATATCCATCCTCGGGCAGAGAGCCGACGACGGTAATAACCGTCGCATCGGCCGCTGCGGCCGCCATGGTGTCATCCGTATAGATGACGGCGCGGAGAGTCTGATCCGAAACAAGCGGTGCTGCGTCGGCGGAGACGGGGTCGGTTATCAGGCCAGTGGGATCGGCTTCCGGGTCAACGGGATCGGCTTCCGGGTCAGCGGGATCGGCTGTCGGGTCAGCTGGATCGGCTTCCGGGTCAGTTGGATCGGCTGCCGGGTCAGCTGGATCGGCTTCCGGGTCAGCTGGATCGGCTGCCGGGTCAGCGGGATCGGCTGTCGGGTCAGCTGGATCGGCTTCCGGGTCAGCTAGATCGGCTGTCGGGTCAGCGGGATCGGCTGTCGGGTCAGCGTGATCGGACCCGGAGCCGGGATCAGCCTTAACTTCGGAGGAGTCCTCTCCTCCTTCACCGGAAGTGCCGGCATCGGAAGCCACCTGACTGCCTGCGCTTTCCGTTACATATCCGGAAAGATCACCGCCTGCGGCGTATGCTGAAATCATGCCCAAACAGAAGAGCATAATCAGCACCAGAGTAAAGGCCAAGATCCTTTTGAGCTTGATTTTTCTACTCAAAATAATAGATTCCTTTCTTTCCGGGATTTGCGGGGGCCTTCCCGCCGGAACTTGTTTGCTGAGTTTGAACGGCCATTTGAGATGTTATTCAGTCTTAAAGTCGGTTGGATGCAGTCACTGCCGCCTTTGAATCCGGTGATTTGACGATCTTCATACTGAAAGCTCACCATAAATGCGGGAGGATATCATCCCCGCCGCACGGGCTCCAGGGAGAGATCAGATGCAGCCCCAAATCATCAATTATTCTTTATCTGAAGGATAATCTGAAAAAATTTCAAAATAGTTTCATGACGCCAATTTCAACTAACAATTTTTTAAAGATTGAATTTTCTGCGTTTTGCACAACCAAATAATTCCAGTTTTGTCGAGATTTATTAACCATTTTTGGTTCTTCATAAAAATATGGAATATTTGGCAAACTTCGCCACTTTTTTCAACGGACAATCTGCTATATTAAGTGGAGATCTATGGATCTGATGTGAATTTTTTGCAATTGGTGGCCGATCAGTATCAGACAATAAGTACATGGGGGGACGTGCCGTGTGCGCCGAGAAATTTGTGCTGATTGTGAAATCATTCGGGGGCTTTTCCATTTCGGCCTGCGCTGGCAATACACGGGAACCTATCGGTCTATCCCTTCCTGATGGCGACAGTCACGCCCGCAAAATGTGGACTCTGATAAAATATTTGGTTTGCTCCCAGCGGAGCAGAGTTTCCGCAGATGAGCTGATTGAAATTCTCTGGCCCCAGGATGGGAACGCCGCGGATCCGGTGCGGGCCCTGCGTCTGCTGGTCTACCGGGCGCGCCATGAGCTGGATAAGCTCGGATGTGTCACGGGGGACCAACTGATCCTGTGTCATGGCGGCGCGTACAGCTGGAACCGGATGATCCCCATGGAAGTGGATGCAGAGCTTTTTGAAAATAACTACCGAGCCTCCCGCAATGTAAGCGACGAGCCGCGGCTGAGTCATCTGCGCTCCGCCATCGACCTCTACAAGGGGCCGTTCCTGCCGCGGGATTCATCCAGCGAGTGGGTCATGGCGCTGGATACATATTTTCATTCCAGATACACCTCCATATGTCTTGAGACAATTGAGATCCTCCGACATGCCGGTCGGTCATGGGACATTGTGGATATTTCCAGCAGCGCTATGGTCAAAGACCCATATATCGAGGACTTTCACATCGCAATGATCGAGGCGCTGGCCAATTTGGGCGCCGTCAAAAACGCAAAGGAACACTATGAAAAAGTAACAGAGCTGTACCGGCAGGATACGGATTTCCAACCCTCACCCAAGCTGGCGGAGTCCTACTATGCAATCCTGAAAACCGAGAATAAGCCGGGAACGAATTTATATTCTATACAGAAGAGCCTGAATGACGATGAGGAGGACAGTGCGTTCTACTGTGAATACGAGCTGTTCAAAAAGATATACTCTCTTAAGCGCAGGGAGTGCCTGCGCACTCATTCCGTGATTCAGATAGTGCTGATGACGATGGTTCCATCCAGAGGTCATACCTACCGCCCGGTGGACGCAGCTATGGAGAAGATGAGTGAGACGATTGCCGGATCTCTGCGCAGATGTGATATTTTCACACGTTTCAACTCGACCCAGTTCCTGTTGCTCCTGCAGTTTACTGCTGCCGAAAAAGGGAAACCGATCATTGGAAGAATCAAAAAAAGATTCCATAGCCTTATGCCGAGATCCGGTTACCTGCTGCAGTACACTCTTCTTCCCCTCTCATCCGATGAGCTTGCGGAAAATGTGGGCGTGGGCATCCCAAAAGCACCCGAAATGAATCGCATCCCATAAATACAATGCATAATGAAAAGTTAAATAGTGTCAGTCGGTGAATATTTCTTGAATAATAAAATCATTTTTCCTGCTACGTATACTGGTCAAGCCAATTGAATACTTTAATTTCCGAAAAGCAGTTCTCACTCCCCAACGCATCTGGCAGAGACTTTTGACATCATATGCAGAAAAACTATCAACATGCAAATTTGTATATAGTTTCAAAGTTATCCTGTGACAACATACCTCGAACTACTCTGAAAGCAAGTTCATACATTTTGTTGGATTTCGGTTACAAATAGTCAAAGGAAAAGGCCGGCATTCGCAATAAATGCCGGCCTCGGGTCAAATATAATAATTATATTTTGGTCAGTATCAAAATATATCTTTTTGCTGGGGCTGATTCCCATCTTTTGGTCTTTTCAGCGCATTTCTCTTTTACACCGAATTGTAAATTTTTGGATGGTCTCACATCTCATTTTTTGGTGAGTGTAACTAGGCTACGAACCACGCAGCGAAAGAACGCCGCGCGGTTCGCAATTTTCTATTTTCCATATCGCAATCTTTCGTTTTTACCGTGTGCATCGTCCCCCAAAACGGCTGGTTGCTTCGCCAACTTCATAGAGCTGTTTTTTGGCTTTTTTTACGTTCTTCTTGTGAGTCAAATTCGAGCCGATCAAATAATACCACCTATACCTCATCGGACAAATTAAACCAGTTCTGTATAAAGATACATTCGCAGTATTGTTTCCGCCCCACGCGTCGGACATCCCCCCTTCCCGTTTGGATAATACGACGGAATGATGGCAGTTCATTTATCCCATGGGATCACTTCGTCCAAAATCTCCTGAAATTTCTCCCGTTTGGTTTTTCGTTTCCGCTTCCGCTTCCGCTTCGCATATTCCATATCTGAAAAGCTCTGCTGCCAGTTCATTTTTTGCGCCCACCGTTTTCTTTTATCATACCTCTCCTACTCAACCGATTAAATTAGTGATTACTTGAGACAAACGGACTATTCAGGAGTTTTGCTGTGGCAAAATGAAAGGTCTAAGCACTGAATATTCATATTGCGGCGCGAGCTGAAAATCCTGCCGGTTGTGCTCAAGCACAACCGGCAGGACAATCATTGCTTTGATTATCCGCGATAAGCGCATAAAACCTGTGTATTTTTAATAAAAAAGGGTGAAACATGTTTTTTGTCTTGACATCGTGAGGAGCCTCGCTATACTTAATATATAATTAAAAAAGCAAAAATGAATTTTTAGCTTGATCAACTTGATATTTATTTAAGCATGAAATAACACAAGCAACAAGGAAGTTGTCTTAAAGACAGCTTCCCTGTTGCTTTTTTATTTGGAAAACATATCGGAAAGGAGCAGTTATATATGGCCGCGACGGAAATGGAAATAAAGATCGATAATGTTGGGATGGTCTACAGGGACAACGGAAAAAATGTCACCGCGCTGACGGGAGTCAGCATGGACATAGAAAAGGGCGAATTCATATCTCTGCTCGGCCCGTCCGGGTGCGGCAAGACTACTCTGCTCCGCATAGTGGCCGATCTGCTGAAGCCGACTTCGGGAAACGTGTTTATTGAAGGGGAGACGCCGAGAGAGGCAAGACTTGCAAAAAAATACGGCATGGTGTTTCAGAGCCCGGTGCTTTATGACTGGCGCACGGTCAAGAAAAACGTGGAGCTCCCGCTGGAGATGATGAAACTCAGTCAGGAAGAGCGAAGCAAACGATCGAGCGAGATGCTTGATCTTGTGGATCTGACAAGTTTTTCCGAGCACTATCCCCAACAGCTGTCCGGCGGCATGCAGCAGAGAGTCGGCATTGCACGGGCCCTGGCGCTGCAGCCGGAGATACTCCTTATGGATGAGCCGTTCTCGGCATTGGACGAATTTACCAAAGAAAAGCTCCAGGAAGATCTGCTGAGAATATGGAGCAAGACAAATAAAACGGTTTTGTTCGTTACGCATAATATCGCGGAATCCGTTTTTCTGTCGGACAGGATATGTGTGCTTTCCCCGCATCCTGGTCGGCTGTCCGCAGTCATAGATGTGGATCTGCCCAGACCGAGAACTCCTGAAATGCGGACGTCGCCGGAATTTTCGGCGCTGGTCGTAAAGGTCAGAGGAAGTTTCGAGGGAGTGTAAAGCATGAAGGATTTTATAGCTAAAATCAGGGAGTCGCCCCATACGGCGACGATAATGTGGCTTGTCGGTCTGATAGTCGCATGGGAGATAGGCGCGTGCGTGGTTGCGGTTACGAAGCGCTCTCCCGAAAACGTGCTGCCGCATCTCTACCAGATAATCGCGGCCATCTTCTCGACTACTAAGGTATCCGGAGGGCAGACGGTAACGATGATCGTCCTCAGCAACGCGGCTCAGACGCTGCTGCGCGCGGGCATAGGTTTTATCATCGGCGCGGGCATAGGTTTTATACTGGCGATATTCATGCGTGTTTCAAACGTGGTCGAGAAGATAGCGTTTCCGTACCTGATGCTGATACAGATGATACCTATTCTCGGCATGGCGCCTATAGTGCTGGCGGTCACCCACGACATCGGCACGTCGCGTATCGTCATCGCCGCGATACTGACGTTTTACCCGGTCTGTTCCAGCACGCTGGCCGGACTTAAATCCGTGGAGCAGGAAAAACTTGACCTTATGCATCTGTGCGCGGCCAGCAAAGGCCAGGCGTATTTTTACACGCTGATACCCACAGCTATACCGTATTTATTTACGGGACTCAAAATAGCGGCGCCCATGGCGATAACCGCATCCATACTGGTCGATACGCTTCAGGGCGACGGCGGGCTCGGATGCATGCTGTCGCAGTCTCTTAAGCACGCGCTTTCGATCTATGTGTTCTGGCTTATTGTTTTTCTCTCTGCGCTGGTCGGCGTGCTCAGTTCGTGGCTGATGAGCTGGCTCGAAAAGAGAATAGCGCCGCAGCATCGCTGTGAAAGGCTCGCAGCTGCCGAGGCGCGCAGGCAGAAGCGATATATGCGCTCGGCGACGGAAAAAAGAACTGCTGTGGCCGGAAAAGGAGACACCCAATGATGAAAAAACAAAAGTCGATCCGCTTGAACGCCGGAACGTTTACGTCCGTGCTATACCCGGTACTTTTCGGGGTTCTGATATTCGTACTGTGGCAGACACAGGTGCTTAATATGCTTTTGCATACCGACACGTTCACGCTTCCGCTTCCGACGCGCATAGCCGCAATAATAGCGGATAATATCCCCGCGATAATGACAAACGTAAGGGCGACGGCCATCGAAGCGGTGTTCGGACTGCTGTTCGGTTCGCTGCTTGGCTACGGTATAGCGATGATAGCGACGTTTTTTCCCAAAGGCGGCAAGGGCGGGCTTTCCATCGTGTCGGTATTCAACGCCGTCCCGATAGTCGCGATGGCTCCGGTCATGAACAACTGGACAAAGAGCATAAGCTCCGACGCCTCCGTTCGTTCCATGGTATCGAAGATACTTGTCATAACGCTTATATGCATGGCGACTATGAGCCTCAACGCTTTTCGGGGGCTGAACGAACTCAAGCCGTTTTCCCACGACCTGATGGATACATACGCCGCCGGCAGGAAGGAAATATTTCTGAAGCTCCAGCTCCCGAACAGCCTGCCATTCATATTCACGGCATTGCGCGTCACCGTCCCGATGAGCATAATATCCGCGGTCGTCTGTGAATACTTCGCGGAATACATTATCGGGGTCGGAAGAATGATACGAGAAAATATTGTGCTCGCGCAGTATTCCACAGCCTGGGCCTATATCGTGATAGCGTGTCTCATGGGCATCGTGATGTACGGAATACTTATGATAGCGGAATGTATATTGCTTCGTCACCGCCGTACGTCACGATGAAGACGCCGCAAATACAGATAAATGTCAAAGACCAATTATATCGCAAACAGAGAAAGGATGAAAAACAACATGACGAAAAATTTTAAGCGACTTACCTGCGGTGTTTTGTCTGCCGCAATGCTTGCTTCCCTCTGTGCATGCGGAAGCGGTTCGACGACCGCAGCCGGAGGGACCTCAGGAACCGCCGCCGGCGGCAATACTTCCACCGGTGAGGTGTCGGTAAAGGACCGCCTCACGGAAGCGTCCGAAGCGGGAAAAATAGGCAACTGGGGACTTGGCAACGAATATGAGATCGAAGCTCTGCTGACAAAATACGGACTGCCTACGAATTACCTGAGCCAGGACTATTCGATGGACGGATTTGACGACGATTCCATTACTTTGGCTTCCGCCATGACCTATAACGAACTGGGTCTCGTCAAAAACAGTTATGACGGCGGCTACGGCTATGGCGACGGCGTCGGCACCATCGATATGAACGACGAGGGCGTCGCAATGCTGGAGGACAACATCTTCTGCACCAAGGACTTCGCCGAGAAAAATCCGAACACCGTAAAGGCGTTCGTCTCCGCGTCGCTAAAAGGCTGGGAATATGCCTGCAAGAACCCCGAAGAAGCTGCGCAAATAGTTTACAAATACGGCTCATCCGTGTCCGCCGATCACCAGTCATATATGGCGGCTGAGGTCGCCAAGCTCGTCCAGACCGACATGAAAGGCAATGCGGTCACCGATATCGGCATTATGGACAATGACGCCATGCAGCAGACGCTTGACCTTGCGAAGAAATACATTTCTCTCGACGATGCCACCGCAGCAAAAGCCCTGCAGAGCCTGACGCTCGACAATATCCGCGATACCTCTTACTATGAAGCGGCTGTCGCCAATAGTTTCGGCACTCCCGAAAAGGCCGATGTGTCCATTCAGCTCAAATGGCTGCCGCAGGCTCAGTTCATGGGTTATTATGTCGCTCTCGACAAGGGCTATTATAAAGACGCCGGCCTGAATGTCACCATCACCCCGGGCGGCGGCGACATCGGCGAGACCACCGCCGTTTACAACGGAAGCGTCGACTTCGGTGTTACATGGGTCTCTAACCTTATCGCAGCCGACGCGGCCGGCATGGGACTTCTCGAGGTCTCTCAGGTATTCCAGCGCTCCGGCCTCGTTCTGGTCTATAAGAAATGAATACATAACGTGAGATTTACGGCTCCGCCCGCCCCGGCGGGCGGAGCCGGTCCGTTAGAGGAAAGGCGGGTCAAAGGTATGGACATGTTGATAAAAAATGGAACGATAATCAATTCAAAAGGCTCTTTCAAGGCTGATGTTGCCGTTACCGACGGGAGAATATCTGCAATCGGAGCGAATATCGTGCCCGAAGGCGCAGCGAAGGTGGTGGACGCCACCGGGCTGTATGTGCTTCCCGGCGCCATAGACGGACATACGCATCTTGCCATGCCGTTTGGCGGCACGATATCTTCCGACGACTATTTTGCAGGGACGCGCGCCGCGTGCTGCGGCGGCACTACGACGGTATTTGATTTCGTGCTTCAGGATTTTAACGAGAACATGGTGGATTCGATAAAACGTCGCGACGCGCTGGCCGCGACGCAGGCCGCCGTCGATTACGCGTTTCATGTGGCGATAAAGGATATACACGACAAGCTGATAGATTCGATGGCGGAGGCTGTGGCTTACGGCGTGCCGACCTTCAAGGCGTTCATGGTCTACGACTTCGGCGTGACCGACGGAGTGCTTTACCAGCTGCTTGAAAAATCAAAAGAGATAGGCGCGCGTATATCTGTCCACGCGGAGAACCGCGAGGTATGCGGTATGCTCACGAAGCGCTTTCTGGCGGAGGGCAAGACCTCGGCGTGGTATCACTACATGTCGCGCCCTGAATTCGTCGAAGCCGAAGCTGACGAACGCGCGATAGCGTGGGCCGAAAGTTTGGACGCGCCGCTGTACATAGTGCACCTTGCAAACAGGGCCGGCGTCGAAATGGTGTCGAAGGCCAAGGATGAGGGCTACGAAATATACGCGGAGACCTGCCCGCATTATCTCGAATTTACCAGCGATGTGTACAAGCGCCCCGACGGACGCAACTTCGTATGCTCACCCCCGATAAAGGGCAAGGAAAGCCAGGACGCGCTTTGGGATGCGATACGCCGCGGCGATATAGATACCATTGCGACAGACCACTGTCCGTTCCAGAGCTATGAAAAGGACTGGGGCAAAGATGATTTTACAAAAATTCCCAATGGCTGCGCAGCCATTGAGAACATGTTCCCCTATATGCTGTCGGCGGCGAACACCGGAAAGATCACGTTTCAGAAGGCTGTGGAGCTTTGCTGCGAAAATCCCGCAAAGATATTCGGCTGCCATAAGAAGGGCTTTCTTATGCCGGGTATGGACGCGGACATCGTACTCTACGACCCAAAGAAAGATTTTACCATCACCAACGAAAAGATGCATTCCGACTGCGACCACACCATCTGGGAGGGTGTAAAGCTGCACGGCTATCCAGTCGCGACCTACTGTCGCGGCACGCAGGTGTTCGACGACGGAAAATTCGTCGGACGCGAGGGCTACGGCAACTTCATCCGCCGTTCTCTTAAATAAGCTTAAAACCTTGATTATTTCAGGAGGTGATATCATGTCTGTTGCAAACGCGGAGACCGCTCCGGCGTATGTCCGTGCCGAAAAGTTCATGACCCGCGAGGCGGCGCGCTGCATGCTGTGTGACGAAGCGCCCTGCACCGAGGCGTGTCCCCGGGGACAGGACCCGGCGGCGATGCTCTTCTCGCTGCACTTTGACGACCCGGCGCTGGCCGGAGCCGCGGTGAATATGAGCGCGTGCCTGCACTGCGACGCGCCGTGCCAGGCGGCGTGCATACATTACGATTTCCCTGTTCGCATACGCGATATGTCGCTGGCGCTCGAGGGAAACGGACAGGAGCCCGACAGCGCCGACCTTTCGATAGATTTCTGCGGCGTGCACTGCGAAAATCCGTTTTTCCTGTCGTCGTCGGTCGTCGCCAGCAATTACGATATGTGCGCTTCCGCGCTGCGACAGGGTTGGGCAGGCATCGTATACAAGACAATCGGATTTTACATCGCCGAAGAAGTGTCGCCTCGGTTTTCGGCAGTCGGCAAGGAGGCCACCCCATTTGTCGGCTTCAGGAACCTCGAGCAGATATCTGATCATCCGCTGACGGAGAATCTCGATATACTGCGCAGACTAAAGCGCGATTTTCCGACAAAGGTCATCGTGGCATCCATAATGGGGCGCAATGACGACGAATGGACGGAGCTCGCGCGGCTGTGCACCGACGCCGGAGTGGATATCATAGAATGCAACTTCTCGTGTCCGCAGATGGCGTTCAAAGGCATGGGCTCTGACGTGGGGCAGAACCCGGAGCTGGTGCGCGAGTATACTGCGGCGGTAAGAAAAGGAACAAAACTGCCGGTGCTGGCAAAGATGACGCCGAACGCCGGGAACATGGAACCTCCGGCCATTGCCGCAGTAGATGGCGGTGCGAACGGGCTTGCCGCCATCAACACCGTCAAGAGCATCACGGGCCTTAACCTCGAAAACCTTGCAGCGCCTCCGGATATAGCCGGCAAATCCGCCGTATCCGGATATTCGGGAAAGGCGGTAAAACCGATAGCACTGCGATTTATCCACGATATGGCTGTGTGCGATAGGCTGAAGGGCGTTCCGCTCTCAGGCATGGGAGGAATTGAAACGTGGAAGGACGCGGCGGAATTTCTCGCCCTGGGCTGCTCCAACCTGCAGATAACTACCGCCGTGATGCAGTACGGCTATGGGATAATAAACGACCTTAAAGTGGGACTGGGAAATTATCTGAAAGAGCATGATCGCGACGCTCTGCCCGGTTTCTGCGGCTCGGCTCTGCCTAATATGGTCGGCTCTGACGAGTTGGATCGCTCCACGGTCGTTTATCCGGTAATTGACAGAAACACATGCATAGGCTGTGGGCGATGTTTCATTTCCTGCCGCGACGGAGGACATCAGGCTATAAGCTTTGATACCGCCATGCGCCGTCCAAGGCTGCTTGTGCGCAAATGCGTGGGATGTCATCTCTGCCGGCTTGTATGTCCGTCGGGAGCGATAGGCGTTTCAAAGAGAGTCGCTAAGAGCGGAAGAAGGGAGTCTTGCTGACACGCCGCAATAAAGGAGGGAAACGATGGCTATCACATTGGCCCGGCTGCTGGCAGGCGCCGATAAAACATGCGGGATACGGCTTCTTGCGGGAGGCCGCGGGACGAACGTACTTGTGCGATGGGTGCATATGGTCGAAGACAGCGAAGTGCCGTCGTTCCTGCGCGGAAACGAGCTGGTCTTTACGACCGGCATAGCGCATCGCGGCACCGGATGGCTGACGGAATTTGTCAAATCTCTGCGAGCCAACGGCGCTGTCGGCGCCGTGCTGAACATAGGCCCATATATAACCGAAGTTCCGGCCGAGGTAATACGCTACTGCAACGATAACAATTTTCCGCTATTCACGATTCCATGGGACAAGCGCCTGACGGACGTTTCTTATGATTTGTGCCACAGGATAGTGGCCAGCGAAGCGGACGACGGAGACATGGTTCACGCGTTCAGAGCGCTGCTGTTCGCTCCGCAGCAAAAAGCTAACTTTATCGCACCGCTTGCCCGCCGCGGATTCTATGAAACGGAACAGTATACGATACTTCTTCTGCGCGGCGCACGAAGCGGCGTTTCGGTATCGGGCGATGAATTGAACAGCTGGAAATTCGGAATGTACGAGCTTGCGCTCCAGAGCTTTGACCATCCCTGCTTTCTGTTTACCATTGAGAACCATCTTATATTTATCAGTACGGGCGCGGGCAGCGCCGCCGTAGATGCGTATGCTCATAAGGTATGTGACGATTTTATTTTGAACCGTCCAAATCTATCCGTCGGGATAGGCATATCGGATACGGTAAGCGGTTTTTCTCTGCTGCCGGAATGCTATCGTCAGGCGTCCGCCGCCGCCGATACATCGCTTATGCGTCCGGGCAGAATATTCCGCTATAACGAACTCGGAATATATCAACTGCTCTACGCGGTGAACGACGTCTCGGTGCTGCGGCGTTATGTGGAAGGCGTGCTGGGGCGTATACAGGCTTACGATACGCTGCATCATTCTGATTATGACGCTGTGCTCGCCTGCTATATCAGAAATAATGGAAGCATACAGAAAGCTGCGGAGGAGATGGGTGTCCACCGAAACACTGTAAATTACAAAATAAAAAATATCCGCGAGCTGTTCGGGCTGAAGCTGGACAACGAAGATATAATGCGTCTCGGAACGGCTTACCGCTGCAGAGAAGTGCTCGGCGGCGCAGTCAGATAAATTATTACGAAAGAACATTTTCTTTTTTGAAAGGAAGTTATTTTATGACAGGCAATGAAATAAAAACAATGCAGACGCAATATGTACTCCAATCATGGTCGAAACAAAGAGGTCTGAATCCGCTTCCCATCGAGAAAGTCGACGGCATATATATGTTTGACTTTGACGGTAAGCGCTACGCCGATATGACGTCGCAGCTCGTAAACCTTAACGTTGGACACGGTAACCGCGCCATAATCGACGCCATAAAGGAACAGGCGGAAAAATACTGCTATCTTTCTCCGGCCTATGCCAGCGAGCCGCGCGCAAAGCTCGGCAAGATGATAATAGAGCGCATGCCCGACAATATGGCAAAGGTGTTTTTTACCAACGGCGGAGCCGACGCCAACGAAAATGCCATCAAGATAGCGCGCATGTATACCGGGCGCAAGAAAGTGTTTTCCCGTTACCGCAGCTATCACGGATCGACTTTCGGTGCCGGAAACCTTACCGGAGAGCCGCGCCGCTATCCGCTTGAGCCTGGTATTCCGGGATTCATAAAGTTTTTCGATCCCTATATATACCACGACAACCTTCCGTTCAAGACAGAGGAAGAGTGCACGGAATTTTATCTTCGCAGGCTGCGGGAGCAGATAATGTACGAGTGCCCAGACACCGTCGCGGCAATAGTGATGGAGACCATTACAGGCTCAAACGGCGTCATCCTTCCGCCAAAAGGCTATCTGCCCGGGGTAAGGAAGATATGCGACGAGTTCGGCATAATGATGATATGCGACGAGGTCATGGCGGGCTTCGGACGCACCGGCAAGATGTTCGCCTTTGAGAATTTCGGCGTGAAGCCGGATATCGTATCCTTCGCAAAGGGCGTCACCTGCGGCTATGTACAGCTCGGCGGCGTCGTTGTGAGCAAAGCCATATCCGAGTATTTCGACGACCACGTTCTTTCCTGCGGGCTTACATATTCGGGCCATCCGCTCGCGTGCGCCGCGGGCGTTGCGTGCCTTAAATTCTATGAAGACGCAAAGATACTCGACAACGTCGCCGTGTCGGGAAAGGCGCTCGGCGAATGCCTTGACAGCCTGAAGGCGAAAAACGCGCACGTCGGCGACGTGCGGTATATCGGCCTGTTTTCCGCAATAGAGCTCGTAAAGGATAAGACTACCCGCGAGCCGCTCGTGCCCTACGGTTCCGATCCCGAGGGCGTCATGCCGAAAATAATCGCCGCGCTCCGCGCAGAGGGCTTCCTGTGCTATTCACACGAAAACATGATACTTGTCGCGCCTCCGCTCATTATAACTCCCGAACAGGTCAGGGAAGAAATGGCGAAGGTAGACAAGGTGCTGGCGATGCTCTGATGCTGTCGTTTCTTGTACTCGCGGCGGTAAAGGCGGAGCTTGAGTCGGGATCGATCATTGCAAATAAACGGAAAAGAGGAAGCGCTTATGAAGCAGAATTTTTATCTTCCGACGAAGATCATAATGGATACGGACTGCGTCGCGGCAAACGCAAAGCAGCTGGCTGCGCTGGGAACGAAAGCATTGATAGTCACCGGAGCGCATTCGGCGCATGTGAACGGAAGCCTTGACGACGTAACGCAGGCACTGAAAAGCGAAGGGCGTGCCTATAAGGTGTTTGACAAAGTGGAGCCTAATCCGACGGTGGAGTGTGTCTATGCGGGAGCAAAGTGCGCACGTGACGCGGGCTGTGACTTCGTTATCGCCATAGGCGGAGGCTCGCCCATGGACTCTGCAAAAGCCATCGCGATGCTCGCAATACAGGATATACCCGAAGCGAAGATATTTTCCGGAGGATACAAGGAGCGGCTGCCGCTGTGCTGCATACCGACGACGGCGGGCACCGGCAGCGAGGTTACACAGTATTCCATACTTACCAACGACAGCGCAAAAACGAAAACGTCGCTGGCTTCGCCTGTGCTGTTCCCCGACCTTGCGCTGCTGGACAGCAAATATATGGCCAGTCTGCCGCGTAGCACGATGATAAATACCGTTCTCGATTCCATGTCGCATTCGGCGGAAGGATATTTGTCGGTGAAGAGCACGGCGTTTTCGGACACGCTGGCGCTGAAGGCTATGCGCATAATCGGCAGATGTCTCGAGCGTCTCGGAACAGGCGGGCTGAACGGCGACGATCGCGCGGATCTGCTTCTGGCTTCCACCATGGGCGGCATGGTCATAGTGCATACGGGTACCACGGCGGTACACGCCATGGGCTATTCACTGACGTATTTCAGGCATATAGACCACGGCCGCGCAAACGGCATACTCCTAACGGAGTTCCTTAAGCGCGCCGAGCGCGCGTGCCCCGAACGCACGGCGGATATACTGACCGCGCTGGGATTTTCAAGCTTTACCGACATGGAGCGCAAGCTAAATTTGCTTCTCGGGAAAAAAGAAAAAATTACCGGCGAAGAACTGTCGGAGTATGCGGATATCGCGATAAAGGCCGGGAACATAGCAAACTGTCTTTGGAAGCCGGAACGCAGCGACCTGTATGATATTTATCTCGCGTCGTTTTCAACCGCAGCGCACTGAAATGAAGAAAGCGGGGTGACAGAGGTGACATCAATGAATAGCAAACGCAGCGAGCGCCCGTATATAAAGCTCGACAAATATATTCCCGCCAAATATTTCAGAACCGCGGATTCCATCTCGGAGTACAAGTGCTCGCCGAACGAGATACCCGTCAGGGTCGGAACAACGCAAAATTTCAGAAATAAGCTGTCTTTCACCACACCATGGGACGGACAGTTGTTTGGATACATTCGCAAAAGCAGCGGATTTCTCACGCTGTGCGCGGAGATGGAGCTGGACTTTGCGAATATAAACGAAGCGTATTTCGAGGATTGGGGCACAAAATTCATATTCATCATCGCGACAAAGAAGGGCGATAAGGAGCCGAGCTTCGCGGTAGAACCAGACGAGGTGCGCAGCCTCCTTGAAAATTGTATGAGGATACCGGCACAGCGCGTCTCAAAATAAGCGGCAATCATACGAAAGGAAAGGAATGAACATTATGTATACATGCAGCGAAAAAAGGATGGAAGACAAGATAAAAACCTTCAGTAAATACGGCGACGCCGGACACGGCGGCATAACCCGCTATTCGCTCTCACCTGAGGCGATACAGGCGCGCAACGAGTTCATAAAGCGCATGACCGCCATCGGAGCAGATATAGAGATAGACGATGTGGCGGATATGTACGCGACCATACCCGGCACCGACGCGAACGCAAAGCGTATAGTCATGGCGTCCCACTGCGACTCAGTCAAGAACGGCGGAAACTATGACGGCATACTCGGCGTCATGTCTGCCATGGAGGTACTGGAAACAGTTCACGAAAAGGGCATCGAACATAAGCATCCTCTGACCGCGATGGTATGGACGAACGAGGAAGGCTCGCTCTATCCGCCGGCGATGATGTGCTCGGGTATCGTAAGCTACGATTATCTGCCGGAGGATATACGCTGCAAATTCAAATATGAGGATATGATGGCGTCGAAGAGTATTCTCGACCCGACGAAGACCTTTGGCGAGGCGCTGGAGAAATCCGGATTCAAGGGCGAGAAGAAATACCGCCTGACTACCGAACGCTACCAGTATATGTTTGAAACGCATATCGAGCAGGGGCCGATACTTGAGGACAACGGGAACGATATAGGAGTCGTTGACTGCGTGCTCGGCATGTTCAACTACCGCGTCAAGTTCTACGGACAGACGACTCATGCCGGCACGTTCCCGATGCCTAAGCGCCGCGATGCGTTTTTCGCCGCTGCGCAGGCGCTGTGCTATCTGCATCAGGAGATAGACAAGCTTGGTGTCGGCGACCTCGTCTACACCACCGGCGAAGTCGTCTGCCATCCCTGCGTCCACACCTGCGTACCTGACTATTTTGATTTCTCCTTCGATGCGCGCCACGAAGACCCCGCGGTGCTAGAAAAAGTGCTGGCCATCGTCAAGTCCTGCGGGGATAAAGACTGGTCAGGCTGTACCTGTGAGGTTGAAAAGGCGTGGAACCGCGACACCGTGTACTGGAACAAGGACCTCGTAAAGTGCGTCAAGGAATCCTGCGAGGAGCTTGGCGTGAGCCATCAGTACATACATTCCGGGGCGGGACACGACGCGCAGTTTGCGTCTTACGTTCTGCCGACCACGATGATCTTTGTGCAGTCCAAAGACGGATTGTCCCACTGCGAGCCGGAATTTTCGTCCGTCAAGCATTGCACCGAAGGCGCATCCGTATTGCTCAACGCCGTGCTGAAGGCTGACAAATTGGATGCGTATACGAATACACTTTAAAATCTGAACCGGTAAGCTTTGAACACCAAGAAAACGGCTGGCCCCCGCACATTAAATGCGGGAGTCAGCCGTTTTTTCAATTAATATTGCTGCCGATCTTTGTTGTTTCAATATGATGGTTTTACACTGTTTAATAAAAAATGATTCCTTGTTCAATGCTCAGCGCTGCGATCACGTTTTTATTTGGGCTCTTGTATAGGAAAACACCGCAGGCACAATCATTACAATTTGGGCTAGCCAGTATACATTTACAAGTTTTATATCTTAAAATATATCTTTTTTGCTTGCACTGAGTATAATTTGGATGCGAACCGCATGCGTAGCGGAGCGTTCGCAGCAATACCGAGTACCGGTAGATAATCAAAACTAAAATTCATCAAAATAAGTATCTGCAAGGTTTTTTCAAGATATGCCCGAAAAAATCATTGAAAAATGGTGGAATATGTTTTATTCAGCCGTTTTTTGCCGTCCGTTTATTGATTCTGTTCGTATTTATGTTACAATAATAAAAATGCACTTTCATATGCAAAAACTGCCATCTATGGACATGGCGGGGAATCTGGAGGTCGTCAAGCCATATCTCAATCCGGATTCCGCTGTTTGTTTCTTTGACAACTATGCCCTGCTTCCACCGACAGGATTGATCGTATCGGACCACTGCTGGGCTGATCTGCTGGACCTGAACACCGGGGAGCCGATACCATACGGGCGCTTACCTGGGCTTCACTTTCTGGCGTGAGGGGCCTCCCTATGACCTTGGAGAAAACAGAGTCTGGCATCAGGAGGAACCAGAGCAAGCATCCACACCGCATGGAAAAGCGCTTCAATCTTACTTTACGAAAGACGGCCTTGTCATTGAATACTCGCTTGTAAATCCCAAGGCTGAGGCGGTAGAGTTCCTGGGAATGAACTGGTCGGTTGCCTGCGAAGGATGCGATTCGATCCAATTTG
>JAYFRC010000033.1:0-2699 GCA_034926415.1 Oscillospiraceae bacterium
CCGTGATACACTGTAACCCCGCCGCTTCCGAGATGCTCGGCCGCGATGTGTCAAGCCTCACCTACGACGAGCTTTTCGGCTCCCTCATAGACTTCGACGCAACGCTTGCGCTTTCGCGTCCGAACTATACTGAATCCGAAATGACCTCCGGAAGGCGTGTGCTGGAGGTCTATATGGCGCCGTTCTCCGGTGAAAATTCCGGCGGAGTCATGGCAGTGCTCCACGATGTGACAGAGCAGCGCAAGGCGGAGGAAATGCGCCGCGATTTCGTCGCCAACGTATCGCATGAGCTTCGCACCCCGCTGACGAACATACGCAGCTACGCCGAGACATTGCACGATTCGACCGACGTGCCGCCGGAGATAGCCAACAGCTTCCTCGATGTCATAATGAGCGAGACGGACCGGATGACGCACATAGTTCAGGACCTGCTCACGCTGTCGAAACTCGATTACGGACGCACGGAAATGAATTACACCGAATTCAGCGCGAAGGACATGATAGACGAGGTCTGCCGTGCCGTCGGCATGGATATGAAAAATCACTCGCACACGCTCGTTCGCCATTACTCCTCACTCCCGACGATAACCGCCGACCGCGGCAGAATTGAACAGGTGCTCATGAATATTGTCGCGAACTCCATAAAATACACACCCGATGGCGGCACGATAACAGTAAGCGCCGGAAGTGACGCTTCCAATATCTGGGTAGAAGTCGACGACAACGGAATAGGCATACCGGACAAGGATCGCGACAGGATATTTGAGCGCTTTTACCGCGTCGACAAGGCGCGCTCACGCGAAAGCGGCGGCACCGGCCTAGGTCTTTCGATAGCAAGAGAGATCGTCGCTCAGCACGGCGGAACCATCGGTCTCGTCGACCGGGACGGCCCCGGCACAACCACACGCATAACGCTTCCGATACGCCGCCCGGAGGAAAAAAATGAATAAACGTTCGCACAAAAAACGCGATATGCTGCAAAACATTGCGATTACGGCACTCGTATGCCTCGCTGTTGTTTTGCTGTTTCGGTCGCAGGCGCTCGAGGGTGGAACATCGCTTCTCAGAACCCTTTTCTCCGACAGCGGCAGTACTCAGTCCGCGTCTGACTCATCGTCGATAAGCAGCGCCGTCCTTCCGATGCACATAGTCGTCAGAAACGGCGACGAGTCAAGTGGCTATCTGAACGTCACGTCGTCTGACACGGTGTTTGAAAATCTTGGCACCATTCTCAGGGAGGCGCTCGGCTCATCCAGCTCGCAGGCACCCGCGGCGGAGCAGGATTTCCGCGAAGCCCTTCAACACAGCAGCGTATGCTTCGATTTCTTCTCTCCGCTGCCCATGTCCGCCGTGGCCAAGTGGCTTGGTCTTTCGGGCGACGGTCTGTCGTACAGCGCCGAGTTTATTCTCGTCTCAGGCGATACGGGCGGCTCAGTCCGCCTTTTTGCCGCTAATCCAGACGATGGTACGTTTTATGTCTGGGATACCGCGGCATCGTACCAGTCGCTGCTCAATTCAGTCTCGCCCTACACGGAAAACGACGTGTGCTTTGCCTTCACCGACAATGACTATTCGTCTATATCTCCCTATACTCTGATCCCCGCCTCGCTTCCCTCGCTTACAAACCTCGCCGCCGCCAATTCGCTTGACAGCGACGGTTCCAACGCGCTTTTGACGCTTCTCGGCTTCAACGCCCATTCAAATACAAAATACGCAGAGTCAAACGGCACGGAGGTCATAATAGACGGGTCGCGCACGCTTCACATTGGCACCGACGGTCTCGTGAGCTGCGACGAACTCAGCAGCGGCGACAGCGTATTTCCCGCAGCCGCGGAAAACGGCGAAACTACCGCCGTGTCAGCCATTTCCGCAGTCTGGGCTCTTGCCTCAAAGATTGCCTCCATTTCCGGCTCAGATATCTATATTGCCGGATACGAAGAAAACGATAACGGCTGCGTCGTCAGCATCGGGTACAGAAGCGGAGGCTATCCGATCGCCAAAAGCGGCGGAGCGGCAATGACGTTCAATATTGAAAACGGCGTAATATCCTCTTTCTCCGCGCTTTGCCGCAGCTACTCGGCCTCCACTGAATCTTCGTCGCATCTTCTTCCGATAAGGCAGGCCGCGGCCGCGGCCCCCTTGAGAAGCCTGCTTACGATAGGCTACTTCGATTCCGGCAGCTCGGCTTCGGCCGCATGGCTGACCTGAAGCCGTTTTACTTTTGTTTTCCATAATCCGGGAAGGAGGAATGAGCCGTGGAAACATACCGTCTTAAAAATATCGTTATCATTCTGCTCGTATTTGTAAATATTTTCCTGCTCATCCTCACCGCTTCAAACTACGCTTCGCGGCAAGCTGCGAAACAAGAGCTCGTCGACCAGACCGTGTCGCTGCTTGCAGCGAGCGGCATAAGCGTAGACGCAAAAGAGATATCCGATCTCACCCTGCCCGACACCCTCACCCTCAGCCGCGACGAGAGCCGGGAGCTTTCGCTTGTGCGCTATGTGCTCGGCAACGTTAAACGCACCGACGAGGGCGGCGGAGTTTATTATTATCAGAATGAAAACGGTTCCGCAACTTTTCGCAACAACGGCAGCTTTGAGATAGATATCAGGAGCAGTCAGAATACTTCTCCCCTCTCTTTCGCAAACGATTTCTGCAAGGAATACGGATATTCGGATATATCCGTCGGCACCAAA